>JAEYTW010000721.1 GCA_023433835.1 Pseudomonadota bacterium | reverse complement strand
CGAGCCGCCACCCCCTCCGCCGCCGCCACGCCCGAGGGCTGCTCCGCCGCCGCCTCCACCGCCGCCGCGCTATCAGCCGGTCGAGGATGTACTGGATCTGACGCACGAGTTGCCCGAGCATCTGGTGTCGGAGCCGATCGCCTATCAGGCGGCCAGCCACTTCAACAACCTGTTCGCGGCCGTGCAGGATTCGCGCGGCATGCCGCTCGGCTCGTCGCATCGCACGCTGGAGGACCTGGTCAAGGAACTCCTGAAGCCGCTGTTGCGCGACTGGCTCGACCAGCATCTCGCCGCGATCGTGCAGCGCGCGGTCGAGCGCGAGGTCGGCCGCCTGACCAGCCGCGGCGAGGACGACCCGCCCCGCTACTGAGCCGGCGGGTCATTCCTCCCTTGCCAGCGCAGGGCCGCTGGCTTATCCAGCATGGTTCTGCCTTTAGCCATGCCTAGCGATGCGGATTTGACCATGCTCGACAAGACGTACCGGCCCGAGGAGGTGGAGACCCGCCTCTATGACGCATGGGAGAAGGCCGGCGCCTTCGCCTGCGGTCAGAACGACAACAAGCCGTTCTCGATTGTCATCCCGCCGCCGAACGTCACCGGCAGCCTGCATATGGGCCACGCGCTCAACAACACGCTGCAGGACATCCTGATCCGCTTCGAGCGCATGCGCGGCCGCGACGTCCTGTGGCAGCCCGGCACCGACCATGCCGGCATCGCCACCCAGATGGTGGTCGAACGCCAGCTGGAACAGTTCCAGCAGACCCGGCGCAGCCTCGGCCGCGAGAAATTCCTGGAGAAGGTCTGGGAATGGAAGGCCGAAAGCGGCGGCACCATCACCCGTCAGCTGCGTCGTCTCGGCGCGTCCTGCGACTGGAGCCGCGAGCGCTTCACCATGGACGACGGCCTGTCGGCCGCGGTGCGCAAGGTCTTCGTCGAACTGCACCGCCAGGGGCTGATCTATAAGGACAAGCGCCTGGTGAACTGGGACATCAAGTTCCAGACCGCGATCTCCGATCTCGAGGTCGAGGCGCGCGAGGTCAAGGGCAACCTTTGGCACATCGCCTATCCGGTCGAAGGCTCGGACGAGCGCATCACCGTCGCCACCACGCGGCCCGAGACGATGCTGGGCGACAGCGGCATCGCGGTGCATCCCGACGACGAACGCTTCAGGCATCTGGTCGGGCGTCACGCCATCCTGCCGCTGGTCGGCCGCCGCATCCCGATCGTGGCCGACGCCTATTCCGACCCGGAGAAGGGTACCGGCGCGGTCAAGATGACCCCCGCGCACGATTTCAATGACTTCGAGGTCGGCAAGCGCCATGGCCTCGACATGATCGTCGTGCTGGATCGCGAAGGCCGCATCAGCGACGCGGCGCCCGAAGCCTATCGCAACCTGACCCGCGAGGAGGCGCGCAAGCGCGTCGTCGCCGACCTGGAGGAGCAGGGCTACCTCGTCAAGGTCGAGCCGCATGTGCACACCGTGCCCCACGGCGACCGCTCGGGGCTGGTGATCGAGCCCTACCTGACCGACCAGTGGTACGTCGACGCCGCGACCCTGGCCAAGCCCGCCATCGCGGCGGTCGAGACCGGCGCGATGACCTTCGTGCCGCGCCAGTGGGAAAAGACCTATTTCGAGTGGATGCGCAACATCCAGCCCTGGTGCATCTCACGCCAGCTGTGGTGGGGCCATCAGATCCCGGCCTGGTACGCGCCCGACGGCAAGGTCTTCGTCGCCGAGACCGAAGCCGAGGCTCAAGGCCTGGCCGATGCTCATTACGGCCAGCCGACCGTGCTGGTCCGCGACGAGGACGTGCTCGACACCTGGTTCTCCTCGGCGCTGTGGCCGTTCTCGACGCTAGGCTGGCCCGAGAAGACCAAGGAACTGGACCGCTACTACCAGACCGACGTCGTCGTCACCGGCTTCGACATCATCTTCTTCTGGGTCGCCCGCATGGCCATGATGGGCTTGCATTTCATGGGCGAGGCGCCGTTCCACACCATCTACATCCACGCCCTGGTCCGCGACGAAAAGGGCCAGAAGATGTCGAAGTCGAAGGGGAACGTGATTGACCCCCTCGTCCTGATCGACAAGTACGGCGCCGATGCGATGCGCTTCACCCTGACGGCGATGGCGGCCCAGGGGCGGGACATCAAGCTGGCCGAAAGCCGGGTCGAGGGTTACCGCAATTTCTGCACCAAGCTGTGGAATGCCTCGCGCTTTGCCGAGATGAACGGCTGCGACCCGGTGGCCGGCTTCGATCCGGCGGCGGTGACCCAGACCGTCAACCGCTGGATCGTGGGCGCCACCGTCCGCTGCGGCGCGGCCGTCACCCAGGCGATCGAGGCCTATCGCTACAACGAGGCGGCGGGCGTGCTCTACCAGTTCGCCTGGGGCACGTACTGCGACTGGTACCTCGAATTCATCAAGCCCGTGCTGATGGGCGCCGACGGCCCGGCCAAGGACGAGACCCGCGCGACCTGCGCCTGGGTGCTCGAGCGCCTGCTGGAACTGATGCACCCGATCATGCCGTTCGTGACCGAGGAGCTGTGGCAGCGCCGCTATCGGCCGGTCACCGGCGGTACCTTCCTGATGCAGCGCCCCTGGCCCGATTTCTCGAGCCTTCCGGTCGATCAGGCGGCCTTCGACGAGATGGAATGGGTGATCCGGCTGATCTCGGAAGTGCGCACCGCGCGCAACGAGATGAACGTGCCGGCCGCGGCCAAGATCCCGCTGTTCCTCAACGGCGCTTCCGGCCTCAGCCAGGCCCGTCTCGCCACCCATCGTGATGCCATCCTGCGCCTGGCCCGCCTGGAAGATGCCGCGACCGATGGTCAGGTCGGGCAGGGTGCCGTCCAGATCGTGCTGGACGAGGCGACCGTGGTGCTGCCGCTGGCCGATGTCATCGACATCGCCAAGGAGCGTGAGCGCTTGGCCAAGGAGAAGGCCAAGGCCGAGGCCGAGATCGCCAAGATCGACGGTCGGATGGCCAATGCCGATTTCGTCGCCAAGGCGCCGGCCCACGTGCTCGAGGAGAACAACGAGCGCAAGGTCAATTTCAGTGCGACCATCGCCCGTCTTGACGAAGCGCTGAAGCGCCTGGCGTGATGGCGAGTATGCAGGCCGAAGCGATCACGGCGGACGACGAGGCCCTCGTCGCCGCCGCGCGCGACCTGATCAATGCGCGTTTCCGCGAGAACCGCCACCATATCGCGGCGGCTGTGCGCACCACCGACGGCCGGATCTATCTCGGCCTGCACCTGGACACCTATGTCGGCCGTGCCTCGGTCTGCGCCGAGGCGGTGGCGGTCGGCTCGGCCATGGCCGACGGCGCGACCGGCATCACGGCGATCGTGTCGGTCCGCCACCCCAAGCCGACCGACCCGATCGACGGCGTCCAGATCGTCTCGCCCTGCGGCGTCTGCCGCGAGATGCTGACCGACTTCGCCCCCGATGCCCATGTCATCATGCGTCAGGGCGGCCAACTCGGCCGGTTCAAGGCGACCGACCTGCTGCCCGAGAAATACCGGCGCAAGACCGCGCCTTAACTTTTCCGCGTCACCAGCGCGATGCCGATGGCGACGGGGATGATGCCGATCAGGTCGAACGCGGCCACCGGCTCGCCCAGGACCAGCCAGCCCAGCAGCAGCCCGAGCGGCGGCATCAGGAAATGCCAGGCCGAGGCCTCGGTCGCCGAATAGCGGCTGAGCAGCCACAGCCACAGCAGATAGGCCGCAACCGACGCCGCCAGCAGCAGGTACAGGAACGCCGCGATGAACGGGCCGGTCCAGCGGATTGCGCCCGGATCCTCCAGCCCGCAGGCGACGGGGATCAGCACGAGGCCGGCGACCAGCATCTGGACGCCGTTGGCGATCAGCAGGTCGCCGCGCGGCTTCAGCCGCTTGTAGGCCACGGCACTCGCCGACAGCGCGGCCAGGGCCGCCAGCACCAGCAGCACGCCGTGCAGGTCCTCGGCCCCGGCACCGATGCGGTGGCGCAGGATCAGCGCCACGCCGGCAAGGCCGAGCGCCAGGCCGATCACCGTCCGCCGCCCCAGCGGCTCGCCCAGCAGTGGCCGCGCCAGGATCGCCGTCAGGATCGGATTGGCCGAGATGATCAGGGCGGTCAGTCCCGACGAGACCGTGACCAGCCCGGAATAGCTGAGGCCGAGATAGAGCGCATTGCCCAGCAGCCCGACCAGGGCGTGGGCGGCGAGATCGCGGCCCCGCGGCCACGGCCCGCGGCGCAGCAGCGCGGCGACGCCGATCATCAGTACGCCCGCCGCCAGGAAACGCAGGCAGAGGAACGACAACGGCGGGCTGTCGGCCAGTGCGATCTTGCCGGCGGCGAAGGCCGAGGACCAGGTCAGGCAGAACAGCCCGACGGCCAGCGGCAGGCCGAGCGCGGCGGGCGCCCGGTTATCGACGGTGCATTGGGTCATGGCGCAAAGGTAGGTGCCGATACTTGCATCGGGAAACGAGATGTTTGAATGTTATGCATCGATAAATCGGATGAATGACATGGCCGGAGCGCCCCTCGAGATCGACCTTTTGCGCACGTTCGTCTCTGCCGCCGATTCCGGCGGCTTCACCCGGGCGGGCGAGCGCGTCCATCGTACCCAGTCGACGGTGAGCCAGCAGATCCAGCGGCTGGAGCAGGCGGCCGGCCATCCGCTGTTCCATCGCGAGGGGCGCAAGATCCGCCTGACCGAGGAAGGCGACCTGCTGCTCGGCTATGCCCGCCGCCTGCTCGATCTCCATGACGAGGCCAAGGCGGTACTGGGGCAGGGGCCGGGGGCGGGTGCCCTTCGCCTCGGCGTCACCGAGGATTTCGCCAGCCGCGGCCTGGCCGACGTGCTCAGCCGATTCGCCGCCGCCCCGCGCCGGCGGCTCGAGGTGCGCTGCGACCTGAGCGTCACCCTGCGCCGCGATCTCGCCCGCGGCGACATCGACCTGGCCCTGGTCAAGCAGCCGTCGGGCCAGCCCGGCACGCTGCATCGCTGGCACGATCAATTGCACTGGCTGGCGGCGGAAGGTTGGCGGCCCGATCCGGACAAGCCCTTGCCGCTGGTGCTGTTCTCGCCGGGCTGCCTCTATCGGCAATATGCGCTGGAGGCGCTCGACCGCGCGCGGCGGCCCTGGCACGTGGCCTATGTTTCCCCCAGCCTTGCCGGCGTCCAGGCGGCGCTGCAGAGCGGGCTGGGCGTGTCGGCCCTCGGCCGCTCCGCGCTGGCGCCAGGCGTGGCCGAGGTGCGGGGCCTGCCCCCGTTGCCGGTGGCCGAGCTGGCGCTGGTGCTGGGTGACACCAGGCCGCCCGGCCTCGATCAGCTCATCGAGGCGATCGTCGCCGCCATCGACCCGGTGATGGCGGCGGCCTAGCCGCCCTCGGCATTTGTGCGGTCGCCCAGCGTGCTCGGGTGCGCGATGGCCAGGAATTCAGTCTCGCCGTGCGAGGCGTTGCGCACCTTGTGCACCGCGCCCGGCGGCACTTCCAGGCCTTCGTGGCGGGCGAGGCGGTGTTCGGTGCCGTCGATGGTGATGACGAGGCTGCCCGTCAGCACGAAGAAGAACTGCCGTGCCACCGCGTGGTGATGGGCGAGTTCGGCGGTACCCGGCGGCATGCGCTCGTGGAACACCACCATGTCCGGCCGTGCCAGCAATTCCCAGGTCAGGCAGCCCTGGCCCCAGGGACGGGGTGTGACGTTCTCGATGCTCTTCATCGCGGTGCCGCCGTCGATTTGCGTACCATCAGGGTCGGGGCCAGGACGATATTCAGCCGGGCGCCGGCTTCGCGGTTGATCGCGCGCATCAGCAATTGCGCTGCCTCCTGTCCCATTTCGCGATGGCCGATTCGCACGGTGGTCAAGGGTGGCGCCACCATGTCGACCAGCGGCATGTCGTTGTGGCCAACCACTGAGAGGTCGCCGGGACAGGTCAGCCCGCGTTCGTGCAGCACGTCGTAGAGGCCCAGCGCCAGCAGGTCGTTGGCGACGGCCACCGCGGTGAGATCCGGCCGGCGATCGAGCAGGGTCCGCGCCGCCGCCGCCCCGTCCTCGCGGCTGTAGCTCGCCGCCGTCTCGATCACGTCGTCGCCGGCGGCCAGTCCCTGCGCCGCCATGGCCGCGACGAAGCCGCGCCGGCGCAGGTGGCCGGTCGAGATCTGCTGCGGCCCGGCCAGATGGCCGATGGCGCGATGGCCCAGCCCGACCAGGTGATCGACGGCGAGCGCCATGCCGGCCATGTCGTCGGACACGACGGCGGAGACTCGTGCATTCGCTTCGGCACGATTGACCAGTACGACCGGCAATTCACGCTCCAGGCAGCGGGCAACCACCGGATCGTCGCGCGCGACGGTCGCCAGCACCAGGCCGTCGACCCGTCGGGCCATCAGCGATTCGGCCAGCTCGATCTGCCGCGCCCGGTCGTTGCCGGCATCGGCGACGATCGTCGAGTAGCCATGGGTCGACAAGGCCTCGGCGATACCGCCGAGAATGGGCGAGAAGACCGGATTGGCGATATCGGGCACCAGCACGCCGACCATGTGCGATCTGCCGGTGCGCAGCGAGGCGGCGACCGGGTCGGGGCGATAGCCCAGGCCCGTTGCCGCGGCCGTCACCCGCGCGGCGACGTCGTCGGCCACCAGATGGCGGGTGGCGGCGCTCAGGGCGCGCGAGACGGTCGACGGATGCACGCCGGCGGCGGCGGCGACTTCCTTCAGGGTAATGGGCTTCTGCGGGCTGCGGGACCGGCTCATGGGGTGGGACTATACCCTGCAAACGATTCCCGTCCAATCGGTCCGCTCGATTTTGTGATTGACAGATCATGGGCGCTCCAACCTACAATCGTTTGCATAAACCGATACAAACAGGGTTGGCATGATCATCTCGGGGCAGGAAACGGTAACTGCGGCGGTGCTGGAGGCGATGGCGGCGACGCCTGATGCCCGGCTGCGCGAACTGATGGCGGCGACGGTGCGTCATCTGCATGCGCTGATCCGCGAGGTCCGTCCGACCGACGACGAATTCATGGCCGCTCTGGGTTTCCTCACCCAGATGGGCAAGGCCTGCACCGGCACGCATAACGAAGCCGTGCTGTTCGCCGACGTTCTCGGCGCCTCGACCCTGGTTGCCCTGCAGAACCACGGCACCGCCGACGGCGATGCCGCATTGCTGGGCCCGTTCTGGCGCGACCGGTCGCCGGTCACGCCCAATGGCGGCTCGCTGGTCCGCTCGGCCACGCCCGGCCCGGTGCTGTTCGTGCGCGGCATCGTCGTCGATGCGGCCGGCGCCCCGCTTGCCGGCGTGCGCGTCGATGTCTGGCAGGCTTCGCCCATCGGGCTCTACGAGAACCAGGATGCCGAGCAGGCCGACATGAACCTGCGCGGCTGCCTCACCACCGATGCCGATGGCCGCTTCTGGTTCCGCAGCGTGCTGCCCGCCGGCTATCCCGTGCCGACCCACGGTCCGGTCGGTGGCTTGTTGCGTGCCCAGATCCGCCGTCCGATGCGCCCGGCGCATCTGCATTTCCTGCTGCATCGCGACGGCTACGACACGCTGATCTCGCAGGTCTTCGTCGCCGACGACCCGGACCTTGAAACCGACGTCGTGTTCGGCGTCACCCAGGCCCTGGTCGGCGACTACCGCCGCGAGCAAGGCCCGGCGCCCGAGGCCGACGTCGCCGGCCCCTGGTACAGCCTGGAGACCCGCTTCGTGCTGCAGCCCGGCGCCGCCGTGCTGCCCCAGCCGCCGATCGACTGACATGGCCCATACCCTCGACAGCAAGGTTGCGGTGATCGTCGGCGGTTCGGGCGGCATCGGCGCCGCCACGGCGCGCGCCCTGGCCGGGGCCGGGGCCCGTGTCGTCGTCACCTGGCGCGGCGATCGCGCCGGCGCCGAGGCGCTGGTGGCGCAGCTTCCCGGCGGCGGACATCTCGCCTTGCCGGCCGACGTCGCCGACAGCGCGACGCTGAAGGCCCTTGCCGATACGGTGGCCGAACGCTGCGGCCGGGCTGACATCCTGGTCAATGCCGCGGGCTTCACCGCGGCGGTGCCGGCCCATGATCTCGACGCGCTCGACGACGACCTGATCGACCGGCTGTTCCAGGTCAACTGGCGCGGCTGCTTTGCCACCATCCGCGCCTTCCGTCCGCTGCTCGCGGCGGGCGGCGACGGGCTCATCGTCAACATCTCGTCGATTGCCGGCACGACCGGGGCGGGCTCCAATCTCGCCTACGCCGCGGCCAAGGCCGGGATCGATGCGCTGACCAAGGGCCTCGCCCGGTCGCTGGCGCCCGCCATCCGGGTCGTGGCCGTGTCGCCCGGCGTGGTCGACACGAGCTTCGTGCCCGGCCGCGACGCCGCGGCCAACGCGAAGGTCGCCCAGACCATTCCGTTGCGCCGTGTCGCCGACCCCGCCGATATGGCCGATGCGGTGCTCGCCTGCGCCACGCTGTTGCGCTACTCGACCGGAACCATCGTCGTCGCCGACGGCGGCCGCTCGCTCTAGGGGATCCGCCATGCACGACCGCGTCGTCATCACCTGCGCCGTGACCGGCAACCTGACCACCCGCGACCAGCATCCGGGCCTTCCCGTGACGCCGGAGGAAATCGCCGATGCCTCGCTCGCCGCGGCCGAGGCGGGCGCGGCCGTCGTCCATATCCATGTCCGCGACCCCGCGACCGGCAAGCCGTCGATGGCGCTGGAATATTACCGCGACGTCGTCGAACGCATCCGGGCCCGCAACACCCAGCTGATCCTGAACCTGACCACCGGGCCGGGCGGGCGGTTCGTGCCATCGGATGAGGATCCGAAGGTCGCGGGGCCGGGGACGACGCTGACCCGGCCCGAGATCCGCGTCGCCCATATTCCGGTGCTGAAGCCCGATATCTGCACCCTCGACCTCAACACGATGAATTCGGGGCAGGAGGTCGTGATCAACACGCCCAGGACGGTCCGGCGCATGGCCGCCGTCATCCGCGAGGCCGGCGTGCTGCCCGAAATCGAGCTGTTCGATTCCGGCGACATCGCCTTCGCCCGCGACCTGCTGGCCGACGGCACGCTGTCAGGCCCGATGCTGTGCTCGATCGTCATGGGCGTGCGCTACGGCTTCCAGCCCGGGCCGGAAACCGTGCTCTATGCCCGGGCCATGCTGCCGCCCGGCGCGGTGTGGACCGCCTTCGGGACCGGCCGCGCCGCCTTCCCGATGGTCGGCCAGTCCTATCTCGCCGGCGGCCATGTCCGCATCGGGCTGGAGGATGCGGTGTTCATCGAGCGGGGCGTGCTGGCACCGTCGAATGCCGCGATGGTCGAGAAGGCGCGGGGTATCGTCCAGGCGATGGGCGCCGAGATCGCCAGCCCTCGGGCGGCCCGCGACCTCTTGGGCCTGCCGACCCGTCTGGCCTGACCGTTCTTTGCAGCAGGAAGCAGTTTCATGACCCTTCTGGTCGATCCGACCCCCATTGCCGTCCCGGGTGCCGGCGCCACCGCCCGCCGCCTGCGGCTGACGGCGAAGGCGCCCGATCTCGCCTCGCTCCGCTTCGACACCGAGACGACGATGCTGCGGCGCGACCATGCCGATCAGGTGCTGGTCGAGATCCACGCCGCCGGTGTCAATCCGTCCGACGTCAAGGCAGCCCTGGGCCAGATGCCCTATGCCGTCTGGCCGCGCACGCCGGGCCGTGATTTCGCCGGCGTGGTCGTCGAGGGGCCCACCGCGCTGGTCGGCCAGGAAGTCTGGGGTTCGGGCGGCGAACTGGGCATCCGCCGCGACGGCACCCACGCCAGCCATATCGTCGTCGAGGCGGCCTCGGTCCGCCCCAAGCCCGCGTCGATCGGCATGGCCGAGGCCGCTGGCATCGGCGTGCCCTTCGTTACCGCGATCGACGGCTACCGCCGCGCCGGAGCGCCGGAACGGGGCGAGACCGTGCTGATCTGCGGGCTGAACGGCAAGGTTGGCCAGGCCGCCGCCCAGCTCGCCGCCTTGCGCGGCGCCCGGGTGATCGGTGTCGTGCGCCGCAACGAAGCTTACGTCGGCCATGCGTCCGGGCCGGTCGAGGTGGTCGACGCGACCGACGGCGATGCCGCCGGGCGCATCCGCGACCTGACCGGCGGGCGCGGTGTCGACCTGGTCTTCAATACCGTCGGCAGTCCATATTTCGAGCTGGCGCACAAGTCCCTGGCGCTGCAGGGCCGCCAGATCATCATCGCCACGATCGAGAAGATCGTGCCGTTCAACCTGTTCGAATTCTTCCGCGGACGTCATTCCTATGTCGGCGTCGATACGCTGGCGCTGGACTCCTCGGTATGCGCCGAACTGCTCGATGGCCTGCGCGCCGATTTCGAGGCGGGGCATCTCCGCCCGTTCACGGTGGAACAGGGCTTGCATGGTTTCGATGCGGCGGCGAAGGCCTATCAGGCGGTGCTCGGCTCTACCCGGCCGCGCGTCGTGCTGGTGCCGGGCCGCTGAGCGAGAGAGATCGGATGCATGTCATCCGCCACGGCGATGCGCCTTTCTACGACGCGCCAGGCCACGACCGGATGACGATGCGCCGGCTGCAGGGGCGCGAGGCGGGGCCGAGTTCGTCGCTGTGGCTCGGCCTGTCGGTACTCGAACCCGGCGGCGGCACCACGCTCGACGCCTCGGGGCAGGAGAAGATGTATGTGGTGCTGGAAGGGGAGGTGACGATGATGTCCGACACCGAGGAAGCCGTGCTCCATCGCCTCGATTCCTGCCGTTTTGCCCCTGGCGAGGGGCGGCGGCTGCTCAACCGGTCGGACCGCCCGGCCACCGTTCTGCTGGCCATGCCCCTGGTGGGCATCTCATGATCACCGCCACGGCGGGTTGCCGATATCGCAAATTGCAAACGATTGCAGTTTCTTCTCCCTATTCGCGCCCGAAGAATAAGCGGCAAAGCCGCATTTCCAGGCTTCACCGGATCGCCGCCGGCACGACCCCGGCCCAGATCGTCCAGACAGGAGACTTCAGATGAGCAGAGTGTCCCGCCGCCGTTTGCTGGCCGCCACCGGCGCAGGCATCGCCGCCGCCGCGGCCTTTCCCGCGCCGCGTCTGTGGGCGCAGGGCGATTTCATGGCGCCGGCCAGGCTGCGGGCGGGGCTCACCCCCTATATCTCGTCCGGACCGGCGATGATCGCCGAGGCGAAGGGCTACTTCGCCAAGATGAACCTGACGGTCGAGACCACCTCCTATGTCGACGGCAGCCTGTCGATGCCCTCGCTGGCGGCGGGCGAGCTCGACATCGCTGGCGCGACGATCTCGGCCGGGTTGTTCAACCTGGTATCCAAGGGCACCGGCATCAAGCTGTTCATGGAACGCGGGCGCGAGGCGCCGGGCTGGGGCTCGAACGCCATCCTGGTGTCGAACGCGCTCCATGAGAAGGGTTTCACCAACCTCGCCGGCTACAAGTTTGCCAAGGGCCAGAAGATCGGCATCTCCTCGCGCGGCTCGGTCGCCCATTACCTGCACACCATCGCCCTGCAGAAGGCGGGGCTGACCGTCGACGACGTCGACTGGCAGTGGGGCATGGACCCGCGGGTCAGCCTGCCGCTGATGAAGCAGAATTCGATCGGTATCATCAACCTGCCGCTGCCGGGCGCCTATGCTGCCGAGAAGCAGGGTATCGGCCGCGTCGTCACCTGGTCGGACGAGATCGACCCGAATTTCGTGCTGGCCTGCTCGGCCGCTTCGACCAAGCTGCTGACCGAGCGCAACGATGCCGTGGTCCGCTTCATCATGGCAATCATGCAGGCCAACAAGGATTACATGGATTGCGCCAAGAACGGCGACCCGGAAATCCTCAAGATCATGGCCGAGGGCACCAAGCTGCCGGTGCCGATCATCGACGAGACCCGGCCACGCTGGACCTTCATGGTGCTGGACGGCCAGCCCAACATTCCGTCGATCATGGCCCAGCAGAAATACTGGCATGAAAAGACCGACCTGCTGGTCAAGCCGGTGACCGAAGCCCAGCTCTTCGACCTCAAGGCGATTGCCGAGGCCCGCAAGCGCCTCGACGACAAGAACCCGTTCATTTGACGATTGGGGCGACCATGCAGTTCGAACAGATCGCCGTCGACCGGGTCTCGCATCGCTGGCTGTCCAAGACCCGCAAGCCGACCACGGCCCTGGCCCAGACCAGTTGCGACTTCGCCGCCGGCAAGATCACCGCCCTGGTTGGGCCGTCCGGCTGCGGCAAGTCGACCTTGCTGCTGATCCTGCGCGGCCTGTTGCAGCCGTCGTCGGGCGAAGTCCGCTTCATGTACGGTGACGGCTCGGGCAAGCTGCAGCCCGGGCCCAAGCCCGGCATGGCGACCGTTTGGCAGTCGTTCAACCTGCTGCCCTGGCGCACGGTGCTCGACAACGTCGCCTTCGGGCTGGAACTGGCAGGCGTCGCCAAGGACGAGCGCTATGCCCGGGCGGAAGAGGCGATCCGCTCGGTCGAGCTGTCGGGGTTCGAGAAGCATTTTCCTGCCCAGCTTTCCGGCGGCATGCGCCAGCGGGTGGGCCTCGCCCGCGGCCTGGTGATGATGCCCGACATCCTGTTCCTCGACGAACCCTTCGGCGCGCTCGACGCCCAGACGCGCCTCTACCTGCAGGAACAGCTGGCCGCGGTGGTCGAGCGTTCGGGCAAGACCGTCATCCTCGTCACCCATTCGATCGAGGAGGCGATCTTCCTCTCCGATACGGTGCTGGTGATGACGGCTCGCCCCGGCCGGGTCGCGGCGCGGCTGGACATTGATCTGCCGCGGCCGCGCGGGTTCGACATGCAGAACGACCCGCGTTTCGGCGAACTGTTCAACGAGATCTACGGCCTGCTGCGCGACGAGGTCCGCAAATCGATGCTGTCGGCCTGAGGTGTGTGATGAGTGAGCAATCCATGACCGCGGCCGAGGCCGCCAAGACCGACACGTCCCACGACGATGAAAGGCTGCGCGACGATACTTGGTGGTACGGCCCGGTCGCGATGGTGGCCTTCCTCCTGTTCTGGGAGGCGGCGGTCTACTTGGCCGAAATCCCCGAGCTGTACCTGCCGCGGCCCTCGGTCATCGCCGTCACGCTCTACGACCTGTTCGTGCACAAGAACCTCGCCTATGACATGATGCTGACGCTCTATCGCATCTTCGGCGGCTTCTTCCTGGCGGCTTTCGTCGGCATCGGCCTCGGCATCGCCATGGGCACCTCCAAGCGGATACACGCGATCTGCGACATCTTCGTCTCGGCGATCTATCCGGTGCCTAAGATCTCGCTGGTGCCGCTCCTGGTCATCTGGCTCGGCTCGGGCAACATCTTCCAGATCGTGCTGTCGGCGCTCGGCTGCGTCTTCCCGATTCTCGTCAACACCATCATCGGCGTGAGGCAGTGCGACGAAGGCCTGATCCTCGCCGCGCGCGACCTCGGCGCCACCCGATCGCAGATCCAGCGCAAGGTGGTTCTCCCCGCGGCAGTGCCGGCAATCTTCGGCGGCCTGCGCCTGGCGCTCGGCATCTCGATCATCCTGATCGTGGCGGCCGAGATGCAGACGGCGAAATACGGCCTCGGCGCCCGGCTGCAGCTGGCCGGCCAGATCCTGGAAACCGGCCAGGTCTTTGCCATCCTGCTGCTCCTCGCCATCCTCGGCATCCTGTTGACCAAGGGCCAGAATCAGCTCGACCGGCTGATCAGCCGCTGGCGCACGACCTGATAGAAGAAATCTGGAGGCAGACATGACCCGCAAACTGATCAAGGCCGGCTGGGCCGTCACCATGGACGAGAAGATCGGCGACCTCCGGGACGCCGAGATTCTGGTCGAGGGCGAGAAGATCCTGGCCGTCGGCCGCAACCTGAATGCCGCCGCGGACGAGATGATCGACGCCTCCGGGATGATCGTCATGCCGGGCCTGGTCAATGCCCATATCCACGTCTGGCAATGCGGCCTGCGCGGCATCGGTTCGGAATGGATGGGGCCCGACTACCACACCCACATTCACGGCAATATCGCGACCTTCTACCAGCCCGAGGACAACTACCTCGGCAACCTGATCGGCTCGCTGACCCAGATCGACGGCGGCGTTACCACCGTGCTCGATTGGAGCCACAACCTCACCTCGTTAGAACAGGCCGAACGCTCGATCGACGCGCTGGAGGAGACCGGCATCCGCGCCGTCTTCGCCCATGGCACGGCCAAGCCGCCGACCGCGCCGGGCGGCGTGCCCTACACCCACATCCCCCATCCCCGCGACCGCATCGAGGCGCTGCGACGCGGCCGCCTGGCTTCCGACGATGCCCGGGTGACGCTCGCGATGGCAATCCTGGGGCCGCATTATTCGATCTACGAAGTCTGTCAGCAGGATATCCGGCTGGCCCGCGAGCTCGGCCTCTTGTCGACCTCGCATGCCACGCGCAAGCCGGCCGACTGCATCACGGCGGAAGGCTATCTGCGGCTGGCGCGGGAGGGGTTGATGGGCCCCGACCACAATATCGTCCACGCCAACTACATCTCGGACGAGGAGCTCAAGGCGATCATCGATGCCGGCGCCTCGATCTCGGCCACCGTGCTGACCGAGTTGCACGGCATGACCTCGGACCCGCTCACCTTGCGCGTCCGCGCGCTGGGTGCGCTGCCCTCGATCGGCATCGATGTCGAGCCGATCGTCACCGGCGAGTTCATCCGCGAGATGCAGGCGGCCCTGGTGCATGCCCGCGTGGCGCTGCATCGCGACAACTTCCTGGCCGGCAACGCGCCGTTCAAGGTGATGCCGATCCGGTCGCGCGAGGCGCTGGCCTGGGCGACCATCGGCGGGGCGCGGGCGATGCGCCTCGAAGACCGGATCGGCTCGCTGGTGCCGGGCAAGCAGGCCGACATCGTCATGCTGCGCGCCGACGACCTGAACCTGTTCCCGGTGCACGATCCGGTGTTCTCGATCACCGAACAGGCCCATGCCGGGAATGTCGACAGCGTGATGATCGCCGGCACCTTCCGCAAGCGCGACGGCCGGCTGCTGTTCCCCAGGGATGTGCTGCGCCGGCGTCAACAGGAGCTGGCGGCTTCGGTCGAGCGCATCCTGCGCGAGGCGAAATTCGAGATGAAGGCGGCCTGATCATGGCGAAGACGCTGATCAAATGCGGCTGGCTGATCACTATGGACGACCGGCTGGGCGACGGCCTGCGCGATGCCGAGATTCTGGTCGAGGACGATCGCATCGCCGCGATCGGCCATGATCTCGGCGCCGCGGCGGACGAGACGATCGATGCTTCCGGCATGATCGTCATGCCGGGTCTGGTCAATGCGCATATGCATACCTGGCAGGCCGGGCTGCGCGGCATCGGCTCGGAATGGATCTACAACGACTATTTCAAGTACGTGCATGCCAACATGGCGACCTTGTACGGCCCCGAGGACAACTATCTCGGCAACATCGTCGGCGCGCTGAACCAGATCGACTGCGGCGTCACCACGCTGTTCGACTATTGCCACAACATCACCTCGCTCGAGCAGGCCGAGCGCTCGATCGACGCGCTGGAGGAAAGCGGCATCCGCGCGCTGTTCGGCCTCGGTGCCGGCAAGATGCGGCCGGAGATCGAGGCGGTGACGCCGTTCGAGCAGCGCTCGCATCCGCGCGAGCGGATCGAGCATCTGCGCAAGGGGCGGCTTGCCTCGGATGATCGCCTGGTCACCATGGCGCTGGCCGCGGCCGGCCCTCATTGGGCGAGCTACGAAGCCTCGCTCGCGAATTTCAAGCTGGCCCGCGAGTTCGGCCTGGTGTCGTCGTCGCATGCCACCAAGCGCCCGGCCGATGCCATCGCGCCCGACGGCTACTGGCAGCTCGGCCGGGAAGGGCTGCTTGGCCCCTGGCACTCGATCGTCCACGGCAATTATCTCGGCGATGACGAGCTGAAGATGATGGTCGACCATGGCGTCGCGATCATCGCCACCGTGCAGACCGAGTTCCGCGGCTATGCCGCCGATCCGCTGGTCGCCCGCACCCGGGCGCTCGGCGGCCTGCCGGCGCTGGGCGTCGATGTCGAGCCCAAGGTGTCGGGCGAGATGTTTCGCGAGATGCAGGCGGCCCTGATCAACGTGCTGTCGATCGCGGTGCGCGACAACAAGAAGGCCGGCGGCCCGCCGCTCGCCGTGCCGCCGGTGCGCACCCGCGAAGTGCTGGCCTGGGCGACGCTTGGCGGGGCACGGGCGATGGGACTGGAGGACCGTATCGGTTCGCTGACGCCGGGCAAGCAGGCCGACATCATCATGTTGCGGTCGGACGATCTGAACCTGTTCCCGGTGCACGACCCGGTCTACAGCGTGGTCGAGATGGCCAACGGCGGCAACGTCGACACGGTGATGATCGCCGGCCGCATCGCCAAGCGGGCGGGGCAGCTGAGCTATCCGCGGGAACTGATGCTGCAGAAGATGGCCGCGTTGCGCGAATCCGTCGATCGCCTGATGATCGAGGGGAAGTACCCGCGGCGGGCTGCCTGAGCGCCGATCGTTGTCGCAACGAATACAGATAGACGCTAACTCAGGCTCGAGATAGCGCGCTTAAGTGCGGATCGTCATCCCGGCGAAAGCCGGGATCCAGGGTATGCGCAGTGCCGCTTGCGACATCTCTTGCCCTGGATTCCGGGTCTCTGCTTCGCTACGCCCGGAATGACGGGATAGGTACTACAGCCTACTAGACACCACCCGCGGCGCGCAGCCGCGGCTTGGGCATCCGCGCGGCCGGCGCATCCGACCGCGCGATCGCATTCCAGCACATCTCGGTGATGCGCTCGCGATCGGCCGCGGTCAGTTCGGAGCCGGCGACGCGGCGCCATTTCAGCGTGTTGCGGATGCCGCCGCCGATGAACCCGCCCATGTCGTCGGTCGAGGTGCCGCGCAGCAGGCCGGCCGCCATCGCTTCGCCGATGATCCGGTTGGTGTAGTCGGTCAGCGGGCTGAAGGCCTGGCGCAGGTCGCGGCCGGGTATCAGCGGCACGTTCGACAGATACTCGAACAGGATCGCCCGCTCCGGGTCGCTCCAGATGAAGGTGATGTAGTCGTCGATGTAGGCGCGGATCCGCGCCTCCGGCGCCATCAGCGGGTCATGGTCGCGGATCAGCGCCGCGGCCGCCTCGTCGCGCAGGCGGTCGTAGACGCCCGAGATCATCTCGTCCTTCGAACGGAAGTACAGATAGATCGTGCCGGCGGCCACGCCGGCCTGCTCGGCGATCTTGGCCATCGGGCATTGCAGCCCGTTCTGCACGATCAGCACCGCGGCGGCCTCAAGGATCCGCTCACGCTTGTCGCCCGCAACCCCCGCCACGCTTCACTCCCGAAAACCGAATGAACGTTCATTCATTTGTCACGTTGGAGGCGTACACCTCGGGGCTACGAAGCGCAAGCCCAGAAGCGACAGGATCCGAATCGATGCCCCAGCCCGTGACCTTCGTTCACATTACCGACCTTCATGTCGGGAATCCCGCCGTCGTCGACGATCATCTCTATTCCGACACCACGACGACGTTGCGCGCGATCCTGGCCGAGGTGAAGCAGGTCCAGCCGCGCCCGAGCTTCATCCTGGCTACCGGTGACCTCACCAACCGCGGCGATCCAGGCAGCTTCATGCAGCTCAAGGCGCTGATGGACGAGGCGGCGCTGGACGTCCCCGTGCTCTACACGCTGGGCAATCACGACACTCGTCAGGGCTTTTATTCCGTGATGCTCGAACAGGCCGAGGATATCGATCGCCCTTACGATCATTCGGCGGTCATCGACGGCATTCATGTCGTGGCGATCGACACTTCGACGCCGTTCAAGGTCGGTGGGCATTTCGAGGCGGGCCAGGCCGAATGGCTCGAGGCCGAGCTGAACCGCCACCCCGATTTGCCCAAGCTCATCGCCATGCATCATCCGCCGGCGCTGGACGAATCGCATCCGGAGCTGGAGTGGGAATCGCTGTCGTTCGCCGATACGGCCAGGCTCGCGGCGCTGCTTGCCGGCCGCAACGTGCTCGGCATCATGTGCGGGCACATGCATATCGACCGGGTTTCCAGCTGGCACGGCATCCCCGTCGTGGTCGGCATCGGCCAGCATGCCGCGACCGACGTGCTGTTCCTGCAGCAGGGCGGTTTCCGCATGCTGTCGGGCGCATCCTTCGCCATCGGCACGATCCGCCCGTCCGGCCTGACCGTCACCTTCGCGCCGCAGCCCGCCGAGCGCCGAGAGCTCAAGTCCTACGGCACGCTGACCGAGATGGCCGGGCTGATCCGCCAGTACGAAGCCACCGCCGCCATCAACGGCGCGGCCGCGGAATAACCAGGGGAACGAGACCGATGAACCGCAAGACTTTCCTTCTCGGCACGCTGGCGAGCCTCGGGCTGGCCTTTACCGCGCCGGCGTTCGCGCAATCGGCACCGAAGGCCGTCGATCAAAAGGTCACGATCAGCTACTACAACTACAACCTCGCCTCGGCCGGCAACGGCGCCGAGGCGACCAAGCGCCTGATCGCCCAGTTCGAGGCGGCCAACCCCAACATCAAGGTCGACGGCGTCGGTGCGGCGCCGAACGACCTGACCTCGCGCGTCCAGGCCGACATCGCGGCCAACCGCGTGCCCGACGTCGTGCAGATGGTGTTCTCCGACCTTGATTTCTCGGTGACCAATCTCGGCGCCGTGGCGCTGGAAAGCATGGTGCCGGCCGACGAGCTGGCCGCGCATTTCGACGGCATCTCGCCCAACGGTCGCAAGCTCGGCGTCATCGACGGCAAGACCTACGGCCTCGCCTATACCTTCTCCACGCCGGTGCTGTTCTATAACGCCGACCTTTTCAAGGCTGCCGGCCTGAACCCGGACCAGCCGCCCAAGACCTGGGCCGAGGTGAAGACCGCAGCGCTCGCCATCACCAGGAAGACCAAGGCCGACGGTATCGTCACCGGCATCTTCGGCCCCTCGGCTGGCGACTGGCTGTTCCAGGGCGTCGTGCGTTCCAACAACGGCGGCGTGATGTCGGCCGACCGCAAGAAGCTGATCTTCGCCGAGCCGGCGGCCGTCGAGGCGGTGGCAATGCTGCGCGATCTCTACGACAGCGGCGCTTACACCAATCTCGACATATCGGCGGCGATGGAGACGATGGCGGCGGGCAAGGCCGGCATGTATCTCCAGACCTCGGCGATCCAGGGCTTCCTGGTCAAGGGTGCCACGGGCAAGTTCGACTTGCGCGCCTCGACCATGCCGCGCTTCGGCGACAAGCCGCAGCGGCCGAACAATTCGGGTTCGGCCCTGGTCATCCTCAGCCGCGATCCCTTGAAGCGCCGCGCGGCCTGGGAGCTGATGAAGTTCATGACCTCCAAGGAGGCCTATACCGTGATCACCCGCGATATCGGCTATCTGCCGCTACGCACCGACATCGTGAACGATCCGAAATACCTCGGCGACTGGGTCAAGAGCCATCCGCTGCTGCAGCCGAACCTCGAGCAGCTCGCGATTCTCGAACCCTGGGAATCCTTCCCCGGCCCGAACTATCGCCAGATCCAGAAGATGATGATGGAAGGCGCCGAGCAGGCGGTGTTCGGCGGCGGCGACCCGGCCAAGGCGATGAAGCAGGCCCAGGACTCCGCCCAGGCCCTGATGCCCAAGTAAAGGAGGGAGGTGCCGATGTCCGATCTGGCAATCACTGCGCCCGTGCCGGCCAGGCGCCGGCACCTCCTGCCCTGGCTTTACCTCGCGCCGGCCATCCTGACGCTGGGCCTGTGGATCTACTGGCCGCTGATCGACGCCTTCCGGCTGTCGTTCTACGAATGGAACATGCTGCCGACGACCGAGCCGCTGTTCGTCGGCTGGCAGAACTACGAGAACATCTTCGCCCTGCAGAAGTTCTGGCATTCGCTCAACAACACGGTGATCTACGTCGTCGGCCTCTGGCCGCTCGCCGTGGCCCTGCCGCTGGCGATCGCGATCTATACCCATGACCTGCCCAGGCGGTCGCGCAACGTCTATCGCGCCATCATCTTCGTGCCGCTGATCATCGCGCCGGTGGTGGCCGCTGCGGTCTGGCGCTGGCTGCTCGATCCACGCTACGGCCTGATCAACGAAGGCATCGGCGCGCTCGGCTATCGTGCCGTGCGTTTCCTGCAGGACCCGAAGATCGCGATCTGGACCATCATCGTGCTGACCGGATGGAAGCTGATCGGCTTCTCCACCCTGATCCTCTCGGCCGCCAACGCCAACATCAACCCGTCGCTGATCGAGGCGGCGCGGATGGACGGGGCCACGCGCTGGGCCATCATCCGCGACGTGCGGCTGCCGCTGTTGCGCTCGACCGTGCTGTTCCTGACCTTGATGACCATCCTGCTCGGCGCCCAGTGGTCGTTCTCCTACATCCAGGTGCTGACCGGCGGCGGGCCGCTCGGCGCCACCACCAATATCTTCTACATCCTCTGGGATTTCGGCTTCTCCAGCCTCTCGGTCGGGTGGAGCTCGGCTGCCGCCGTCATCCTCTTCCTGGGCTTCGGCCTGCTCGCCTTCATCCTGTTCCGGCTGATCGACAGGTACTCGTTCCATGACAATTGACAGCGCCGTCTCCGCCCCGCTGCATTCGATGCCTGCGGCGGCACCCCGTGCCCGGGCCAGGGCCAAGGGCCGCCTCACCACCGCGATCGCCCATCTGGTCATGGTGATCCTGTCGATCTTCTGCCTGTTTCCGGTCTACTGGATGGTCGTGTCCTCGCTGCGGCCCGCCAACGAGATCTACGACACCTCGCTGTGGCCGACCGCCGCCTCGCTCGACAACTACGTCTATGCCCTGAAGGCGATCCCGATCGTCCAGATGCTCGGCAATACGCTCGTCGTCTCGACCGTGGTGACGGTGGCGCAGCTGTTCACCGGCCTGCTCGCCGCCTACGCCTTCGCCCGCTGGCGCTTCCGCGGCGACAGGCTGGTTTATACGCTGGTAGCGCTGACCTGGCTGGTCCCGTTCCAGGTGGTGATGATCCCGGATTACCTGCTGGTCTCCAGCATGGGCCTGCTCGACAGCCTGGGCGCGTTGATCCTGCCGCATCTGGCCGGCGCCCTGGCGATCCTGATGCTGGCCCAGGCGATGCGCTCGTTCCCGCGCGAGGTGATCGAGGCGGCGCGGATGGACGGCGCCCGCAGCTGGCGCATCCTCTGGGAAGTGATCATGCCCAACCTGCGCGGTACCATCGCCTCGCTCGCCATCCTGGTTTTCATCTCGACCTGGAACGAGTATTTCTGGCCACTGCTGCTGTCGCGCAGCCCTGAGAACAGCGTGATCCAGATCGGCATCCAGATGTTCATGACGTCGGAAGGCACTTCCTGGGGCCCGCTGATGGCCGCCTCGACGATGGCCAGCCTGCCGATCCTGTTCATCTACATCGTGCTGCAGCGCCAGGTCGTCCAGTCCTTCATGAAGTCGGGAATCCGTTGATGCACTCTGTCCCCGAACGCCTCCTGCCGATCGCCGGCGCCTTCAATGTCCGCGATCTCGGCGGTTATGCCCACGCCGCCGGCGAAACGCGCTGGCGCCGCGTGCTGCGCGCCGACGGCCTGCACCGGCTGACCGCGCAGGGCATCGCCGATCTCGTCGCCGCCGGCGTCACCACCATCGTCGACCTGCGCCACGACAACGAACTGGCCAGCCACCCCAACCCGTTCCGCGACCATCCCGCCGTCACCTACCACCACCTGTCGCTGTTCGAGGATCTGGCGCCGGCCGCGATGACCGGGGGCGACGTGCTGCTCGATCTCTATATCGAGGCGCTGGAGCGGCGCGGCGAGGCGATCGTCGCCGTGCTCGGCGCGCTGGCCGGCGCGCCCCACGGCACGGTGCTGTTCCACTGCACCGCCGGCAAGGACCGCACCGGCCTGATCGCGGCGCTGATCCTGGGGCTGGCCGGCGTCGATGCCGCCACCATCGTCGACGACTACGCCCGCACCGGCATCCACATCGCGCCGTTGCTCGCCACCATCATGACCGAGGCGACGGCCCGCGGCATGGATCCGGATGCGCTGCGTCCGCTGCTCGCCTGCGAACCGGTGACGATGGCCCGTACCCTCGAGCATATCGAGCGCCGCTGGGGTTCGGTCGACGCCTATCTCGCCGCGATCGGGCTGGCGCCTGCCACCGCCGCCCGCCTGCGTGCCCGTCTGCTGGAGGATCTCTGATGGCTTACCTGTCGCTCAAGCATCTGAAGAAGCGCTACGAGGGCAAGCAGGTCCTGCACGGTGTCGATATCGACATCGCCAATCGCGCCTTCGTCGTCATCGTCGGCCCGTCTGGCTGCGGCAAATCGACCCTGCTGCGGATGATCGCCGGGCTGGAGGAAGTGACCGAAGGCTCGATCGCGCTGGACGGCCGCGAGATTTCCGGCCTCGACCCCGCCGACCGCGGCTGCGCCATGGTGTTCCAGAACTATGCGCTCTATCCGCATATGACGGTGCGCGAGAACATCGGTTATCCGTTGAAGCTTGCCGGTATCGCGAAGGATGAACGGGCGCGCAAGGTCGAGGACGCCGCGCGCATCCTAGACCTCGGCGATTATCTCGATCGCCGGCCGGCCCAGCTGTCCGGCGGCCAGCGCCAGCGCGTGGCGATGGGCCGGGCCATCGTGCGCGAACCCAAGCTGTTCCTGTTCGACGAACCGCTGTCGAACCTGGACGCCAAGCTGCGCGTGACCATGCGCATCGAGATCAAGCGCCTGCACCGCCGGCTCGACGCCACCTCGATCTTCGTTACCCATGACCAGGTCGAGGCAATGACTCTGGCCGACATGCTGGTGGTGATGAACGGCGGCCGGGTCGAGCAGATCGGCACGCCGACCGAGATCTACGGGCGGCCGGCCTCGACCTTCGTCGCCGGTTTCCTCGGCGCCCCGGCGATGAACCTGATGCCGGCGCATGTCGTCGACGGCCGGCTGCGGCTCGATGCCGCCGGCGACATCGCCTTTGATCTTCCGGTCCCGGCTCGGGGCAAGGTCACGCTGGGTATCCGGCCGGAAGACATCGAACTCTCGGATCATGGCCTGGCCGTCAAGGTCGACCTGGTCGAGGAGCTCGGCGGCAGCCGCATCGCCTATGCCGTGCTGGCCGGCCAGGAAATCTCGCTCGTGCTGCCGCGTGGCGCCACGGCGATGGCTGGCGACGTCCTGCGTATCGATCTGCCGAGCTCGGCCCTGCACGTCTTCGACGGCGAGACCGGCCGGCGTATCGAGTGCACGGTGCCTCAAGCCTTGGTGGCCTGAGGAAACTTGACGAAGATTATCAGGTTGCCGATCAGGATCAGCGGCAGGCCGATGATCGCTGCCGTCGTCCAGACATAGCCTTCGGCGATCGTCGAGACCGTCAGGGCGACCAGCGGAAACAGCACGGTGACATAGGCCGCGCGCGCCGGGCCGGTGCGGGCGACCAGGGCGAGGTAGGCGAGGAAGCCGAGGATCGAGCCAGGCACGGCGAGATAGACCAGCCCGCCGAGATAGCGCCAGGACAGGTCCAGCGCGAAGCTCTGCCCCCTGAGCAGCGCGAAGCTGCCCAGGAAGAACGCACCCCAGCACATGCCGCGCAGCGTCATGTTGGGCAGGTCGGTGCCGTCGGCCGCCGCGCGCACCGAGGCGAGATTGCCGAGCGAGAAGGCGTAGGTGCCGCCCAGCGCCAGCAGGATGCCGAGCGCCGATTCCGGCCGCCCGGCCACGCCGGCCCATTCGGAGGCGAACAGCAGCCCGATGCCGGTCATGCCGCAGATGGCGCCGGCCACCACGCGGGCCTGGGGCCGCACGCGAAAGAACACCCATTGGTTGAAGGCGTTGAAAATGGTCGATGCGGTGAACACCACCGAGACCACGCCGCTGGCGATATGCAGGGTGGCGAAGTAGATCAGCAGGAAATTGAGGCCGAACAAGGTCGCGCCCAGCACGGCGAAGCGGCGGTGCTGGGACAGGCGGGCAGGGCGGAACCGGCTGGCGACGGCCAGGCCCAGCCCCAGCAGCCCGGCGGCCAGCACGAAGCGGTGGAAAATCGCCACCTCGGGCGGCACGGTGCCGAGTTGCAGCTTGATCGCGAACCAGGAAAAACCCCAGGCGAGAATCACGAGGACGAAGAGCAGGGCTGTCATCGCCCGATCCTGCAGCAAGCCGGCCCGGCGCTCTGTCACGATCTTGCGGTGAAATGCCGTGCCCGGTCTTGCGCACCGCGGCGCCATGCGCTCCTGTTACGCCCATGGTTCTGCGCGGCTTCACGATCTTCGATCACCTGCACGGCGAGGGCGTGCCGTTGCGTGCCGCCGCGACGTTCGGCGAGCGTATCAGCGCGGCGCTGTGGGGGAGGGCCGACCAGACCGACACGCGCTACCAGGCGCCGGGCCACCACACGCTCAGCCTGTATCTGGAAGGCGGCGAGGGAATCCGGCGGCGCCGCAACGGCGCCTGGCTTGGCGGCGGCGGGGCCGGGCGGTTCTGCCTGATGCCGGCCGGGCTGTCGACCGACTGGGAAGTGACCAGTTCGGTGCTGATGCTGCATCTCTACATTCCGACCCGCGCTTTCGACCGGGCGGTGGCCGAGATGGCCGGCGCCGATCCCGGCGCGGTCGGCTTGCGCGACCAGACCTTCTTCGTCGATCCCGGGTTGGAGGCGGTGTTGCGCCATATCCTGCTGCCGCTCGACTGGGCCGAGCCTGGCGATCATCTCGCCGCGTCCCAGGGCGCTCAGGCCGTGCTGGCGCGGCTGGTGGCGGGCTACACCGATCGCGGGCCGCAGGCGCTGGTTGCGCGCGGGGGCTTGAGCCCGCATGCCCTGCGCCAGGCCGTCGAGCGGATCGAGGCGGGCCTCGACGGCCCGCTCGTCCTCGACGAACTGGCCGGGGCCGCCAACCTCTCGACCTTCCATTTCGCCCGGATGTTCAAGCGGTCGACCGGCCAGACGCCGCGGGGCTTCGTGCTGCGCCGGCGCATCGACCGCGCCCGCGCGCTGCTGGCCGATCACAGCCTGGGCCTCGCGGAAATCGCGCTGGCCTGCGGTTTCAGCGGCCAGAGTCATTTCACCGCCCGCTTCCGCGCGGTGACCGGTCTGACCCCGGGGCAATACCGCCGGGCGTGACGCCGGTCATACCCTGCTACGCCCGTTTTCCGCCATGATCCCGTCGCCAGCCCGCCATGTCGTTCAGGAATTGTTAGGGCTCGGTCCTTAGCCTGACCGATAGGGAGATCGACAGACATGAGCCGCCAGCGCCGTTCCGCCTATATCGCCAAGCTCCAGGTGCCGTTGCCGCCGGCCACCGGCACGGGCATGCGCGGCGGCGCCAGCGTGGTCAGCCACAGCGTCGCCTCCGCGCTCGACAGCTTGCGTGACGACCCCCGGATGTATCAGGCCGTGGCCGCGATGCTCGGCGCCTCGCTGCGCTACAACGACGATTAGACGATCGCGCGCAGCACCAACTGCGCCCCCAGTCCCAGCAGGCAGACCAGGAACCAGCGCCGGAAGGTCCGGGCCGAGATCACCGCGCGAATGCGCTGGCCCAGCACCATGCCGATGACGGCCGGCGCCAGCGCCATCGTGCTGGCCAGCAGCTTGTCGCTGGCCAGGGCGCCGCCATCGGCCAGCCCCACGGCCAGCGCGATGGTCGAGACCGTGAACGACAGCCCCAATGCCTGGACGAGGTCGTCGCGGCTGAGGCCGAGCGCCTGCAGGTAAGGCACGGCGGGGATGACGAACACGCCGGTGGCACCCGTGACCGCGCCGGTGGCAAGGCCGATCGGCAAGGTGAGCCAGCGCTCGGACCGGAGCGTCACCCGCCAGTTCCAGGTACCCAGGCTGACCAGGGCATAGAGGATCAGCGCCACGCCCAACGCCGCGGCGGTCCAGGGCGTCGCACCGCCGGTAAGCATCCCGGTACCGGCAACGGTGCCAACAATAATTCCGGCCATCATCGGCCACAGCCGGCGAGCGAGACCGCGCAGCGACGGGCCGGCGGCCAATTGCCACACATTGGTGACGAACGAGGGCACCACCAGCAGGGCGGCCGCGACCGGCGGCGCCATGAAACTGCCCAGGAGGCCCATGGCCACGGTCGGCAGGCCCATGCCGGTGACCCCCTTGACCATGCCGGCCAGCAGGAAGATCAGCGCGATCAGGGCGAGGTGGAGGGCGTCCGAAGCGATCATGCCGCCATAGCGCCGTCAGCCGGGGCCGAGGGCAATGCGGATGTCGCGCAGCCTGCCTTCGGATTTTCCGAAGGCTGGTGCTACCATGCCGCCATGCGTTTCGATCTGACCGACCTGCGCCTGTTCCTTTGCGTCGTCGAGGCCGGCAGCATCACCGGGGGGGCCGAGATGGCGAACCTGGCGCTGCCCTCGGCCAGTGCCCGGTTGCGCGGCATGGAGGAGGTGGCGGGGCTGGCCCTGCTTGACCGCGGCCGCCGCGGCGCCACCCCGACGCCGGCCGGCAGCGCGCTCGCCCATCACGCCCGGCTGGTGCTGGCCCAGATCGACCGCATGCGCGGCGAACTCGGGGAATTCGCCGGCGGCATGCGCGGCCGCGTCCGCATCCTGGCCAATACCGCGGCGATGACCGAATTCCTGCCGGAGGTGCTGGCGCCCTGGCTCGTCGCCCACCCCCAGGTCGACATCGACCTGCGCGAGCGGCAATCGACCGATATCGTCGCGGCGATATCGGGCGGCCACGCCGATATCGGCATCGTGTCCGATGCGGTCGATCACGGTGGTCTTGAAACCCTGCCCTTCGCCGTCGACCGCATGGTGCTGGTGGTGCCGGCCGACAGCCCGCTGGCCGGTCGGCGCCAGATCGCCTTCGCCGAGACGCTCGACCATGGGTTCGTCGGACTGAGCGCGGGCAGCGCCTTGCAGGACTATCTCGCCGGCCATGCCGCGCGCGCGGGGCGGCAGATCGCCTTCCGCATCCGCATGCGCGGCTTCGACGGCCTGTGCCGCATGGTCGCGGCCGGCGTCGGCATCGGCATCGTGCCGGAAACCGCGGCGGCCCGCGCCCGGCGCCTGTGGAACATCGTGGCCGTGCCGCTGTCCGACGGCTGGGCGGCGCGCCGCCTGCTGCTCTGCCTGCGCGACCGCGCCGCCTTGGCCCCGCCGGCCCACGCTTTGATTCAGGCCCTGACGGCGTAGAGCTTCAGCGCGGTGCCCCGTGCCCGTTGCGAGCGCCAGGCGGTCGCCGGCACTTCCTCGCCATGGCGGTCGAGCCAGTCGCGGAAGGCTTGCGCCCGGCGATGGCCTTCCGGCCCGGGGCCGAAGCCGCCGGCCGCGCCGACCAGTACGTAACGCACCTCGCCGGCCGCCACCCGGGCGGTGAAATCCTCAAGGCCGAGGATCGGATCCGACCCCATGAAGCCGCCGATCGCCATCACCGGCGCGCCGGTGGCGATGATCAGCGGCGCGGCCAGCCGGGCATTGGGTGTCGCCAGCAGGTAGCGCGCATCGCCGCGATTGGCGGTCAGAAAGGCGGCCAGCGCCGGATCGTCAGGGGCATAGCGCCGGGCGAGCGCCAGCCGGCGCTTCATTTCGTCGTCGGCCCGGCCGTCGAGCCGGTCGGCACTGGCCGAGGGCAGCATCACCACGCCCGGCGCCAGGATCGCCGAGGCCGACCAGATTGCCGGCGCTGCCAGCAGCGCGGCGAGGCCGAGGGCGAGGGTTGCCAGCCGCGGCCCGCGGATCTGGCCGAGCAGGGCGATCAGCACGCCCGTGCCGATCCCGGCTGCCAGCCACAACCGCCAGCCGCCGATATCGGTGACGTAGATCTGCCAGGCCGCGGTCAGGGCCAGGGCAAGGCCCAGCCAGCGCGGCTGCCGCCACAGCGCCACCAGCCCGATGCCGGCAAGCGCGGCGAGCGGCGGGGCCAGCAGCACCAGGTAATAGGCATGGAAGATGCCGCCGGCGGCGCTGAACACCGCCACGTAGGACAAGGCCCAGCCCGACCACAGCGCCACGGTCGGCCGCGCCGGGTCGCGCCACAGCGCCAACAGGGCGAAGGCGGCGCCGATGGCCGCCAGCGGCCACAGCCAGGTCACCTGCCCGGCGAGATGGCGATCGGCCAGGCGCAGCGGCCCGACCGGCACGTCGTCGTAGGTTTTCAACGGCGGCGGCGCATCGGCCCGCACCGGCGCGGCCGGGCGGGGCAGCAGGCGCACCAGCCGCTCGATGCCGTTATGGCCGACGGTCAGCTCGAGCATCGAATTGCCCTGGCTCGACCCGGCATAGGGCCGTTCGGCCACCGGCGTCAGGTCGTAGGTCGCGGCCCAGGAGAGGGCAATCCCGACCAGCACGACGCCTGAGGCGGCGAGGTGGACGAACCGTCCCCGCCATTCGGCCGGCGCGGCCAGCCAGTAGACCAGCGCGAAACCGGGCACCACCACCAGCGCCGCCATCATCTTGACGTTGAAGCCCAGCCCGACCAGCGCCATGGCGAGCATCAGCAGCCGCCAGGAGCCGCGCTCGGCCGCGACGATCAACGCCCAGGCGGCGAGCAGCAGGACCAGCACGAGGCAACTGTCGGTGTTCGACGACCGGTCGACGGCGACGCTGATCGGCGTCAATGCCAGGAACAGCGCGGCGGCGAGGCCGGCCAGGCGGCCGCAGCGGCGCGCGACGAGATGGTGGAGCACCACGATGGCGCCCACGCCCTCCAGCACCTGGGGCAGCAGCACCGCCAATCCGTTGAAGCCGAACAGCTTGGTCGACAGCACCTGCAGCCAGAAGGCGACCGGCGGCTTGTCGAGCGAGACGAAGCCGGCGGGATCGAAGGCGTTGAACAGGAAATTGTGCCAGTTCTCGGCCATGCTGCGCACGCCGGCCGAATAGTAATCGGTGCCGAAGCGGTTGCGATCGAGCTGCCACAGCCGCAACACCGCCCCAAGCGCCATGATCGCGCCGAGGCCGATCCGCCCCCAGATGGTGCCGCTGAACCGCATCCCCCGATTCCTTAAGTCTTTCGGGTAAATTTACGCGTTGCGGCGGCGGTTGACCATCGGTCCTTCCGCGGCCCAGCATGGTCGCTCCCGCGTTGCCAGAGTCGCCTGATGCCGGATGCCCCGCCCGACTACCCCTCCGCCTATGCTTCCGTCCGCGCCGCCGCCTTCGGCGGCCTGCGCGATGCCTTCGCCGCGCCGGCCCTGGTGCTCGGCGCCAGCTATGTCGGCTTCGGCTCGCTGATCCGCGAAAGCGGGCTGGGCCTGGGGTGGGGCATGGCCTCGACGCTCGGCGCCTGGGCGCTGCCCGGGCAGATCGTGGCGCTCGAGATGGTGATGGTCGGCGGGTCGCTCGCCGCGCTGTTCCTCGCGGTCGCCGCCACCAATTTCCGCCTGCTGCCGATGACCGTGTCGCTGGTGCCGCATCTGCGGGCGCCCGGGCGACCGGCCTGGACCTACTATCTGGCCGCCCATCTGATCGCGGTCACCGGTTGGGCGATGGGCATGCTGCGCTGTCCCAGTCTGCCGCCGGAACAGCGTCTGCCCTATTTCGCCGCGGCCTCCGGCACGCTGTGGATCGCCTCGCTTGGCGGGACCGCGCTCGGCTTCCTCGCGGCGGGCAGCGTGCCGCATGTCGTCTCGCTGGCGCTGCTGTTCCTCAATCCGCTCTATTTCCTGCTGGTCTTCCTCGGCGATCTGCGCCAGCGCTGGCGGCCGATCGCGCTGGCTATCGGCTTCGTCATGGGGCCGCTGATGCATCTGGCCGAACCGTCCTGGGGCCTCGTCATCACCGGCCTGGTCGGCGGCACTGCGGCCTTCCTGCTCGACCGCGGCCTGACGGCCCTGCGGGGCCGGCGATGACCGCGACCAGCCTGCCCTGGGTGGCGCTGCTGCTCGGTATCGTCGCGACCTATTTCTGGCGGGGGCTTGGCGTCGCGCTGGCCCGGCGGATGAAGGCGGAAGGCGCGCTGATCGACTGGGTCGGCTGCGTCGCCTATGCGCTGCTGGCCGGGCTGATCGCGCGCATGATCGTCCTGCCGGTCGGCCCGATCGCCGACATCCCGCTGACCCAGCGCGGCATCGCGGTGGCCTGCGGGATCGCGGCCTATTTCCTGGCCCGCAAGAACATCCTGGTCGGCGTGCTGACCGGTACGGCGGCTGTCGCGGTGCTGGTCTTGCTGTTCTAGGCGATCAACTGCCCGCCATTGACCTCGGGGATCTGGCCGGTGACGTAGCCCGACAGGCTGTCGGCGGCGAGGTAGAGATAGCTGCCGATCGTGCGGCTGGCGTTGTGCACCCCCCGCGCGCCCTGGTGGCGCAGCGCCCGGGCGACCGCCGCGCCGATGCCGATCGAGGCGCCGGTGACCGCGGCCGGCCAGGTCGGCAATGCGGACGGCGGTCATCGGTGGCCTCGTGAGTGGTGAGTGCTTTACTACTCTACGATATCTTGCGGAAAGCCTCGCAATGTTCACGCCGCCGATCCCAACTTGCGGGATTCGATGATGATATGTTCACGCTCCGATCCCTGGGCAGAACTTGCCGACACCAATGCTGGCGGTGCGGTCTGAATTTGTTCCGGGTCGAAGGTCAAGATCGGGGATTCGTCGCCAGTTCGTTCCAGCATGCGCGAAACCGGCGAGGATGGCTGCATCTTCCGGCAATCTATGAGATGGTTGGGCATGACCGAATATGCTGACCGCCCCCAGCAGCACGCAAGCAAGGCGGATGTCGATCCGCCCGCCGGGCGGCCGGTGGCCGCGCGGGCCCGAACTCTGCAGCGCGTTGCAGCAGGCCTCAACGAACGGCCCAGGGTCGAGCGCCAGGCCCGATTGGCCGATGCGCTGTCGACGGGTCGGCCGGGCGGATTGCCGCCGGCGTTGCAGGCCGGCGTCGAAGCCCTGTCGGGCATCGCGATGAACGATGTTCGGGTCCACCGCAATTCCTCGCGGCCCGCTCAGTTGCAGGCCCATGCGTTCACTCAGGGGCGCGATATCCATGTGGCGCCCGGTCAGGATCATCACCTGCCGCACGAAGCCTGGCATGTCGTCCAGCAGAAGCAGGGCAGGGTCAAGCCGACCCTGCAGGCGAAGGGTATCCCCATCAACGATGATCCAGGGCTGGAGACCGAGGCCGATCGCATGGGCGCGCGCGCCATGCGCACGCCGGCCCAGGCTGCCGCGCCGCTCGCGGTCGCGCTTGGTTCGCCAGCACCGGCACAGCGTGTGGTCAAATTCAGGCAGATGGATGGTTCCTTGTCGCCCGAAGGTGCCACGCGCGAGCAGATCGTGACCTGGCTGTCGAATGGCGGCATGCGGCGCCTGCCGGGGATGGAGAGGGCGATCGACCGGCTGATACGGTCTGAAGAGATGATCGAGGTGAAATGGCTGTTCGGGCAGGCAGCATTCATGCGCGACGAGGTCGTGCCAAATATCCGCCAGGAAGACGTCGAGCACGAGCAGGTCATGAATGCGGCGGCGCGTCCAGTGCTGGCCGCCCGGGCGGCGGCCCGGGCGGCGGCCGCGCCCGTGGCAGCGGCGGCACCGATGACAACGGCGGAAGCGCGATCGCGGCTGGCCGATCTGATGACGCAATTTACCTTCATCATGGAGCAGAAGGGGGCCTATGCCGACCTCTGGCGGATTTACCGGGAGGGTCGGAATCGCATCATCGGCGAGACCATGGCAAGGCTCGAGCAGTACTACAACGAAGCCGTCGACATCGAGCGGGCCGTGTCAGCCCGGCTTCACACAGAAAGCGCCGCCGCCGGTCCGGCGGAATTGCCGGACGAACTGATCGCGCGAATCCAGCATCTCTCGCGTTTGATGGAAGCAGCGCCCAGGGCATTGAGCCGGGCAGAGGCATTGCTGCGGGCGGCAGAGGAAAAGGAAGGTCACGGCGGCGGGGGGCACAGCCCGGAGGCGATATTGCGCATGATGCGCAATGCCGAAAACGCGGCGGAGTGGGACGCGACCGCGAAGAAGATGTCCCCGGTGCTCAAAAAGGGATGGGTCCTGGGGCCGGCTGCGATCATCGCCAAGATCGATCATTTGGTCGCGAGATACGTCGGTGCCTGGGATGCAATGGGGACCGATGGATTGAAGGGTGCTTCGATTGAAGCCATCCGACGGCTTGAAATGATTCGTGTCGACATCGCCACTTTGATTGCCAATTCCGGAAACATTGCCTTGCAGATCTGCTGCGGCCCTGGCAGTCAGTTCTTCGAGTATATCATGTCGCTTGCACGGCAGACTTGTTCGTCGCGGGAAGTCCAGAATTTCAAGGGTTGGTGGGACGCGCATAAGCGGGAAGACTGAAGAAAGGCCGCTCTGACGCACGTCGAGGAGGGGCGCGAGATCGACCCGGGCGTCTCGATCGGCGTGGCCGACGAACGCCTCCATCGCCAGGCGCGAGGGCCGCGACCGGGTAGTGGCATCGGTGGGTCGACCCCCGCTATAGTCCCGGCCATGCCGCATGCCGATTTTGTCCATCTCCGAGTCCATACCGCCTATTCGCTGACCGAAGGGGCGATTCCCGTCAAGAAGCTGGTCGATCTGTGCAAGACCGCCGGCATGCCCGCGGTCGCCATCACCGATACCAACAACCTGTTCGGCGCCCTGGAATTCTCCGGCGCCGCCATGGGTTACGGCGTGCAGCCGATCATCGGCTGCCAGTTGTCGATCACCCAGGATGCCCCTGCCGACGACGCCGCGGCGCTCCTGATGAAGCGCGACGGGCGCAAGCCCGAGCCCGATCCGGTTGTCCTGCTGGCGCAGAACGAGCGCGGCTACGGCAACCTGATGGCGCTGACCTCCAAGGCATTCCTCGAAACCCCGCCGGGCGAGACGCCGCAGGTCGACTTCGCCTTCCTGAGCCGGCATGCCGAGGGCGTGATCTGCCTGACCGGCGGGGCCGGCGGGCCGGTCGGGCGGCTTGTCGCCGCCGGCCAGCTGCCGGCCGCCCGCGCGCTGCTGCAGCGCTATGCCGGCCTGTTTCCCGGTCGCCTCTATGTCGAGATCCAGCGCCACGGCACCCCGCTGGAGAAGCGGACCGAAGGACCGATGGTCGAGCTTGCCTACGAACTCGACCTGCCGCTGGTCGCCACCAACGAATGCTTCTTCGGCGATGCCGGGATGTACGAAGCCCACGACGTGCTGCTCTGCATCGCGGCGGGCACCTTCGTCGGCGTCGAGGATCGCCGGCGGGTTACCCCGGAACATCGATTCAAGTCGGCGCCCGAGATGCGTGCCCTGTTCAAGGACCTGCCCGAGGCGGTCGACAACACGCTGGTCATCGCCCGCCGCTGCGCCTATGCCGCGCCCGAGCGCAAGCCGATCCTGCCGCGCTTCGCGCAAGGCGGGCTGGAGGGCGAGGCCGAGGCCTTGCGCCAGATGTCCTACGAGGGGCTGGAGAGGCGCTTCGTCGAACTCGGCATCACCGACGAGGGGCAGCGCAAGATCTATCGCGACCGCCTGGAATTCGAGCTCAGCATCATCATCAAGATGCAGTTCCCAGGCTATTTCCTGATCGTCGCCGACTTCATCCAATGGACCAAGGGGCAAGGCATCCCGGTCGGGCCGGGCCGTGGTTCGGGTGCGGGTTCGCTGGTCGCCTACGCGCTGACCATCACCGACCTCGACCCGCTGCGTTTCAGCCTGCTGTTCGAGCGCTTCCTCAATCCCGAGCGCGTGTCGATGCCCGACTTCGACATCGACTTCTGCCAGGACCGGCGCGAAGAGGTGATCACCTATGTCCAGCAGAAATACGGCCGCGACCAGGTCGCCCAGATCATCACCTTCGGCAAGCTGCAGGCCCGCGCCGCGCTGCGCGACGTCGGCCGTGTGCTGCAGCTGCCGCTGGGCCAGGTCGACCGCATCTGCAAGATGGTGCCCAACAACCCGGCCAACCCCGTCACGCTGAAGCAGGCTATCGCCGAGGAACCCCGCCTGCAGGCCGAGCGCGAGCAGGACGAGGGCGTGGCGCGCATGATGGACATCGCGCTGAAGCTGGAGGGCCTCTACCGCAACGCCTCGACGCACGCCGCCGGCGTGGTGATCGGCGACCGTCCGCTGGTCGAGCTGGTGCCGCTCTACCAGGATCCGCGTTCGACCATGCCGGCGACGCAGTTCTCGATGAAATACGCCGAGGGCGCGGGGCTGGTGAAGTTCGACTTCCTCGGGCTGAAGACCCTGACCGTGCTGCAGCGCGCGGTCGAGCTGATCCGCCGGCGCGAGGAAATCGACCTCGCGGCCATCCCGCTCGATGACAAGGCTTCCTACGACCTGCTGGCCCGTGGCGAGACGGTCGGGGTATTCCAGCTGGAATCGACGGGCATGCGCGACATGCTGCGCCAGATGAAGGCCGACCAGTTCGAGGACATCATCGCGCTGGTGGCGCTCTACCGCCCCGGCCCGATGGACAACATCCCCAAGTACATCGCCTGCAAGCATGGGCGGGAGGAGCCGGACTACCTGCACCCGTGGCTCGAGCCGGTGCTGAAGGAGACCTACGGCGTCATCATCTACCAGGAACAGGTGATGGAGATCGCCAAGGTGCTCGCCGGCTATTCGCTTGGCGACGCCGACCTGCTGCGCCGCGCCATGGGCAAGAAGATCAAGGCCGAGATGGACGCCCAGAAGGAGCGGTTCGTCACCGGCGCCAAGGACAAGGGCGTCGATCCCGGCCGTGCCGCCTATATCTTCGAGTTGGTCGAGAAGTTCGCCGGCTACGGCTTCAACAAGTCGCATGCCGCCGCCTATGCGCTGGTCGCCTATCAGACCGCCTATCTCAAGGCCAACTACCCCGTCGAATTCCTTGCCGCGTCGATGACGCTCGACCTCGTCAATACCGACAAGCTGAATGTCTTTCGCCAGGACCTGCGGCGCATGGACGTGCCGCTCCTGCCCCCCGACGTGCAGGAGAGCGAGGTCGTGTTCGACGTCGCGATGCACGAGGGCAAGCGCTCGGTCCGCTATGCGCTGGCGGCCGTAAAGGGCGTGGGGCCGGAAGCGATGGCCGCGATCGTCGAGGCCCGCAAGGCGGGCAGCCGCTACAAGTCGATGTTCGACATGGCCTGCCGCGTCGATGCTTCCAAGATGAACAAGCGGATGCTCGAAAACCTGGTCAAGGCCGGCGCCTTCGATTCGCTGGAAAAGAACCGCGCCCGCGCCTTTGCCGCGATCGAGCCGATGCTGCGCCACGCCCAGTCGATCGCGGCCGACCGCGCCTCCAACCAGAATTCGCTGTTCGGCGCGCCCGAGGCGGCGCCGCCCCCGCCGATGCCCGACGTCGACGGCTGGACACCGATGGACCAACTGGCCAAGGAATTCGACGCGATCGGCTTCTACCTGTCGGCCCATCCGCTCGACAGCTACGCCACCGTGCTGCGCCGGACGGGCGTCACGACCTTTGCCGACATGGCGCGCAATCTCGGCCTGTCGCCGCAGCGTCACAAGATTGCCGGTTCGGTGATCGACCGGCGCGAGCGCATCTCGCAGAAGGGCAGCCGCTACGCCTTCGTCCAGTGCTCGGATGCCACCGGCGTCTACGAGGTGATGGTGTTCTCGGAAATCCTCAACCTTCATCGTGACAGCCTGGAGGCCGGCAACCTGCTGGTCTTCGCGGTCGACGCCCAATTGAACGGCGACCAGGCACGGATGAGCGTTCAGTCGATCGAACGGCTAGACGATGTCGCGGCGAAGGCCGCCGCCGGCGTCTGCATCTATCTAGACGATGCCAAGCCGATCGAGACCATCCGCAGCGTGCTCTCCGGCGCGGCGCGGGGCAGGGGCCTGGTCAAGGTCAACCTGCGCCTGCCCGATCTCGGCGACCAGGTCGAATTCCAGATGAAGGAAATGTTTGCGATCACCCCCCAGGTGCGCGGCGCGCTGAAGGCCACGCGCGGGGTGGTCGACGTCCAGGAACTGTAAGACTGGGAATTTTGTCATTGTCGGGAGAATCCCGGCGGTGACGGCCGTGGGGCGGCCTCGCGGCCGCCCCTGTCGTCGTCACATCTTGCAGCCGCTCTCGGCGACCGTGGCGAACGCCTCGTCGCCCGGGATGGTGGCGAGGTGCTTGTAATAGTCCCAGGCCCCCTTCGAATCCTTAGGGCCCTTGACCTCGAACAGATACATGTCGTGCACCATGCGGCCGTTCGTCAGGACCTTGCCCTGGCGGGCGAAGAAATCCTGCACCGGCATCTCGTGCATCTTCTTGGCGACCGCCTCGGTCTCGTCGGTGCCGGCGGCCTGGATCGCTTTCAGGTACTGCATGACGGCCGAATAGGTGCCGGCATGGATCATGTTGGGCATGCGGCCGGTGCGCTTCATGTAGCGGTTGGCGAACTCGCGCGAGGTATCGTCGAGATCCCAGTAGTAGCCTTCGGTCAGCACCAGCCCCTGGGCCGCCTGCAGGCCGAGGCCATTGACCTCGGCCAGCGTCATCAGGAGGCCGGCGAGGCGCTGGCCGCCGGCGACGATGCCGAATTCGGCCGCCTGCTTGACCGAGTTGATGGTGTCGCCGCCGGCATTCGCCAGGCCGATCACCTTGGCCTTCGATCCCTGCGCCTGCACCAGGAACGACGAGAAATCGGACGTGTTCAGCGGGTGGCGGACCGCACCGACCACCTTGCCGCCTTTCGAGGTGACGTATTTCGAGGTTTCGTCCTGCAGCGAATAGCCGAAGGCGTAGTCGGCGGTCAGGAAGAACCAGGTATCGCCGCCCTGCTTGACCAATGCGGCGCCGGTGCCGACTGCCAGCGCCCGGGTGTCATAGGCCCAATGAAAGCCGTAGGGCGAGCATTGTTCGCCGGTCAGCACGGCCGTCGCCGCGCCGGTGACGACGTCGATTTTCTTTTTTTCCTTCGACAGGCCCTGCACGGCCAGCGCCACCGACGAGGTGGTCAGTTCCATGATCGCGTCGACCTTGTCGACGTCGTACCACTGGCGCGCGGTCGTGATCGCCACGTCGGGCTTGTTCTGATGGTCCGAACTGACGACTTCGATCGGCGCGTTCAAGACCTTGCCGCCGAAATCCTCGACGGCCATCTTCGCCGCCTCGACCGACCACTTGCCGCCGAAATCGGCATAGACGCCGGACTGGTCGTTCAGGATGCCGATCTTGACTACATTGTCCGAGACCTGCGCCGCCGCAGGCAACGCCAGAAGAAGCGCGGCGCCGATCCCGGCGCCGAGAATGCCCTGCCGCATCTTTCCTCCACTTGGTTTTTTGTCCCCATCCGCCACGGATGCGGCGGTTGTGTCCAAGAGGATGGTGCTCCGGGGGCCCCCGGTCAATCGTCAGCCGAAGCCGAGCGCGGCGGCGGTCGTCGCATGCACCTGCAGGAAGCGGTCGAAGCCTGACATGCGGATGACCTGGAGCACCTCGGGCGTGGCGGCGCAGAGTTCGACGGTGCCGCCATGCGCCTTCTGCTGCTTGGCGACGTAGAGAAAGACGCGCAGGCCGGCCGAGGAAACGAAGGCGACCTCGGCCAGGTCGAGCAGCAGGCGCGGCGCGGGGGTCTTGAGGGCGGCGGTCAGCTCGTCCTGGAAGCCTTGGGCGGCGGCCGAATCGAGGCGGCCGGAAACCAGTGCCACCAACGCTTCCGGGCGGCGATCGAACCTGACTGAGATGGGCACGGCGGGCCGTTTCCTTCATTCTTGAATCATGTCCTGAGCGTGCCCGAGGGCTGCGGCGGAAACAACCTTGTGACCACGCAGGGTGTCATGTAGCTGTAACCGATTGGGGCAAGGGGTTCTAGCCATGGCGCACGGTGCCGCCGACGACAATGTGTCGCTGGCCGACAAACTCAAACTGCTGCGGCTGGTCATGGGCATGGAGGCGTTCACCGTCGTGGCCGCCGGCATCGCCGTGCTGACCTCGAATTCGGTCACCTTCCTCGCCAATGTGCTGATCGCGGTCTCCGGCCTGCTCGGCACCTGGCTCAGCTATCGCACCGTGCGCAAGATGGCGGCCGGCCCCAACGAGCGCTACTCCTACGGTCTCGGCCGGCTGGAGACCATGTCGTCGCTCGCCGTCGCGGCCTCGATGGCGTTCTCGGGGCTTTTCATCCTCTACGAGACCATCGGCCGCATCTATTTCCCCGAACCGGTCGAGGGCGGCACCGTCGGCCTCGTCGCCACCGCGATCTCCCTGGTGGGTTCGGGCTATCTGTGGTGGCGCAACTGGCGGCTCGCCCAGACCGACGGGTCGCCGATCTTCGGCGCGGTCTGGCGGCTGTGCCGCCAGGGGGCATTGGAGGATCTGCTGATCCTCGTCACCGTCGGGCTGGGGCTTGCGCTCGGCCACGAGGCCGAGTGGTCGCACTATCTCGATCCCGCCGGCTCGCTGATTCTGCTCGGCCTGCTGGTCATGTCGATCTACGAATTGCTGCGCGGTTCGGTCGGGGATCTGCTCGACTGGTCGCTATCGGAATACCACCAGATGCTGATCATGCGCAGCCTGGCCGAGCATTACGAGGCCTTCGAGCAGGTCCACGGCATCCATACCCGCCGCTCGGGCAGCCAGGTCTTCATCGAGCTGGCGCTGGAATTCGATCCCGCCCGCACGATGGGCGAGGTCTATGACGCGATGAACGCGATCCGCGACCATCTGGCCGGCCAGATCCCGGGGGCGCGTATCGTGATCGCGCCGATGCCGCCGTGCTGACCGCGAAAAGGTCTGGTTGCTGAACGAGTTGCGCTTGACAGGACCCGTCCCCCGGCCACCATTGTGGCGGGGGCGAAGGTGGGGAATATGGTAGCCAAGGACGCACGGGCGGACGTCAGTTTTTTCAGCCGTTACAACAGGATCATGCGCCTCACCTTCGTGGTGGTCGCGGTGATCTGTTGCGTGCTGTTCTATCTGCAATTGGAACAGCGCCTGACCTCGGAGCGCTCGATCCTGAACGAGCGGCTGGCCGAGCGCGCGGGCAGCCTAAACTACATCCTGAAATCGAGCGCCGACTATGTCGAGGCGCTGAAGCTTCAGGCCGACACGTTCTACGAAGTCACCAATGCCAATATCCCGCGCTCCAAGCTGTTCCAGGGGCTGGTCTATTCGCTGAAGGACGGCAAGTACGACCTCGACGACATCCCGCCGCCCTACAAGCCCGCCCAGATCGCCAACCTGACCGGCGTGCTCGACGATCCGACCTTCGATCCCTCGCTGCGGCTCGAACTCGAGATGGCGTTGAGCCTCAACCCGCTTTATCAGGTGATCGCGCGCAACGTGCCCAACATGGCCTGGGCCTACTACACGTCGAAGCGCCGCTTCATCTCGATCTACCCCTACGTCACCTCGGCCAATTTCGCCTTCACGCCGGAGCTTTATACCCACAGCTTCTATTTCAAGGGGTTGCCGGCGGCCAATCCGAAGCGCGATCTGTTCTGGACCGAGGCCTATGTCGACGAGGCCGGCAAGGGACTGATGGTGACCTGCTCGGCGCCGGTCTACGAGGACGACGAATTCCGCGGCACGGTCTCGATCGACTACACGCTGGACGAGCTGACCAAGTTCGTCCGCGCCTTCCAGTATCCGGACAGCGAACTGTTCGTGATCAACGAGATGGGTCAGGTCCTGGCTCATCCGACCAAGGTCTCGTCCTCCGACAAGAAGGTGCGGGAGGTCAAGGAGATCCTGCCGGCCGAGCTGGCTGGGCATAACCTGGTCGAACTGGGCGAGGACAGCCGCGGCCGCGTCACCCAGGTCGGCGGCTATTACGTCTACACCGCCCATCTTTCGGAAGCGCCGTGGCGGATGATGTTCATGGTGCCGGCCCGGTCGCTGCAATACCGGCTGTTCATCGCCTCGGCGCCGGAAGTGGCAGCCCTGCTGCTTGGCCTCGGGCTGATGCTGTTCATTGCCAATCGGGCGACCCGCCGCGAGTTCATCACCCCCGCCCAGCACCTGGTCAGCTACATCGACGAGCAGAGCCGTGAGGAAGCCTCGCCGATCCCGAACGTGCCGGAAGGCTGGCGCCCGTGGTTTGAGACCATCAAGGGCATCTTCGCCGAGCATGGCCAGCTGATCTCGATCCGCCAGGAACTCGATGTCGCCCGGCGCATGCAACAATCGATTTTGCCCTCGCGCTTCCCCACCCGGCGCGACCTGCAGGTCTATGCGCGGATGGAGCCGGCCAAGGAGGTCGGCGGCGATTTCTACGATTATTTCTGGCTCGACGATACGCGGCTGGGCCTCGTCATCGCCGACGTGTCGGGCAAGGGGGTGCCGGCGGCGCTGTTCATGGCCGTCTCGCGCACGCTGCTGCGTGCCGTGGCGCCGGTCATGGGCGAGCCGGGCCCCTGCCTGGTCAATTCGAACGACCTGTTGTCGACCGACAACGACGCGGCGATGTTCGTGACCATGTTCTATGCCGTGCTCGATACCGAAACCGGCGAGATCGCCTACGCCAACGGCGGCCACAACCCGCCGATCATCGTGTTGCCCAACGGCGAGGTGCAGTACCTGGAACCGGCCGAGGGCGTGCCGCTCGGCGCCATGGAGGGCATGGTGTTCGAGCAGAAATTCGCCATGCTGCCGCCAGGCGCCACGCTTCTGCTTTATACTGACGGCGTGACCGAGGCACACGACCCGTATAACGAACTCTACGGCGAGAAGCGGCTCGAGAAGACGCTCGCCGGCGACGGCGATCGTTCGGTGCGCGACACCATCGAGATCGTCTTCGAATCGGTCGAACGCTTCGCTGCCGGCGCCCCCCAGGCCGACGACATCACCTGCCTGGCGGTGCGATATGTCGGTCCGACGGCCGAGGAGTGAGCGATGACGGGCGCGCTCGAGATCCGGGTCAGGAACTCGCTCGACGAAATCGCCCGGCTGGCCGAGCAGGTTGACGACTTCTGCGATGCGCAGGGCATCGGGCCTGGCATCGCCTACAACCTGAACCTCGCCTTCGACGAGCTGATCACCAATACGATTTCCTACGGTTACGACGATCAGTCCGAGCACGAGATCGTCGTGCGCATCGCCGTTTCCGACGATGCGGTCGAAGCCGAGATCGTCGATGACGGCCGCGCCTTCGACCCGTTGAGCCGCGATGATCCGGATGTCGAAGCCGACCTTGACGACCGCGAGATCGGCGGCCTTGGCATCTTTTTCGTCAAGCAGTTCATGGACGAGGTGGCCTATCGCCGCGAGGGCGATTACAACGTCGTCGCCCTGCGCAAAGGGCTGGCTGCCAACGATTGAAAGCCAATCAGCGTTACAACGGGAGTGGTCATGGATATCAGCGATACCCAGGTCAACGGCATTCAGGTGCTCGACGTCACCGGCCGCATCGATTCGGGCACGGCCAAGTCGCTTGAGGACAAGGTGGTCGGACTTTTGGACGGTGGTACCAAGGCGCTGGTCATCGATCTGGCGAAAGTCGAGTTCGTCTCGTCCGCCGGCCTGCGCGTCTTCCTGCTGGCCGCCAAGCGGCTCAAGGCGGCGGGCGGCAAATACGGCCTCGCCGGGCTGCAGCCTTCGGTGCGCGAAGTGTTCGAGGTGTCGGGCTTTTCGAAGATCTTTTCGCTATTCGCCGACCGCACCGAGGCTCTTGATCGGCTCGGCTGACGTTCCGATCCGATCGATCCGGCCGGTCAGGACCCCCTGATTGGTCAGGCCGATCAGTTCGGAAAATGCCCGGCGGGTCATCAGGCCTTCCATCGGCTGGTTGCGGCTCTCCCGCAACCGGCCGATCAATTCCTCGTAATCCTCGTGGCCGCCGACGATGGCGTCGAACCAGTTCAGCCGCGCCTCGGCCACCAGCGGATGATCCTTCAGCGCCAGGCACAGCCGGCCGATCTTGGTGGCCTGGTCCAGCAGGATGACGTCCATGGCGGTTTCGTCGGCCAGGAGTTGCTCGCGCAGCAGGCGGTCCCAGCGGATCGAGATTTCCGGCAGGAAGACATAGCGCAGCCCGACCGCCCAGCCGAACGGCAGATCGGGGGTGGCGACCGTTGTGAAGCCGTCGATCGGCCAGCCGTCGCCGGGAAAGCGCGTGACGGTATCGACCACGCTGCGCAGCGCGCCGATGCGCTGCGGCTCGGTGAACATCACGGTCAGACCGGGGCGGGTATTGTCGGCCCATTCGTCGTCGTGCAGCACGCGCGCGACGAAGGCATCGGTCTGGAAATGATTGCGGGCGATGCGGAACACGCCTTCGACCAGGTCCTGCACGGCGAAATCCGGTGCCGCGGTGACCTCGAGATAGAGCGACAGTTCCTGCGCCTTGCCATAGCGGCCAAGCGCGACGCCGACGGTCATGTCGTGGATGTGGTCGTGGCCGCGCAAGGCGGCCAGCACCGGCTCGGCGAACTCCATCAGTTCGCGGCTGGTCGGGTAGACGTCACGGGCGGGGCGCACGACCTTCTCGTACAGCCGGGCCAGCCCGCCCGTCGCAATCTGGTTCGTCACCCCGACGAAAAAAGTGTCGTGCTCGCTCATCCCCATCCTTCGCCGCGGCACCACTCGCAACCGCGTCAGGCGGCAGAAGGGATACCATGAACCGGGCGGGGTGAATATGTGATCAAGAAACCAAATGCGTAAAATTTAACGATATTACAAATCTAGAAAGCTTCCTCCCACGATTTCGACAGCCGCATGGCGGAATTGATCAGCCCGACCATCGAGTAGGTCTGGGGGAAGTTGCCCCACAGCTCGCCGGTGTTGAAGTCGATATCCTCCGACAGCAGGCCCAGGTGATTGCGCCGGCTCAGCATCTTTTCGAACAGCTGGCGGGCCTCGTCGCGCCGCCCGATCGCGGCCAGCGCATCGATGTACCAGAACGTGCAGATGGTGAAGGCGGTCTCGGGCCGGCCGAAATCGTCCGATATGACATAGCGGTAGAGGAAATCGCCCTGGCGCAGCTCGCGTCCGATCGCCTCCACGGTCGAGACGAAGCGCGGGTCGTCGGCCGTGACGAAGTCGAGCTCGTTGAGCAGGAGCAGCGTCGCGTCGAGTTCGTCGCCGCCGAAGGACGCCACGAAGCTCTGCCGTTCCTCCGACCAGGCGTTGCGGATGATCAGCGCCCGTATCTCGTCGGCTTGGCGGCGCCAGTTCTGCGCCCGGCCGGCAAAACCCAGATGGGTCGCGATCTTGGCCAGGCGGTCGCACGCGGTCCAGCACATCACGGCCGAGAAAGTGTGGACCGAGGCCTTGGTGCGCAGCTCCCACGGCCCGGCATCGGGCCGGGCATGGACGGCGACCGCGCGGTTGCCCAGCATCTCGAGGCGCTCGAACAGGTCCGGGCTCCCGCCGCGGATCAGCCGCTGGTCGAAGAAGATATGGGTCGAGGCCAGGATGATCGCGCCGTAGACGTCGTTCTGGATCTGCTCGTAGGCCTGGTTGCCGATGCGCACCGGCCCGAACCCGCGATAGCCGGCGAGGGCGGGGGCGGTATGCTCGTCCAGGCTCGTCATCAGGGTGATCGGATAAACCGGCCTGAGGCCGTCCTCGCCCGCCGCGCCGACGATGTTGGCGATGAAGGTGATGTAGTCCTCCATCGTCTTGGTGGTGCCGAGCCGATTCAGCGCGTGGATGACGAAATACGCGTCGCGGAGCCAGCAATAGCGATAGTCCCAGTTGCGGCTGGACCCGTGCGCTTCCGGAACCGACGTCGTCAGCGCGGCGACGATCGCGCCGGTCTCCTCGAACGAGCACAGCTTCAGCGTGATCGCGGCGCGGATCACCTCCTCCTGCCACTCGAAGGGCAGGGACAGCGATCGCACCCAATCGCGCCAGTAGTCGAGTGTGCGGTCCAGCAGGCCGCGCGTCGTCTCGTCGACGCCCGAGGTGAGCGATTCGTCGGCGCCGAAGACCAGGTTGACCGGCTGGTTCAGGAAGAACGGTGTCTCCTCGATGATGTAGGAGGCGGGCGCGTCCGTCGTCAGCCGCAGTACCTGCGAGGGCGCGACATAGCGGACGTGGTTGGAGCCGCGGGTGATCTGCGGGCTCAGCGCGCCGTTGTCGAAACGCGGCCGCAGGCGGATGCGGATACGCGGGGCGCCCGAGGCGCGCTCGATCCGCCGCACCACCGTCGGCGGCCGGAACATGCGGTCGAAGCGTTCGAAGCGGGGCGCGAAATCGGTGACCAGGATCGCATTGCCCTCGGCATCCGAGATGCGGGTGACCAGCACCGCCGAATTGCGGACATATTCCTGGTGGCGATTGACCGCCCCCTGCAACTCGATCGAGAAGTAACCGCCCGAGGCGGGATCTTCCCGGTCGTCCAGCAGCCGGCAGAAGACGGGATCGCCGTCCAGCCGGGGAAAGCAGCCCCAGACCATCGTCGCGTTGCGGTCGATCAGGGCCGCGATCGCGCCGTTGCCGATGACGCCGAGTTCGAGGGACGAGGTCATGCGTTGCCTCCGCCTGCCAGTTGCCTGAGCCAATGATGGACCGCCGTGACCGAAGACAGGCGGTAGGGGGCCTGGCTCTCGCCCGGCCCCACCTTGATCGCCAGGCCGCCATGGTTGAGCACGGCGGCAAACCCGCTCTCATCGGTGACGTCGTCGCCGAGGAACGCCGGCTTGCGCCCGGCATAGGGTCGATTGGCGAGAAAACGGTCGATCGCCTGGCCCTTCGAGGCCGCAGCCGGCAGGATCTCGAACACCGCCTTGCCGGCGATCAGCTGCCAGCCCGGGCCCAGCTCGACCATCGCCGCGGTCATCGCCGTCTCGACCAGGGCGGCCGCCTCCGGCACGTGGCGATAATGCAGCGCGACCGAAGGGCCCTTGTGTTCGACCAGCAGGCCGGGATGGGCGATCGCCAAGGCTTCGAAACGCTTGGCGATCGCCAATAGCGGCTTGGGGTCCTGGTGGCTTGCCGCCTTCTCGCTGCCCAGGCGCCATTCCGCGCCATGCAGCCCGGCGGCATCGCCCTTGAACTCCGGAAACAGCCAGGCGACATCGACCAGCGGCCGGCCGGTGACCAGCGCCAGCGCCCCGTCGAGGTTGTCGTAGAGCCGGTGCAGGAGGCCGGCGAGACCCGCCGGCACCACGACCGTATCGGGCCGGTCGGCCAGTTCCAGCAGCGTGCCGTCGATATCGACGAACAGCGCGATATCCCGCGCAGCGGCGGGCAGCGGCGGTTCAAAGGGTGTCACGGCGCTCGCTCTCCAGCAGGTTGGCGGTATCGATCCGGCTGTGCTTGCGCAGGCGGGCGGCGTCGAGCAGCATGCGTCCCGCCCAGCGATAGACATTGTTGTCGCGGACCATCTCCCGCATCAGCCGCATCCTTTCGCGCTGTTCCTCGATCGGCATGCGTAACGCCTGAGCGAGCGTTTCGGCCATGCTGTCGGTGTCGTAGGGGTTGATGATCAGCGCCTCAAGCAGTTCGCGCGAGGCGCCGGCGAAGGTCGACAGGATCAGGACACCCTCGCCGTCGTCGCGGGCGGCGATGAATTCCTTGGCGACCAGGTTCATCCCGTCATGCAGGCTGGAGACGACGCAGAGATCGGCCGCCCGGAACAGGGTCATCACCTCGTCGGGCTCGTGATGGCGCGGCACCAGGATGATCGGCTGCCAGTCGGCGGTACCGAAGCGTTCGTTGATCTCTTCGGCCACGCCGCGTGCCTCGGCCTCGAGCTGGCGATAGGCCGGCAGTTTGGAGCGGGTCGGTGCGGCTGCCTGCAGGAAGGAGAACCGGCCCCGCCATTCCGGCTGCAGTTCCATCAGCCGGCCGACCGCGCGGAAGCGATCGACGATCCCCTTGGTGAAGTCGAAGCGTTCGACGCCGACGCCCAGCCGGACCGCCGGGCCGATGCCGTGGCGGGCGCGCACCGCGTCGCGGCATTCGGCGACAGGCGGCTGGCCGGCCAGGGCCGCGGGCGGCCATTCGATCGAGATCGGATAGGGCCGGATCAGGGTCGGCATGCCGCCGACCGTGACGGTGGCATGCTCGCGATCGATGCGGCTTTCCACGTAGTGGTCGACGCCGTCGAGGAAATTGTTGCAGTGGAACTGGGTATGGAAGGCCAGGATGGTCGAGCCGAGCAGGCCGTCCAGGATTTCCTTGCGCCACGGGCAGATGCCGAAGGTTTCGTGGTTGGGCCAGGGAATATGCCAGAAGGTGATGATCGTCGCCTCCGGCAGGCGCTCGCGGATCAGCCGGGGCAGCAGCGCGAAGTGGTAGTCCTGGACCAGCACGATCGGCCGCGGCGACTTCGCCTCGGCCACCACCGCGTCGGCAAACCGGGTGTTGACCGCGACATAGTGGTTCCAGTCGTCCTGCCGGAAGACGGGGCGCACATAGGCGAGATGGCAGAGCGGCCACAGCCCCTCGTTGGCCATGCCGTAGTAATAGCCGTCCTGTTCCTCCTCGGTCAGCCAGACCCGGCGCAGCGTATAGGCCGGGTCGGCCGGCGGAACCGGCACGCGATCGTTGCCGTCGACCGTATCGCGATCGGCGCTGCCGGAACCATGGGCGACCCAGGTACCGGCACAGGCGCGGGTGATCGGCTCCAGCGCCGCGACCAGCCCCGAGGCCGGAATCTGCAGCGAGATATTGCCGTCCTCGTCGCGGTTGTGGATATAGGGTTCGCGGTTGGAGACCACGATGACGTCGGCGTCGGGCAATTCCTGGGCCAGGATCTGGCGCAACGTCTCCGGTGTCCAGGTCAGCCGGATCTCGTTGCCGGCGCGGCTCTCGTCCAGCGCGCGCAGGACGTCGTGGATATCCTGTGT
>JAEYTW010000536.1 GCA_023433835.1 Pseudomonadota bacterium | reverse complement strand
GCATCGCGGTGATGCCGGGCCCGGTCACGGCAGTCGGGCCCGATCATGCCGAATTGGGCCCGGCGGGCCGCATCGCGGCCGATGCCGTGCTGTGGACGGTGGCCGCCGCCCCGGCGCCCTGGCTGGGCCAAAGCGGCCTGGCCGTCGACGAGCGGGGGTTCGTCGCGGTCGATGGCTGCCTGCGCTCGGTCAGCCACGCGCAGGTCTTCGCCGCCGGCGATTGCGCCGCCTTCATGCCGCGGCCGCTGGCAAAATCGGGGGTCTATGCCGTGCGCCAGGGCCCGCTGCTCGCCGATAACCTGCGGCGGGCGGCGCAGGGGCGGCCGCTCGGCCGCTATCATCCTCAACGGCGGTTCCTGACGCTGATCTCCACCGGTGGCCGATACGCGGTTGCCGCCCGCGGGCCCTTCGCCGCCGAAGGCGCCTGGGTCTGGTACTGGAAGGATTGGATCGACCGGCGTTTCATGGCGATGTACCGGATACCACCCGTAGCGGTAGACTGACGGCCATGACAGCCTTGATGCGTCCCGTTCCCGCCCGCCGCCTCGGCCAGACCGAGGAGCTGTCGCTTGCCGTGCCGGAAGAATTGCCGGTCGCCATGGTCTATGACGATGTCTCCTACGCGGTGATGATGGCGACGCCGTCCGACCTCGAGGATTTCGCCTACGGCTTCTCGCTGACCGACGGCATGATCGCCAAGGCCGCCGAGATCGAGGACGTGGCGCTGCGTCCGACGACGCAGGGCATCGAGATCGCCATCACGCTGGCCGACAGCTGGCTGGAGACCACGGCGCGGCCGCGGCGGCTGACCGCGGGTTCGGCCTGCGGCCTTTGCGGCGTCGATGCCCTGGCCAAGGTCAAGCCGGTGATCGAGACCGTGCCGCATCGCCTGACCGTCCCGGCGCCAAGCATCACCGCCGCGGTGCGCGACCTGCCCCGCCACCAGCCGCTGAACCGCGCGACGCATTCGGTGCACGCCGCCGCCTGGGCCGACCGCGAAGGCCGCATCCTGCTGGCGCGCGAGGATATCGGCCGGCACAACGCGCTGGACAAGCTGATCGGCGCGCTGATGCGCGGCGGCATCGACCCCGACGCTGGCTTCTGCCTGATCACCAGCCGCTGTTCCTACGAGATGGTGCAGAAGGCGGTGGCCTACGGCATCGAGATGCTGGTGGCGGTATCGGGCCCCTCGGGCCTCGCCCTCGACCTGGCCGAGAGCGCGGGCCTGAGCCTCGTCGCCATCGCCCGCGACGATGCCCAGACCGTGTTTGCGGGGGCGGAAAGGATCATCACGTGACGGCGCGCTACCCCTCGCTCCGGGGCCAGGCGGTGTTCGTCACCGGCGGGGCCAGCGGCATCGGCGCCTGCCTGGTCGAAAGCTTCGTCACCCAGGGCGCGCATGTCGCCTTCGTCGACATCGACCTCGACGCGGCCGCGGCGCTGGTTGAGCGGCTCGACCACGCGCCGCTGTTCCTGCCCTGCGATATCCGCGAGGTCGACACCCTGCAGCGGGCGGTGGCCGCGGCAGGCGAACAGCTCGGCGACATCGCCGTGCTCCTGAACAATGCCGCGTCGGACGATCGCCATTCCTGGTCGACGGTGACGCCGGAATACTGGGACGATCGCATGGCGATCAACCTGCGGCCGCATTTCTTCGCCGCCCAGGCCGCGATCCCGCAGATGCGCCGGCGCGGCGGCGGCTCGATCGTCAACTTCGGCTCGATCAGCTGGAAGGTCGGGCTGGGCGGCCTTGCCGCCTACACCACGGCCAAGGCGGCGATCCACGGCCTGACCCGCAGCCTCGCCCGCGACCTGGGCCCCGACAACATCAGGGTCAATACGATCCTGCCCGGTGCGATCGAGACCGAGCGCCAGCGGCGGCTGTGGACGGCGCCCGAGGCCGATGCCCAGATCCTGGCCGCCCAGTCGCTCAAATTCCGGCTGCAGCCGCATCATGTCGCCAGCATGGCCCTGTTCCTCGCCGCCGAGGACAGCGCCGGCTGCACCGCCCAGGAATTCACCGTCGACGGAGGATGGATCTGACCATGCAGGAAATCCGCCTGACCGGGCCCGATGGCACGACCGCCTCGGTCCTCGACTGGGGCGCCACGTTGCGCGATCTCGTGATCCCAGCGGCCGGCGGGCGGCGGCAACGCGTCGTGCTGGGCTATCAGCGCCTGGACGACTACCTGGCCAACCCGGCCTATTTCGGCGCGATCGCCGGGCGGCATGCCAACCGCATCGCCGGTGGCCGCTTCCGGCTGGACGGGCGCGATCACCAGCTGACCTTGAACGAAGCCGGCCGCACCCATCTGCATGGCGGCGTCAAAGGCTTCTCGCACCAGCCCTGGCGAATCGCGGCGCGGAGCGAGGCGTCGGTGACGCTTGCCCTGACCTCGCCCGACGGCGACCAGGGTTATCCCGGCACGGTCGAGGCGCGCTGCACCTATACGCTTTCCGGCGGCGGCACCCTGCAGATCGACCTCGACGCGACCGCGGATGCGGCCACGCCGCTCAGCCTCGCCCATCATTCCTATTTCACGCTGGAAGACGGCGCCGATATCCGCGGCCACCGGCTGCAGATCGGCGCGGCGCGCTACACGCCCGTCGATGCCGATCTGATCCCGACCGGCGCGATCGTCGCGGTGGCCGGCACGCCCTACGATTTCCAGACGGCGCGGCCGATCGACGTGGCGCTCGACCACAACTTCGTGCTGTCGGGCGCCGGCCCGGCGGCGATCGTCACCTCGGCCGACGGGCGCACGCGGCTGACCGTCACCACCGACGCGCCGGGCCTGCAGGTCTATGACGGGCGCGGGGTGGCGGCGCTGGGCCCGGGCATCGGCGGCCAGCATCATTTCCCCTATGCCGGGCTGGCGCTGGAACCGCAAACCTTCCCCGACGGGCCGAACCAGCCCGGCTTTCCCGATGCGATCCTGCGCCCCGGCCAGACCTGGCGCCAGCGCAGCGCCTTCCGGTTCGAGACGGGCTAGAAAAGCTGTTCCTTCAACTCGGCCGCCTCGCGCCGCAGCACGGGCAGGAAATCCTCCTCCATGCGCTCGATCGAGACCTGCTCGGCCCGCACGCCGATATTGATCGCGCAGACCACGGCGCCGTCGAAACGCTTCACCGGCACCGAGATCGAGCGGAAGCCGAGCTCGGCTTCCTGGTCGACCAGCGAATAGCCGGTCCGGCGCGTCTGCAGGATGGCGGCGCGCAGTTCGGGCTTGCCGATCAGGCTGCGCGGCGTCGGCGTTTCGGGTTTCAGGCCGTCGAGGAAACGGTCCACCGCCTCGTCGCCCTGCGCGCCGAGCAGGACGCGGCCGAGCGAGGTGCAGAAGGCCGGCAGGCGGAAGCCCACGCCCGGCCCCACGGCGATGAAGCGCGGCGGCGAGGCATGGGCGATCATCACCACATCGTGGCCATCGAGCACGGCGGCCGAGCAGGCCTCGCCGAACTGCTTGCACAGCCGCTCGCAGGCCGGCTGCAGGATGGTGGAGACGGCATTCGACGTCAGATAGGCGGCGGCCAGCCGCAGGATGCGCGGGCTGAGCCGGAACAGCTTGCCGTCGGTCTCGACATAGCCGAGCCGCGCCAGCGTGAACAGCGCGCGCCGGGTGGTGGCGCGCGGCAGGTCGATCGTCTTGGCCACGTCGGACAAGGTCATCTGGCGACGGTCGGCATCGAAGGCGGTGATGACGGTCAGCCCGCGGGCCAGCGCCTCGGAGAAATCGGGGCCGAAGTCATTCTCCTGACGCCTGTCGGCATCGGCCTGTCGCAGTCGCGCCATGTCCCATCCTTGCTTTACGCGGCGTGGCACGGGCGCAACATCGGCTACAATCCGCGACCGGCGCCCTTGATATTGTTGCCGGGTGCACAAGCATCACGCAGATGAGTCTCCCGGCACGCCGGCCAAAGCCCAGTTCAATTAACGAACCTTTGTTCGATGACAGTAGTTTGCCTGCCAAGCAACCGCAAGGCCCGGACCCAGCCGCAATGGACGAGATCTACGATGCCGACCTCCAGGGGCTGCTGATCGGCAGGCGCGGACAGGTCCATGCCTTCCCGGCGATCGACGCCGGCCGTACGGCCATCGTGGTGCTGGATGCGGTGGCATCCGTGCTCGAGGGCCAACCCGGGGTGATTGCCGCGATCGAGGCGCTGACGTCGGGCGCGCGGGCAGCAGGCGCCACCATCTGCTGGATCAAGCCGACGCCGCCGGCAAGCTGGCGGTCGGCCGGCGCCGCGCGCGCCCTGCTGGGCGATGCCGCGCTGGCCCAGGCCGCCGATCGGATGGAGCCGGGCGCATCCGACAGCGCCATCACCGAGGCACTGGACCCCGACCCGGCCGACTGGATGGCCCACAAGGCCGGGCACAGCGCCTTCTATCCGGGCAACAGCTCGCTGCCCGATTGGCTGCAGGCCCATCACCTCGATACCGTGGTGCTGGCCGGCAGCGGGATCGCCGCCGCCGCCTCGGCGCGCGACGCCTTCGAGGCGGGCTTCCGCGTCGTGGTCTGCGGCGATGCGATCACCGCATCCGCCCTGGCGGCCCTGCGAGAGCTGGCGCGCGACCATGGTGACGTCAGGCGGACCGCCGAGGTCGTCGCCTTATTGGTGAGGTGACGCGAATTGGCCATTGTTGTTATAACCGGCGCGTGAGCCGCCCGACCCTGTCCCCACCATGATGCTCGACCCGGCGACGCTGTTTCTGGTCGCGACGGCGGTCAATGTCGTCGTCGCCCTGCTGATCGTCGGGCTGTGGCGCAGCGCCGACAGCTTTGCCGGGGCGATGGAGATCAAGCTCGGCCTGTCGGCGGTGGCCGTCGGGCTGGCGCTGGGCGCGCTGCGCCCCATCCTGCCCGGGCTGATCTCGATCGCGCTGGGCAACGGCCTGATCACCTACGGCAGTGCCGCCGCGCTCAACGGCGCGCTGCTGCTGGCCGGGCGGCCGACCCTGTGGCGGCTGCACCTGGCGACGGCGACCATCGCCGTGCTCGCCCTGTTCCATTTCCTGTGGATCAGCCCGTCCCTGCCGGCGCGCAGCATCGCGGTCGCCGCCTGGGGCGCGCTGGCCTGCGTGACCACGGGCTGGCGCCTGCTGGCGGGGCCGGGGCTCGGCACGCG
>JAEYTW010000498.1 GCA_023433835.1 Pseudomonadota bacterium | reverse complement strand
CCGCCCAGCGCGTAGACATTGGCGCCGAACCGCGTGCCGTGCAGGAGCGCGGTGCCCGCCGCGACGGTCGCCAGCATGATCATCGCCGGCACGGTCAGCCGCGCCCCGCCGGGCAGCCGCAGCGCATAGTCGGCCAGATGCGAATAGAGGGCCGCGTTGATCGGGATCGATTCGGTCGACATGAGGAAGCTCAGGCCCCGGGCCAGGAACATGCCGGCCAGGGTGACGATGAACGGCGGCAGGTCGAAATACTGGATGACCGCGCCCATCAGCGCGCCGAAGGCGGCGCAGACCAGCAGGATGAGCACGAAGGCCGCCGCCGGCGGCATGCCGCCGCGCTCGATCACCAGGGCCAGGAACACGGTGGTGAAGCCGATCACCGACCCGACCGAGAGGTCGATGCCGCCGGAGATGATGACGAAGGTCATGCCGACGGCGACGATGCCGAGGAAGGCATTGTCGGTCAGCAGGTTCATCACCACGCGCAGCGACGCGAAATTATGGAATGTCAGCGCGCAGATGACATAGCCGATCACGAACACGGCCGTGGTGGCGAGGACCGGGATCAGGCGCTTCACGGTTTCCTCCGGCGCAATTTGAGGCCGAGGCGGGGCGACTGCAGCAGCAGCACGGCCAGCACCACCACGGCCTTGACGATCAGGTTGAATTCAGGCGGGAACCCGGACAGCAGGATGCCGGTATTCATCGCCTGGATGATCAGGGCCCCGATCACGGCCAGCGGGATCGAGAAGCGCCCGCCGAACAGCGAGGTGCCGCCGATGACGACCGCGAGAATGGCGTCGAGCTCGAGCCACAGCCCGGCATTGTTGGCATCGGCGCCGAGGATGTCGGCCGCCGCGACGATGCCGGCCAGCGCCGCGCACAGCCCGCACCAGACATAGACGGCCAGGGTGATCGCCCGCGTGCCGACGCCCGCCAGGCCCGCGGCCCGCGCATTGCCGCCGGCGGCCTCGATCAGCAGGCCGAGCGCGGTGCCGCGCACGATCGCGGCGGTGAGCACCAGCATGACGATGGTGAGCACGACCGGTGTCGGCAGGCCCAACACCGAGCCGCCGCCGAACCAGGCCAGCGCCGGCGAGGTGAAGGTGACGATCCGCCCCTCGGTGATGAGCTGGGCGACGCCGCGCCCGGCCACCATCAGGATCAGCGTGGCGACGATCGGCTGGATGCCGAGGACGGCGACCAGGATGCCGTTCCACAGGCCGCAAAGCAGGCCGGCGCCAAGCGATGCGGCCAGCACGACCGGCAAGGCATGGCTGTCGGCGAGGCTTGCCGCGATCGCGCCCGAGATCGCCATCACCGCGCCGACCGACAGGTCGATGCCGCGCATGGCGATGACCAGCACCAGCCCAAGCGACAGCAGCGCCACCGGCGCGCCGCGGTTCAGCACGTCGATCAGGCTGCCGAACAGGCGGCCGTCCTGCAGGCGGATATCGAAGAACTGCGGCGAGACCACCCAGTTCACCACCAGGATGACGACAAGCGCCCCGACCTGCGACAGGCCGGCGCGCGGCAGGCGAAGCGCCATGGCGGCCTCCCTCATTCCGCCACCGCCGTCGATTCGGCGGCGATGGCCGCCAGGATACCCGAAACCTCGACCGCCTCGCCCGCCAACCGCGCGACATGGGCGCGGTCGCGCAGCACCACGACCTCGTCGGCATAGGTGACGATCTCCTCGAGCTCGGAGGAGACGACCAGCAGCGCCATGCCTTCGGCGCACAGCCGGCGGATCAGCCCGATGATCTCGGCATGGGCCCCGACGTCGATGCCGCGCGTCGGTTCGTCGAGGATCAGGAGGCGCGGTTCGGTGGCCAGCCACCGGGCCAGCAAGGCCTTCTGCTGGTTGCCGCCCGACAAGAGGCCGATCGGCCGTTCCGGATCGGGCGGGCGGATGTCGAGGAGCCGGATGAACTTGGCCGCGATCTCGTCCTGCTCGCGCCGCGACAGCGGGTTCAGCACGCCGCGCCGGGCCTGCAGCGCCAGCACGATGTTCTCGCGCACGGTGAGATCGGCGACGATACCGTCGGTCTTGCGCTCTTCCGGGCAATAGCCGAAACCGAGGTCGAGTGCGACGCGCGGGCTGGACAGCTCGACCGTCGTGCCGCCGACCACGGCCGTGCCGCTGTCGGCGCGTTCGGCACCGAAGACCAGCCGCGCGGTCTCGGTCCGTCCCGAGCCGAGCAAGCCGGCCAGGCCGATGACCTGGCCCGACCGCAAGGCGAGGTCGAACGGTGCGACATAGCCGGCCTTGCCGAACCCGCTGAAGCTTGCCAGCACCGCGCCCTCGGCCGCCGCCGGCGCGCGTGTCGCGGTGGCGGCCGACAATTCGCGGCCGAGCATCAGCCGCACGAGGTCGAGGCGGGGCAGCACGTCGGTCGCCGCCGTGCCGGCCAGCCGGCCGTTGCGCAGCACGGTGATGCGGTCGCAGACGGCATAGACCTGGTCGAGGAAATGGGTGACGAAGACGATGCCGATGCCGCGGCCGGCCAGCTGCCGCATCACGCGGAACAGGACCTCGACCTCATGGGCATCGAGGCTGGCGGTCGGCTCGTCGAGGATCAGCACGCGGGCGGAAAGATCGACCGCGCGGGCAATGGCCACGATATGCTGGACGGCGACCGAATAGCTGCCCAAGGCGGCCCCGACATCGATATCGATGTCGAATTCGGCGAGCAGCCGGCGGGCGCGGCGGCGCATCTCGGTCTCGCGCACGAACCCGAAGCGCGTCGGCTGCCGGCCGAGGAACAGGTTCTGGGCGACCGACAGGTTCGGCGCCAGGTTGACTTCCTGATAGACCGTGGCGATGCCCGCCCGGGTCGCTTCGGCGGCCGAGCGCGGCGCGATCTCGACGCCGCTCAAGGATAGCGTGCCCGCATCGCGGGCGACCACGCCGGTCATCGTCTTGATCAGGGTCGACTTGCCCGCGCCGTTCTCGCCCAGCAGCGCATGGATCGAGCCGGCCTCGAGCGTGAAGTCGACCTGGTCGAGCGCGACCTGGCCGGCAAACGACTTGGAAAAGCCGCGCAGGGTCAGGAGGGGAGGAGCTTGGATCTGGTCCATCGGGCAATCCTGCCACGGGGTGGCGCC
>JAEYTW010000497.1 GCA_023433835.1 Pseudomonadota bacterium | reverse complement strand
GCGTCCGCCGGCGACCAGCTTGGCCCCCTCGGCCTGGCCGATGGCGAAATAGGACAGCGTCTTTTCCAGCTGCTCGGCATGGGCCTGCGGGCCCATCTGCGTCGCCTCGTCGAGCGGCATGCCGACGCGGACCTTGGCGGCCCGCCTGGCCAGTTCCTCGACCACGCGATCATAGATCGCGTCGTGCACCAGCAGGCGCGAGCCCAGCGCGCAGGACTGGCCGCAGGCGACGAAGGCCGACGAGGCCGCGGCGTTCAGCGCCTGGTCGACATCGGCATCGTCGAAGATGATGTGCGGCGACTTGCCGCCGAGCTCGAAGGAAAAGCGCTTCAGCGTGGTGGCGCCCGACCGCACGATCTCCTGCGCGGTGCGATGCTCGCCGGTGAACGAGATCTTGTCGACCTTGGGGTGGGCGACGAGGCGCGCGCCGGCCAGGTGGCCGTGGCCCGGCACCACGTTCAGCACGCCGGCCGGCAGGCCGACCGCCTCGGCGATGCGGGCCAGCGCGAAGGCGGTGATCGGCGTCTGCTCGGCTGCCTTGATGATTACGGCACAGCCGGCGGCCAGGGCGGGGGCGACCTTCCAGGCGGTGGTCAGCATCGGCGCGTTCCACGGCACGATGGCGCCGACCACGCCGACCGGCACGCGCGTCGTATAGGCATGGATCGTCGGATCGATCGGAATGGCGCGGCCGTCGAGCTTGTCGGCCAGCGCGGCATAATAATGATACCACTGGCCGTGGGCGCCGATATCGGCCCGGGTCTCGCGGATCGGCCGGCCGTTGTCGCGCGATTCCAGGATAGCGAGTTCGCCGGCCTGCGCTTCGTAGGCCTGGGCGAAGCGCCGCAGCAGGCCGGCGCGCTCGAACACGCTCATCCGCCCCCAGGGGCCCTTCATCGCCGCCCGCGCCGCATCGACCGCCCGGTCGATATCGCGCTCGCCACCGAAGGCCGCGACCGCCCAGGGCGCCCCGGTCGAAGGATCGATCGATTCGACGACCTCGCCGTCCAGGGGCGCGACCCATTCGCCGCCGATGAACAATTTGTCCTGCCGATGCAGTTCCGCCACTACGCTTCCTCCGAACTAATTTTTTCATATACGTGAATTTAATGTACACATACCGGAAAATTTGCGCAGCGTCAATCGCCCCGCGGTGCGGCGGGGACAAGGCGGCGCCAGGTGGGTTTTAAAGCCTAGGGCGACGGCGGCAGCGGCGGCCATACCTCGGTGATCTCGGCCTGCACCGGGCGGTCGAGATGGGTGGTCAGCACCACGTAGCTGCGCGTCGCGGTCACGCCGGGCAGGGCATAGACCTGGGCCAGCACGGCTTCCAGCTCGCGGGTGCTGCGGCTGCGGATCTTGAGGATCATGCAGGTGTCGCCGGCCACCGAGTGCATTTCCTCGATCTCGGGGAAGGCCGCGAGCTTCATCATCCGCGGCCCCTTGCTCCATCCCGTCGTGTCGACATGGACGAAGGCGAGCAGGGGCTTGCCCACCGCCTCGCCGTCGAGGCGCGCCGAGGTCGCGGTGATCACGCCGGTCTTGCGCAGCCGCTTGACCCGTTCATGCACCGCCGGTGCCGACAGCCCGACCTTCTCGCCCAGCCGGGCGTAGCTGATCGTGGCATCGGCGGCGAGAACGCCGAGAATCTTCCGATCGAACGGGTCGAGCAAGACATCACCTCAAGCGTGGCGCGGTTTCGACTCGAATACTGTTCGGTGATTCCCGGCAATCCTGCAACAATAACTCCGTATTCGCGTATTCTGGCCTTACGAGAAGGCCTGAATGCCAGTGATCGCCCGACCGATGATCAGCGCATGGATGTCGTGGGTGCCTTCGTAGGTGTTCACCGTTTCCAGGTTCGCGGCATGGCGCATCACGTGGAAGGCGGCCGAGATGCCGTTGCCGCCGTGCATGTCGCGGGCGGTGCGGGCGATGTCGAGCGCCTTGCCGCAATTGTTGCGCTTGATGATCGAGATGGTCTCGACCGGCAGCGTGCCGGCATCGAAAAGCCGCCCGACGGCGAGCGCCGCCTGCAGCCCCAGCGCGATCTCGGTCTGCATGTCGGCCAGCTTCTTCTGCACCAGCTGGTTGGCGGCGAGCGGCCGGCCGAACTGCTTGCGGTCGAGGCTGTAGCCGCGTGCCGCCTCGAAGCAGAATTCGGCCGCGCCCATCGCGCCCCAGGCAATGCCGTAGCGGGCGCGGTTGAGGCAGCCGAACGGGCCTTTGAGGCCGGAAACGTTGGGCAGCAGGTTGGCTTCCGGCACCACGACGTCGTCGAGCACGATCTCGCCGGTGATCGAGGCGCGCAAGGAGAGCTTGTTGTCGATCTTCGGGGTCGAGAAGCCGGCCATGCCGCGTTCGACGACGAAGCCGCGGATCGCCCCGTCATGCGCATCCGACCTGGCCCAGACCACGGCAAGGTCGGCGATCGGGCTGTTGGTGATCCACATCTTGGCGCCGCGCAGAGAATAGCCGCCCGCCACCTTGGTCGCGCGGGTGCGCATCGAGCTGGGATCGGATCCTGAATCGGGTTCGGTGAGGCCGAAGCATCCGACCCATTCGCCCGAGGCGAGCTTCGGCAGATACTTGCGCCGCTGCGCCTCGTCGCCATAGGCATGGATCGGGTGCATGACCAGCGAGGACTGCACCGACATGGCCGAGCGATAGCCGCTGTCCACCCGCTCGATCTCGCGCGCCGCCAGGCCGTAGGCGACGTAGCCTAAGCCCGCCCCGCCATACTCGGCCGGCAGGGTGGAACCGAGCAGGCCCAGCGCGCCCATTTCCCGCATCAGCTCACGGTCGAAGCGTTCCTGCATGTAGGCATCGGTGATGCCGGGCAGCAGCCGGTCGGTGGCGAAGGCGCGGGCGGCATCGCGCACCAGGCGCTCCTCCTCGGTCAGCTGGGCGTCGAGGCCGAAGGGGTCGGTCCAGTCATAGGCGGTCATCGCGGGGATCCTGTGGTTCGTCCGAGGGCGGCGATGATCCGGGCGACATGGCCCTTTGCTGCAACGACGAATCTTCCGATTATCGCGACCGGATGGAATGCCTGGAGTCGTTCGGATGCCGTTGTCCCGCCGCCTGATGCCCTCGATCACCGAGCTGGTCGCCTTCGAGGCCGCGGCCCGCCACGGCAGCTTCACCCGCGCCGCCGAGGAACTGGCGCTGACCCAAGGGGCGGTATCGAAGCAGGTCCGCCAGCTGGAAGACTCGCTCGGGGTCGCGCTGTTCGAGCGGGAGCAGCGCCGGGTGATCCTGACCGATGCCGGGCGCAATTACCTGACCGATGTCCGCGACCTGCTCGACCGGCTGGAGCAGTCGACCCATGCGGTGCTGGCCACCGGCGGCGGGGCGGTGGTCAACCTGGCCGTGCTGCCGACCTTCGCCAGCCGCTGGCTGATCCCGCGGCTGCATCGCTTCACGCCCGACATCACGGTCAACCTGACGACGCGGCTGGAGCCGTTCGATTTCGAGCGCGAACCCTTCGACCTCGCCATCCATTACGGCACCGGCAACTGGCCGGCGGCGCGGGCCTATCACCTGCTCGACGAGGAAATGGTGGCGGTGGCAAGCCCGGCCTATCGCGCGGCGAAGCAGTTGGAGCGGCCGGAAGATCTCACCCGGGTGGCGCTGCTGCAGCAGGCGACGCGACCGAATCTGTGGCTCGACTGGTTTGCCGCCTGCGGCATCGAGGTGGCAACGCCCTATCGCGGCGCGATGCTCGACCAGTTCTCGATGACCGCCGAGGCCGCGGCCAACGGTCTTGGTGTCGGGCTGGTGCCGCGTTTCCTGATCGAGGGCGAACTGGCGAGCGGTCGGCTGGTCGTGCTGTTCGACCGGCCGCTGCGCCAGGACCGCACCTATTTCGTGGTGACGCCGACCGGCCGCCGCCGCAACCCGGCGGTGGCGGCCTTTCTCGACTGGCTCAGGGACGAGGCGGCGGCCTATGCCGCCGGCCGCGCCACGACGGGCACGTAGGTCTCGAGCTCGGGGTCGGGCAGGGTGATGGTGCGGCCGAGCTCGGCCGAGCGGTAGAGGGCCATCAGCATCTCGACCACGGCGACGCCGTCGGCGAAGGTTTCGAGCGGCTTGCGGCCGTGGCGGAAGGCTTCGACGAAATGGCGGTTTTCCAGGGTATAGCCGTAGATGCCGGCTTCGTCCTCCAGCACCGGCATCAGGCCCTGTTCGGCATTCTGCTTCTCGACCAGGTCCTCGCCCTCCGAGCCCGACACGGCGCGCGACAGGAACACCTTGAGGCCGGTATTGAGCGAGGAGAATTCCATCGCGTATTCCGGCCCCAGCAGTTCCAGCGTGATGCGCAGGCCCGGCCCGACATAGGCCCAGGAGGTCGTGGCCTCGATCATCACGGTCTGGCCATCCGGATCCTGCAGGGTCAGCAGGCCGCGGGCGAAGTCTTCCGCCGGGCGCAAGGTGTAGTCGACCTCAGGCCCCATCTGCGCCTTCAGCCGCGCGGCGTAATGCGGCCGGGTCCATTTCAGATTGGCGACGGTTGCGTTGGCCGAGACTAGGCGCAGCGCGTCGCGCGGTTCGTCCGGGCCGGTCAGCAGGTAGCGGCCGACCTCGACGCTGTGGCACATCATATCGGAGAGGACGCCGCCGCCCTGTTTCTCGCCCTGCCAGAACCAGGGTTCATGCGGGCCCGAATGTTCCTCGGCGGCGCGCGCGATATAGGGGCGGCCGGCATTCGGCACGGCGCGGCGCCAGATGATGTCGTGGCCGCGCTGCACCGCGGTCGAGAACAGCTGGTTTTCCAGATAGCCGTGATTGAGACCACAATCCTCGACCAGGCGCAGCATCTCGCGCGCTTCGGCCAGCGTGCGGGCCAGGGGCTTCTCGCAGGCGACGGCGCGCAACGTCGTGCCGCCGGCCTTGACCAGCCGGTGGATCTCGGCCATCGCCTCCAGCCGCGCGTGGTTCGGATTGGCGATCCAGATCGCATCGACGGTGCCCGAGCCGATCATGTCGGCGATCGACGCGTAGGCGACGCATTCACCGAGATCGAGCTCGCGGACGCGCGCGGCGAACTTGTCGCGCCGCGCCGCCGTCGTCGAGTATACCGCCGTGACTTCGACGTTGCGTACGCCGGTCAGCGCCTGCAGGTGGAAATGGGCGATGAAACCCGACCCGATGAAACCGATGCGCAGCGGCTGTGACATGAGGCGCTCTCCGATCAGGCGCGGGGGTTGAGGACGTCGTTCAGGGCATCGCCCAGCAGGTTGAAGCCGACGACGATGGCGACGATGGCCAGGCCCGGCCACACCGCCATCCACGGCGCGTCGACCAGGAACTGCCGGGCGGCATCGAGCATGCTGCCCCAGCTCGGCGCCGGCGGGGCCTGGCCCAGGCCCAGGAAGGCCAGGCTCGCCTCGGCCAGCACGGCGACGGCGGTGGTCAAGGTCGCCTGCACCACGATCGGCGGCAGGACGTTGGGCAGGACATGGGCGAACAGGATCTTCGGGGAGGAGACTCCCTGGCCGATGACGGCCTGGATGTAATCCTCGGTGCGGACCGCGAGCGTCTGGCCGCGGGTCAGCCGGGTGAAGATCGGCATCGCCGAAATGCCGATGGCGATCATCGCATTCTCCAGGCTGGGCCCCAGAAAAGCGGCGAGCGCGATCGCCAGCACCAGGAACGGACAGGCGAGCAGGGCGTCGGTGAAGCGCGAGATGACGACATCGACGATGCCGCCGAAATAGCCCGAGATCAGCCCGAGCGGAATGCCCAAGAGCATCGCGACGACGACCGAGATGCAGCCGGCGGCGAGCGAGGCCCGCGCGCCGTAGATCACCCGCGACAGCACGTCGCGCCCCAGGTCGTCGGTGCCGAACGGGTGAGCCAGGCTCGGGGCCTCCCGCACGACCATCCAGTCCGAGGCGATGGGATCGTAGGGCGCGATCAGCGGCGCGAAGACCGCGAGTATGACGAACACGAGCACGATCGCGCCGCCGATCAGGGCGGCGGGTTCGCGGCTCAGGCGGCGCCAGGCGGTCATGCGCGCAGCCGCGGGTTCAGCGCCATGTAGGCGAGGTCGGCGACGAGGCTCATCAACAGGAAGATTGCGGCGGCGACGATGACCACGGCCTGCACCACCGCGTAGTCGCGGCCGAACACGCCGTCGACGATCATCTTGCCGAAACCGGGGATGCCGAAGACCTGTTCGGTCAGCACAGCGCCGGACAACAGATGGCCGAATTCGAGGGTGGCGAGCGTCACCACAGGGATCAGCCCGTTGCGGAGCGCGTGGCGTGTTATGACCAGCCGCTCGCGCAAGCCCTTGGCCCGCGCGGTGCGCACGAAATCCTGCTTCAGCACGGTCAGCATGGCCGAGCGGGTGTGGCGCATGATGACGGCCGTGGCGGCGGTGCCGAGCACCACCGAAGGCAACAGCATCGACCTGAGATTGCCGACGATGCTCTCCGACATCGGCACGTAGCCGCCCGACGGCAGCCAGCCCAGCCCGACCGAGAAGGCGAGGATCAGCATGATGCCGAGCCAGAAGCTCGGGATCGAGAGGCCGGCGAGCCCGACGACGCTGACCGCGTAGTCGGTGACGCCGCCGCGGCGCAGGGCGGCGATGACGCCGGCCGGAATGCCGATCACCAGCGCGATCAGCATCGAGAGGGTGGCAAGCTCGATGGTGACCGGCAGCTTGTCGGCCACCATCGCGCGGATCGGCAGGCGGGTGCGCACCGAGGTGCCGAAATCGCCCGTCATGAAGGCCGACAGCCAATGCGCGTACTGCACGGGCCAGGGCTTGTCGAACTGGTACTTCTCGCGCAGATGCGCGATGACTTCGGGGTTGTTCTCCTCGCCTGCCAGGGCGACCGCGGGGTCGCCCGGCAGGAACTGCTGCAGGCCGAACATCAGCACCGAGACCAGCAGCAGCGTCGGGATGGCGACGGCGAGCCGCCGCCCGATGAAACCGAGCATCAGCCGGCCGGCTTGACGCCCTTCAGCCGCAACAGGCCGTCGGGATAGACCGCGAGGCCGTCGACGGCCGCGCGCGCGGCGAAGAACCAGTTCGGGTGATAGATCGGGATGGTCGGCAGGTCGGTCAGGTAGATGCCGGTGGCCTTGGCGTAGAGCGCCTTGCGCTTGCCCACGTCGCCCTCGGCACGCGCCTGGTTCAGCACGCCCTCGAGGTCCTTGTTGCAGTACTTGTTGACGTTCTGGCCGCCGTTGCAGGCGAAGAAGGCATAGAGCGTCGGATCCGGATCGCCGCGGCCCGACCAGTTGCCGATATACATCTCGAAATTGCCGGCGAGGTAGCGCTGGATCGCCGTCGCGGTCTCCAGCGGCTGCAGCTTGACGTCGAAGCCCGCTTCCTTGGCCATCGACTGCACGATCTGGGCGACACGGGCGTCGGTCAGCGCGTTCTCGAAGGTCAGCTCGACCGGCACGGTGGTCATGCCGGCTTCCTTGATCAGCTTCTTCGCCGCCTCGACGTCGCGCTTCGGTGCCGGATTGTCCTTCGAATAGAACGGGTCCGACGGCGGGATCATCTGGTTGTCGGCGGTGTATTCGCCGTTGAAGGCGACCTTGTTGATCGCGGCGCGGTCGATCGCGAGTTCGAAGGCGCGGCGCAGCCGGGCATCCTTGCCCAGCGGCGTGTTGGCCTTCTCGCCGGCGCCGACATTGACCATCAGATGCGAGACGGCAAGGCCGGGTGCGGAATGCAGCTTCAGGTTCTTGTCGTCGCGCACCGTCTTCAGGTCGGTCGGCGCCACGCGCTCGGCGATGTCGAGGTCGCCGGCGCGCACACGCGCCAGGCGCACGGTCGAATCGCTGATGTAGTAGTACACCACCTGGTCGTAGCCGTAGGACTTGGCATCCCAGTAGTCGGCGAATTTCTCAAGCTTGATCAGGTCGCGCGCCTTGCGCTCGACGAACTTGTAGGGGCCGGCGCAGACCGGCGCGTTGGCGAAGTCGTCGCCGGCCCTGGTCGAGACCATCATGCCGGCGCGGTCGCTCAACACCGACAGCAGCGGCGCGAACGGTTCCTTGAGGTCGAGGCGCACCTGTGTGGGCGAGAGCACCGTGACGCCGGCGACGGCCGACAGCTCGGCCTTGCGGCGGCTGTCCTTCATCGTCGTCATGCGCTCGATGTTGAACTTGACCGCCTCGGCGTCGAAGGGCGTGCCGTCGTGGAACTTGACGCCCTGGCGCAGGTTGAAGGTGATCGATTTCTGGTCGGGTGCCCAGGTCCAGCTTTCCGCCAGCTGCGGCACGATGGTCAGGTCGGGCGCGATGTCGACCAGCTTGTCGCACATCGCGGCGAACACGAAACGCCCGGCATAGGTGCCGGAAACGGCAGGGTCCAGCGCATCCGGATCGTCCTGGATACCCACGCGCAGGGCGGCGGCATCGGCCAGCCCCACCCAGGCGGTGCTCGCCAGCAAGGCGGCAATCAGTGTCGACCAGCGTTTGCGCATTTTCCCCCTCCGTTGACCGGTTCCCATGGCACCAGCATGCACGATGACTTCAATTTGTAAAGGTCGCGAACGAAATTGCGATGAGGAAGGCGATTTCAATCGGCATACGAGGGGATGGCTCTTGACGGATCGAGCGTTCTTCCGTCTATTCGTTCGGAAGGTAGACGAAGTGGCCGGAGCCGCGATGACATCAGATCCTCAGACCGCGCATGTCGCCCGCCAGCTCTCGGTCCGCCAGGTGTTCGAGGCGGTGCTGCATCGCGGCCCGATCTCGCGGGCCGAACTGGCGCGGCTGACCGGGCTGTCCAAGCAGACGACCTCGGAAGTGGCGCGGGTGCTGGAGGACGGCGGCTGGATCCGTGAAAGCGGCCGCACCTCGGGCGGGCTGGGCCGCACCGCCACCACCTACGAGATCAACGATGCCGGCGCCTATGTCGTCGGCATCGACCTCGGCGGCACCAAGATCCACGTGGCATTGGCCAACCTGCTCGGCGTCGTCGTGGCCGAGGCGGTCGAGCCGACCGACCGGCGGGGCGGCCGCCACGTGACGGCGCAGATCGGCGCCATCGCCGCGCGGCTTGCCGCCCAGGCCGGCGC
>JAEYTW010000494.1 GCA_023433835.1 Pseudomonadota bacterium | reverse complement strand
CCGGCGACCGGGCTGCAGCAGGGCTTGCTCTATCACGGCCTGCTGAAGCAGGGCGACGGGGTCTACGTCAATCAGCTGCGGCTGACCTTGAAGGGGCCGATCGACGTTGCCGCACTCCGCGCCGCATGGCACGAGGTGGTGGCGCGGCACGATATCCTGCGCACCGGCTTCGAATGGCGCCATGGCGGCGAGGCGCTGCAGGTCGTGCGCAAATCGGTCGAGCTGCCCTGGGTCGAGCCCGACGAGGAGATCGCCGCGTGGTGCGCGGCCGACCTCGCCCGGGGCTTCGACCTGTCGCAGGCGCCATTGCTGCGGCTGGCCCTGTTCCGGCGGCCGGACGGCGATTACGACCTGATCCGCACCAGCCATCACCTGCTGTCGGATGGCTGGAGCAGCGCGCGGCTGCTGGCGGAAGTCTCGGAGTGCTATCGGGGCCGCGCGGCCGAGCTGCCGCCGCCGGTGCCCTATCGCTCCTACGTCGCCTGGACGCGGCGCCAGCCATCGGGCGAAGCCTGGTGGCGCGGGATTGCCGCGTCGGTCGAGGATCCGGTCGGGTTGACCGCGAGCCTCGGTGCGCCGGCGAAACCCGAGCCCGGCATCCATCGTATCGAGCAGCCCCTGTCCGACCTGGGCGAGCGCCTGCGCCAGGCGGCGCGGCGGCGGTCGGTGACCCTGAACACCTTGATGCAGGGTGCCTGGGCGCTGCTGCTGTCGCGGTTCGGGGCCAGGGATGCGGTGGGGTTCGGGGTGACGGTGTCGGGCCGGCCGGCCGCGCTGCCGGGTGTCGAGCGGATGCTCGGGCTGTTCATCAACAGCCTGCCGCTCTGGGTCGAACTGCCGGCTTCCAGGAACCTCGACGCCTGGCTGCAGGCGCTGCAACGCCGGAACGTCGAGTTGCGGCAATACGAGCATACGCCGCTGAGCGACCTGCAGCGGTGGACCGGGCGGTCGGGCGATGCGCTGTTCGACAGCCTGCTGGTATTCGAGAACTATCCGGTCGACGAGGCGGTCGGCCGCGGCGAGGGCGGGTTGCGGGCGGGCAAGGTGGAGATCGCCGAGCGCACCCACTACCCGCTGACCCTGACGATCGCGCCGGCCCCGCTGGCGCTGGACTGGGCCTGGGATGGCGAGCGGCTCGAGAGAGGCGATGTCGAGCGGCTGACGGCCCATTACGTCGAACTCTTGGAAGAACTGGCGGGGACGGAAGATCCGGCGCTGGGCGCCATCGCCCTGTCGGCGCCGGAGGCGGTCTCCGAGCCGTTCGACTATCAGTTCAATCCGGTGCATCACCGGTTGTCGCCATCGGCTGTCGTGGCCTGTGAAGGCGAGGCGATCGACGGCACCGAACTGGCCGCCTGGTCGCGCCGGATCGGCGGGCAGTTGCGGCGGCTGGGCGTCAAACCGGACGAACTGGTCGGGCTCTGTGTCGAGCGTTCCGTGGGGCTGGTCGCCGCGATGCTGGGGGTGTGGCAGTCGGGCGGTGCCTACGTGCCGCTCGACCCGGCCTATCCGGCGGCGCGGCTGGCCGACATGATCGCCGATGCCGGGTTGCGGCGGGTGGTGGTCGATCGCACCACCGCACGCCAACTGGCCGGCTTGCTCGACGGGCTGGATCTCGTCTTCATCGACGAAGGCGTCGATGAAGAATGGTTCGAACCGGTCCATCCGGATCGCCTGGCCTATGTGATCTACACCTCGGGCTCGACGGGCAAGCCGAAGGGTGTCGGGGTCAGCCATGGCGCGCTCGACCGCCTGCTGATGAGCCTGGCGGTCCGGCCCGGGCTGAACGCGGACGATATCTGGCTGGCGGTGACCTCGCTGTCGTTCGACATCGCGGCGCTGGAACTGCTGCTGCCGCTGATCGTGGGGGCGCGGCTGGAGATTGCCCGGCGCGACAGCGTGCAGGACGGGCGCAGGCTCGCGGCCTTGCTGGAGAGCACCGGGGCGACGGTGCTGCAGGCGACGCCGCTGGGCTGGCGGCTGCTGCTGGAGGGCGGCTGGGCCGGCCGGCCGCTGAAGGGGTTGTGCGGCGGCGAAGCCTTGCCGTCGGACCTGGCGGCGGCGCTGCATGCCCGCGGCGTGACCTTGTGGAACATGTACGGCCCGACCGAGACGACGATCTGGTCGGCGATCGCGCTGACCGAACCGGGCCGGCCGATCACGCTGGGCGGGCCGATCCCCGATACCGTCCTGCGGCTGGTCGACCCGGCGGGGCAGGTGGTGCCGAAGGGCGGCATCGGCGAGCTCTGCATCGGCGGGGCCAATCTGGCGCGCGGTTATCTCGGCCGGGCGGGCCTGACCGCCGAACGCTTCGTGCCCGACCCGCTGGGGCAGGGCACGCGGCTCTACCGCACCGGCGATCTCTGCCGGCAGCGGGCGGACGGGCGGCTCGAATTCCTCGGCCGGCTCGACACCCAGGTCAAGCTGCGCGGCCATCGCATCGAACTGGGCGAGGTCGAGGCCCAGCTCCGGACCTGCCCGGGCGTCACGGCGGCGGCGGCGGCGGTGAAGGGGTCGCAACTGGTCGGCTATGCCGTCGGCGCGGTCGATGGCGAACAGTTGAAGGCCCGGCTTGCCGCACGGCTGCCGGACTATCTGGTGCCGTCGGTGGTGCTGGTGCTCGAAGCCCTGCCGCAGACGCCGAACGGCAAGCTCGATCGCCGGGCGCTGCCCGAGCCGGCCGCTGCCGCCCGCCAGGTCGTCGGGCCGCGCAACCCGGTCGAGGCTGCCTTGCGCGACATCTGGGCCCAGGTGCTGCGCCGCGACGATATCGGTGTCGGCGACAGCTTCTTCGATCTCGGTGGCGATTCCCTTGGCGTGCTGCGGGTGGCCGGGCGCATCCGCCAGGCGCTCGATCGCGATCTGCCGCTGCAGGCCTTGTTCGCCCATCCGCGGCTGGCCGATCTCGCCGCCGTGCTGTCGGATCAGCCCATCGCCGCCGGCGGGGTGATCCGTCCGCGGCCGGCCGGGATGATGCGCCTGCCGCTGTCGCTGGCGCAGGAGCGCCTGTGGTTCCTGTGGCGGCTGTCGCCCGACGATACCGCCTATGTGCTGGCCGGGGCCGTGCGGCTGGTCGGCCGGCTCGACATCGCCCGGTTGCGCGCGGCGCTGGCGGGGGTGGTGGCGCGGCATGAAGCCTTGCGCACGCGCTTCGTCGAGCAGGATGGCGCGGCCTGGCAGGTGGTGTTGCCCGAACCGGCCTATGAATGGTCGGAAGATCCGACGATACGGCCCTTCGACCTCGCGCGCGGGCCGCTGCTGCGCGCCGCGCTGGCCACGCTGGGGCCTGACGAGTACGCGCTGACGCTGTCGATGCATCATATCGTGTCGGACGGCTGGTCGATTCCGATCCTGCTGCGCGAAGTCTCGGCCCTTTATGCCGGCGCGGCTCTGGCGCCGCTGCCGATCCAGTATGGCGATTACGCCCTGTGGCAGCGCGACCGGCTGACCGAGGAACGCCAGGCCGAACAGATCGAGTATTGGCGCGACCGGCTGGGCACCGAGCATCCCGAAC
>JAEYTW010000427.1 GCA_023433835.1 Pseudomonadota bacterium | reverse complement strand
CAGCCGCATCGTGCCGAAACTGGCCGATGCGGTCGTCACCACGCCGCGCTGCGACGTCGATGCCGTCGTCACCGAATGGGGCGTGGCCGAACTGCGCGGCCTGACCTTGAAGGAAAGAGTCAAACGGATGATCGCCATCTCCGCCCCGGCATTCCGCGAAGACCTGGAGCGCGCGGCCCACGGGTTGGCGCGATGAGCGGGCCGTTGACGGGTTTGCGCATCGTCGAATTCGCCGGCATCGGCCCCGGCCCGATGGCGGCGATGCTGATGGCCGATCTCGGCGCCACCGTGCTGCGGCTGGACCGGCCCGAGCCGTCCGACACCGGCCTCGAACGCCCCGCCCGCTTCGCGCTGGCCAATCGCAGCCGGCCGTCGGCCATGATCGATCTGAAGCACCCCGAGGCCCGCGCCCTGGCCCTCGACCTCGTCGCCCGGGCCGATGGCTGCATCGAGGGGTTTCGCCCCGGCACGATGGAGCGGCGGGGGCTGGGCCCCGACGACTGCCTCGGGCGCAACCCGCGCCTGGTCTATGGCCGGATGACCGGCTGGGGCCAGGACGGGCCGCTCAGCCCCCATGCCGGACACGACCTGACCTATATCGCGCTGACCGGCGCGCTCGATGCCATCGGCCGGGCCGGCCAGCCGCCGACGCCGCCGGTCAACCTGCTGGGCGACTACGGCGGCGGCGCGCTCTATCTCGCCTTCGGCATGGTCTGCGCCTTGTGGGAGGCGCAGCGCAGCGACCGCGGCCAGGTCGTCGATGCCGCGATCGTTGATGGAGTCGCTTCGCTGATGACCCCCTTGTTCGGGCTCCATGCCGCTGGCATGCACGGCCTGCGGCGCGGCACCAACCTGCTCGATTCCGGCGCGCCGCATTACGACGTCTACGAATGCGCCGACGGCCGCCATCTCGCGGTGGCGCCGATCGAGAAGAAATTCCGGGCCGAACTGTTCCGCCGCCTCGGCCTCGACCCGCTGCCCTGCGACGATCCGGCCTCCTGGCCGGCGACCAAGGCCGCACTGGCCGCCCATTTCCGCACCCGGCCGCGCGACGCGTGGGCCGCGCTGCTGACCGAAACCGACGCCTGCGTCGCCCCGGTGCTGTCGATGGCCGAGGCACCGGACCATCCGCATCTGAAGGCGCGCGGCAGCTTCGTCGAGGTCGACGGGGTGATCCAGCCCGCCCCTGCCCCGCGCTTCAGCCGCACGCCCGCTGCCGCGCCGACGGCGCCGCGGAGCGAGACGCGCGCGGCGCTCGGCCATTGGGGCATCGACGATGCCCGCATCGAGGCGCTGGCCCAGGCCGGCGCCATCCGGATTGCCTGAAGGAGAAGACGATGCCCGGCTTGTATTTCGAGGATTTCAAGGTCGACCAGGTATTCGACCATCCCTGGACCCGCACGGTGACCGAAACCGACAACGTGCTGTTCTCGACGATGACGATGAACCCCCAGCCCCTGCATCTCGATGCGCATTTCGCCGCCACGACCGAATGGGGCAAACCCTTGTTCAACAGCCTGTTCACCCTGGGGCTGATGATCGGCATGACGGTCAACGACACCACGCTGGGCACCACCGTCGCCAATCTGGGCATGAGCGAGGTGCGCTTCCCCAAGCCCGTCTTCTGCGGCGATACGCTGCGCAGCCGCAGCAAGGTGGTGGCCGTGCGCGACTCGAAGTCGCGCCCCGATGCCGGGCTGGTCGAATTCGAGCATACGTCGCTGAACCAGCGCGACGAGACCGTGGCGATCTGCCGGCGCACCGCGCTGATGCGGCGGCGGCCGTGATGCGCTCGCTGCTGTTCGTGCCGGGCGATTCCCCGCGCAAGTTCGAGAAGGCAGTGACCGGCGCGGCCGACGCGCTGATCCTCGACCTCGAGGATTCGGTGGCGGCCGATGCCAAGGCCGCGGCGCGCGAGACGCTGAAGGCGACGCTGGCCCGGGCGCCGGCGCAGCGCCCCAAGCTGTTCGTGCGCATCAACGATCTCGAGACGGGCCTGAGCCTCGCCGATCTCGCCGCGGTGATGCCGGCCAGGCCCGACGGCATCGCCTTGCCGAAATGCCGCACGGTCGACCATGTCCGCCAGCTCGGCCACTACCTCGACGCCTTCGAAACCGTGCACGGCATCGCGACCGGCACGACGAAGATCATGGCGATCGTGACCGAAACCGCCGACTCGCTGCTGGCGCTCGGCGACTACCGCACGGTCGGGCCGCGGCTGTGGGGCATGGCCTGGGGCGCGGAAGATCTCGCCGCCTCGCTCGGCGCCTCGGCCAACCAGGCCGACGGGCGCTGGACCGATCCCTATCGGCTGGCCCGCAATCTCTGCCTGATCGCGGCCTCGGCCGCCGGCGTCGTCGCGGTCGACACCGTCAACACCGACATCGATGGCGACGAGAGCTGCCGCGTCGAGGCGGAAGCGGCGCGGCGCGACGGCTTCGGCGCCAAGATGCTGATCCACCCGCGCCACATCGCGGCGGTCAACCAGGCGTTCAGCCCGTCCGAGGCCGAGATCGCCTGGGCCCGGCGCATCGTCGGGGCCTTCGCCGCCGATCCGGCGGTCGGTGTCGTGCGCCTCGACGGCCGGATGATCGACAAGCCGCACTTGAGGGCGGCCGAAAAGATCCTGGCCCGGCTGTGACGGCGCTCGATATGGCCGCCTGGCGCGCGACGGTGGCGCGCTGCGGGGCCACGATGGCCGTCGATGCCGAGGATGCGGTGACCAGCCGCCGGTCGATCCGCGCCTTCCTGCCCGAACCGGTGCCGCGCCCGGTGATCGAACGGATCATTGCCGGCGCGGCCCGCGCGCCGTCCGGCACCAACATGCAGCCCTGGCAGGTGACGGTGGCGACCGGCGAGACGCTCGCCCGGGTCAACCAGGCGGCGACGGCGGCCTATCTGGCCGACGGCGTGCCGCGCGACCAGGAATACCGCTATTACCCCGCCGAATTCCCCGAACCCTACCTTGCCCGGCGCCGCGCCTGCGGCTGGGGCCTCTACGGCCGCCTCGGCATCGCCAAGGGCGACCATGAGGCAATGCGGGCCCAGCATGCCCGCAACTACCGCTTCTTCGACGCCCCCGTCGGCCTGATCGTCTCGATGGACCGGCGGCTGGAGCGCGGCAGCTGGATCGACGTCGGCATGTTCGTGCAGAACCTGGCCGTGATGGCGCGCCATTTCGGCCTGCACAGCTGTGCCCAGGCGGCCTATGCGCCGTTCCACCGCGTGCTGCGCCGCGAGCTCGGCATTCCCGAGGGCGAGGTCGTGATCTGCGGGCTGGCACTCGGCTTCGCCGACTGGTCGAAGCCGGAGAACGGCCTGGTCACCGACCGCGCGCCCCTCGACGACTTCGTGCGCTGGCCGTAGAACGGCACGATGCACGCGACCGAACTGTCCGAACTGGCCGCCTTCCTGGCGGTGGCCCGGCATCGCAGCTTTCGCCGCGCGGCGGTCGAGCGCGGCATCACGCCGTCAGGCGTCAGCCACGCGGTGCGCAGCCTGGAGGCGCGGGTCGGCGTGCGCCTGCTGAACCGCACGACGCGCAGCGTCTCGCTGACCGAGGCCGGCCAAATGTTCTTCACCCGGCTGCAGCCGGCCTTCGGCGGCATCGGCGATGCGCTGGAGGCGCTGAACGATTATCGCGACACGCCGTTCGGCACCATCCGCGTCACCGTGCCGGCCTCGATCGCCCCGTTCGCGATGGGGCCGGTGATGGCCCCGCTGCTGCGGGACAATCCCGGGCTGCAGCTCGAGGTCGTCGCCACCGACCGGCTGGTCGACATCGTCGCCGAGGGTTTCGATGCCGGCATCCGGCTGGGCGAGCGGCTGTCGCAGGACATGATCGCGGTGCGCATCAGGCCGGCCCTGCGCTTCGCCGTGGTCGGCTCGCCCGCCTATTTCAAGGGGCGGCGCAAGCCGCGCGGCCCGCACGACCTTAAGGACCATGTCGGCATACGCTGCCGCTTCCCGTCGGGCGAGAGCTATCCCTGGACGTTCGAGCGCGACGGCCAGCTGCTCGACGTCGACGTGCAGGGCCCGCTGGTCCTCGACGACCAGGACCTGATGATCGAGGCGGCGACGGCGGGAGTAGGACTCGCCTATGTCTGGGAACGCCGCGCCAGGCCGCGCCTCGACGACGGGCGGCTGATGCAATGCCTGGCCGAGTGGTGCACGCCCGACGACCTGTTCCTGTACTACCCCAGCCGCAAGCAGATGCCGGGCGGCCTGAAAGCCCTGATCGAGTTGATCAGGGCCTGAGGGTCGCCGCGCCATCCATCACGGTCAACCCGTCACCGTCGAGCGCCACCAGCCGGATGCCGTCAGGCCCGCGCTGGCCGGCCAAGGTCAGCACCGTGCCGCAGAAGGCCGGGCGGCGGGCGCGCAGGGTGACGCGGGCGATCGCCGCCGCCCCCACCGCCGCCGCGCAGGTATCGAGCAGCAGCGCCGCGGTCAGCGTGCCGTGCACCAAGAGGCCCGGATACCCCTCGGCCCGGGTCGCATAGGGCAGGTCGTAGTGGATGCGATGGGGGTTGAAGGTCAGGCTGGAAAAGCGCAGCAGCATCGGTGCCGAGGTCTCGACCCGCCGGCGGAACGCCCAGGGCCCATGGTCTTCCGGCGCGGCGCCATCGGCCGCCAGCGGTGCGGGATCGCGGCAGACGATGCGCTGCACCTCGTGCAGGCGCACCTCGCCGTTGACGCGGTAATCATAGTCGATGCCGAGGAAGGCGAGGCGTCCGGCCCGGCCGGCCTTCTCGGTCAGCGACGACAATGACGCCACGCGTTCGACCGCATCGCCGACGCGCAGCGGCGCGGCGAAGTCGAGATCGCCGCCGGCCCACATGCGGGCGGTGAGCGGCACCGGCGGGATGATGCCGCCGCGTTCGGGCAGGCCGTCGGGGCCGAGGTCTTCCAGCGGCGCGGCCTCCGGCCCCAGGCACCAGTGCAGGCCCAGCGGGGCAAGCGCGCCGGGCTTCGCGCCCTGCGGCCGATGGCCGAGCGTGACGAGATAGCGATCGACCAGGGCCGGCGTCACCACATCGTTGGCAACATGGCGCTCGGCCTGCCAGGCGCGCAGGGTTTCGGGGCTTACGAGATCCACTTCTCGACCTCGTGCCGCAGGATCTTGCCGGTGGTCGAACGCGGGAAATCGTCGAAGCCGACGACGCGCAAGGCCCGCGGCCGTTTGTAGCCGGCGAGCTTGGGCCGGCAGATCGCATCGATATCGGCCAGCTCCAGCGGCTCGCCGCGGGTCGAGACCACCGCCACCGGCACCTCGCCCCATTTGTCGTCGCGCTTGCGCACCACCACCGCGTCGGTGATGCGCGGATCGGCCAGCAGCACGCGCTCGATCTCGGCCGGGTAGATGTTCTCGCCGCCGGACTTGATCATGTACTTGGCACGGTCGACGAAATCGAAGCTGCCGTCGGGGTTGCGACGGAACAGGTCGCCCATGCGAAACCAGCCGTTGCGGAAATCCCGCGCATTGGTCTCCGGCGCGTTCCAGTAGCCGGAGAACACGGTCGGCCCCGAGATCGCCACCTCGCCGGGCTCGCCGTCGGGCACCTCGCGGCCGTCGGGATCGACGATGCGCACCTCGCACAGCGTACTCTGGCGTTTCGACAGGGCCTCGGGCACCACGCCGGGCGGGAACAGGCAGCGCGAGGCCGGGGGCAGGCCGGTTTCGGTCGACCCGAAGCTGTTGAGATAGGGCGCCTGCAGCAAGGTGGTGAATTCGGCGATCAGCTGGCGCGGCACCAGGTCGGCCATCGCGCCGGCGGCCTTGATGCCGCGGGGCGTGATGCCCTCGGCCCGCATCAGCGCGACCACCGGCTCGATCGAGCCGGGCATCAGCAAGAGCCAACCGAGCTTGTGGCGGGCGATGGCATCGACGATGCGGCGGGCATTGAAGCCGTCGACCACGATGACCGGAGCGCCCGACATCAGTGCGCCGAGCAGCTGGTCGGCCGAGCCCATGTGGAACATCGGCGCCCAGGCGACGAAGGCATCCTCCTCGGTGACGCGCATGTCCATGCGCAAGACCGTCATCCGCGCGATCTCGGCCCGATGGCTGATCAGCGCCCCCTTGGGCATGCCGGTGGTGCCGGAGGTGTAGATGATCAGCAGCCCGTCTTCCGGATCGACCATGGCCGCGGCCGGCAGTGGCGGGGCGGCGGCCAGGAGCGCCTCGTAGCCGTCGTCGAGATCGAGCACAGGGAGATCGCCGCAGCCCGCCGCCTGGTAGGACGCGGCATGAGTGCGGGAGACGATGACCAGTTTCGGTGTCACCAGCGTGATGCAGTGGCGCAGCTCGTCGGCCGACAGCCGCCAGTTCTGGCAGGCGACGATCGCGCCGATCGCCGCGGCGGCCAGCATGCATTCGATGAATTCGACACGGTTTTCCGACAGCAGCGCGATGCGGTCGCCGCGGCCGATGCCCATGCCCTGCAAGGCCGCGGCCAGGCGCCGGACGCGGCCGTCCAGTTCGCCGTAGCTGACCTGCCCGCCGGCATGTTCGACGGCAAGCCGCCCCGGCGCCTGCCGCACCTGCGCGGCGAAGGCGCGATAGACGGTCAGCCGGCCGGCGTCGATGATGTTTTCCATGCCCCCTGCCCCTCTCAGGTAAAGCGCGGCTGGCGCTTCTCGACGAAGGCCTGCATGCCTTCCGCCCATTCCGGCGTCGCGGCCAGCACGGCCAGCGATTCCAGCCCGAAATCGCGGGCGGTGCGGGCATCGAGGCTTTCGCTGATGTGAATATTCGCCTTGGCCTGGGCCATGGCGAAACGCCCACCGCGGCCGAGATCGGCGGCCAGCGCCAGCGCCCGGTCCATCAGCGCCTCGGGCGCCACCACCGCGTAGGTCAAACCAAGCTGTTCGGCCTCGGCGGCAGGGATGTGGCGGCCGAGCAGGATCAGTTCCATCGCCTTGCCGCGGCCGACGAAGCGGTGCAGCTTCTGCACGCCGCCGGCCGCGGGGAAGGCCGCGACCCGCACCTCGGTCAGGCCCAGCCGGGCGGTATCGGCCAGGATGCGGAAATCGCAGGACAAGGCCAGCTCGAACCCGCCGCCCAGCGCGAAACCGTTGATCGCCGCGATGACCGGAAACGGCGCCGCCTCCAGCCGGTCGAACAGGCGGGTGATCGGCACGAGATAGCGGTCGCGGATGGCCAGCGCCGAATCGAGCGGCGAAGCCTTGTCGGTGAAATAGGTCAGATGCGCCCCGGCGCAGAACGCCCGCCCCTCCCCGATCAGGATCAGCGCGCGGGCGCCGGCCTCGGTTGCCGCGGCCACCGCGCGGTCGAGCTCGGCGACGAAGCCGAGGCTCAGCGTATTCATCTCGGCCGCGCGCGTGAACGTGGCGCGCGCCACCCCGGGCGCCGGCCAGTCGAAGGCGATCGCCTCGCCCGTGAACCCCTCGGACATGCCGCGTTTCCTCCTGCTTTAATGAATTATGCTCACTATAATTCACCGCCGATATCCGTCAACGACTCCTGGATCATCGCCAGTGATTCGCGATATAGATGAAGACAATTCATTAGACGGAGGAAACGATGCTCGAGCGTCTGCGGCTGCCGGTGATCATGGCGCCGATGTTCCTGGTGTCAGGCCCCGACCTCGTCGTCGCGGGCTGCCGCGCCGGCGTGCTCGGCACCTTTCCCGCGCTGAACCAGCGCACGACCGAAGGCTATGACGCCTGGCTCGCCGAGATCGGCGAGCGGCTGGCCGACCAGCCCGCGCCCTACGGCGTCAACCTGGTGGTTCATCGCGACAATGCCCGGCTGAAGGCCGATCTCGCGGTGACCGTGAAACACAAGGTGCCGCTGGTCATCACCTCGCTGGGGCTCGATCCCGAACTGATCGCGGCGATCCAGTCCTATGGCGGCAAGGTTTTCCATGACGTCACCACGGCGCGCCACGGCGAGAAGGCGGCGCAGGCCGGCGTCGACGGGCTGATCGCGGTCTGCGCCGGCGCCGGCGGCCATGCCGGCACCTTGAGCCCCTTTGCCCTGGTCCCGGAAATCCGCCGGTTCTTTGCCGGCACCATCGTGCTGGGCGGCGCGATCTCGACCGGCCGCCATGTCGCCGCCGCCCGGCTGATCGGGGCCGATGCCGCCTATGTCGGCACGCGCTTCATCGCCACCCGCGAAAGCCTGGCGTCCGAGCCTTACAAGCAGATGCTGGTGCAATCGGCCAGCGGCGACATCGTCTATACCCAGGCGGTGAGCGGCATGCCGGCGAATTTCCTCAAGCCCAGCATCCTGGCCGCGGGCCTCGATCCCGCCGGCAAACGCGGCGAGATCGACATCGGCGCCGGCGAGGCCAAGGCCTGGCGCGACGTCTGGTCGGCCGGCCAGGGCGTCGGCGCGATCTCCGACATTCCGACGATGGCCGAGCTGGTCGATCGCCTCGCCGCCGACTATTCAGCCTGACAGGCGGTCGGCCAGGCCTTCCAATCGCTCAATGGCGGCGGCGAGGTCGTCGGGCTTCGCCGCCGGCACCACCAGCGCCCTGTAGATCAGGTCGGTGATGGTGTCGGCCACGCCGTCCGCCGCGAAATCGGCATCGCCCCGCAGATAACCCCAGGTGTGATGCTCGATGCAGCCGTAGATCATGTCGCGCACCAGCGAGAGTGGCACATCGGCGCGGAATTCGCCCGACTGCACCGCCTCCTGGATGGTCTCGAGCGTGCGCCGGGCATAGGCGCGGTTCGACTGGAACAGCGCGGTGGCGCGATAATCGTCGGCGGCGCGCAGTTCGACCAGGACCAGGCGGCAGAACACCGGCTCGCGCCAGATCACGTTGAGATGGCTGCGGATCAGGTAGTGCAGCCGGTCGCGCGTGCCCTGCATCGCCCGCAGCTGGCGGTCGTCATCCTCGATCATGCCGACATACCAGTCCTCCAGGACCTTCAGCAGCAGATCGTGCTTGTTCTCGAAATAGCGGTAGAGCGTGCCCTCGCCCACGCCGGCGCGCTCGGCGATCTCGGCGATCGAGGCATCGGCATAGCCCTTGTCGCGGAAGACGTCATGCGCCGCCGCCATCAGCTCGGCGATGCGGGTCTCGCGCGGCAGGCGCGATATCGGTCGGTGGCCGGCCTTGTGGCCCATCTGTCGGACTGGCCCCGCCGGAAAACCGGCGGGGCCTCATCCTCAACCGATCAATATTCCTGGTATTCGGTCAGCGCCTTGAACGACTGGTCGGCCAGGTTGATCTGGTAGACCTTGATCGCCGTGCCGCCGAGCTGGCGGTCGTTGTCGAACGAGACCGGCGCGGTCACGCCCTGCGTATCGAAATTCTTGATCTTGCGCAGGTTCTCGACGGTGCAGGCGCGCGTCAGGTCCTTGCCGCAGGCTTCCATCGCCTTGGCCATGATCTTCAGGCCGGCATAGGTGATGAAGGTGTAGCGGTTGACCGCGGCAACGTCGGCCTCGGACATGTAGGGCTTGAACTTCTCCATCCACTTGACGGCGGCCGGATCGGCCATCGCCGCGATGTAGTCGCCGATCAGGTAGGAATAGCCGGCGGGGGCGAGCAGCTTGGCCGAAGGCGGCATGATTTCCGACCACACGTCGGCGACCTGCAGATCCATGCCGAGCTTGCGGGTTTCCTTCAGCACGGTGGCGGCCTGGGCGATGATGGCGCCGTTGGCCAGCACCTGGACGCCGGCGGCCTTCATCTGCACGGCCTCGGCGGCGAAGTCGGCCTGGCCCTTCTTGTAGCGCAGGCGGATGCCGTCCTTGACGCCGAATTCCTTGACCGCGCGCTCATAGCCGCGTTCGACCGCGCTGCCGAAATCGTCGTCCTGGCGGATCAGGCCGTAGACGGTGGCCTGGGGCGCCAGCTTCTCGTGGATGTATTTCAGCTGGGCGTAGAACGAGGCTTCATAGGAGGCGCCGATGGTGAAGACCGACGGGCGGACCGGGGTGTAGACCAGCTCGTTCGGCGCGGTCGTGACCACCGTCGGCAGGTTGGCCTTGGTGATCAGCGGCATCATCGCCAGCACGTTGGCGGTGCCCGAGGTGCCGTTCAGCGCGAAGATGTCGTCGACCTCGAGCAGCTTCTTCAAGGCCTGGAACGAGCGCGAGGGGACGTAGCCGTCATCCTCGGTCTTCATGACGATCTTGCGGCCGTTGATGCCGCCGGCCGCATTGATCTCGGCCGCCGCGACCTTCGAGCCGACCGAGACCGCCTGGCCGATGAACGAGGCCGGGCCGGTCAGGATGTTGACGTCGCCGATCCGGATCTCGGTATCGGAGACGCCGGGCTCGGCCGCGGCCATGCCCGGCAGCAACAGCGCGGCGCCGACGGCCAGCAGCGTTATTCTCAGAGTTTTTTTCATCGTTCCCTCCCAGGGATCTGTTCAGTAGGCCAGTGGCCAGTTGGCGAAGTACTTCCGGACGTCCCGCCACAGGCCGATCAGCCCGTCCGGTTTGAAACGCAGGAACACGACGATGACGATGCCGTAGGCGATGCCGCGGATCTCGTAGATGTACTTGGTATAGGCCGGGGCCTGCGGGTCGACGAACAGCGACAGGACGATGCGGATGGCTTCCGGCAGCAGGGTCAGGAAGACGGCGCCCAGGATGGTGCCGGCGATCGAGCCGAAACCGCCGAGGATGATGATGGCGAGTGCCTCGATCGACAACAGGAAGCCGAAGACGTCGATGTTGATGAAGCGGATCTGCAACGACATCAGCCCGCCGGCGATGCCGACGAAGAACGAGGACACGGCGAAGGCCAGCAGCTTGTAGCGCACCAGGTCGATGCCCATCGCGCGGGCGGCGATGTCGTGATCGCGGATGGCGAGCCAGGCGCGGCCGATGCGGCTGCGCAGGAGGTTCAGCGCGGCCAGCGTGACCAGCACGGTCACGCCCAGGACGAAATAATAGAGCCCGCGGTCGTTCGACAGGTCGAGGCCGAAGAACGCCGTATCGTTGAGGAACACGCCGTTCGGCCCGTGCGTGACCGGTTCGGCATAGAGGATCGCGTAGTTGACGATGAACGAGAAAGCCAGCGTGGTGATGGCGAGATAGAGGCCCTTCAGCCGCAGCGAGGGGATGCCGACCAGCAGGCTGATGGCGCCGGCGATCACGCCCGCCGCCGGCAGCGAGGCCCAGACCGGCCAGCCGTAATCGGTCGCCAGCAGCGCATTGGCGTAGGCCCCGATGGCGAGGAAGCCGGACTGGCCGATCGAGATCAGCCCGGTGGTGCCGGTCAGCAGGTTGAGGCCGATCGCGCCCACGACGGCGATCAGCACGCTGACGGCAAGCGACAGCGTGTAATTGCCGACGAGAAGCGGCAGCAGTACCAGCGCCACCGCCAGCGCCGCGATCCACGACCAGACGACGCCGGAATCGCTCAGCGCGATCAGCTCGCCATAGGTTTCCTTGTAGTGGCCGGTACGCATGCCTCAGACCCTCTCGATCTCGCGGGCGCCGAACAGGCCGTAGGGCCGCAGCATCAGGATGACGACGATGACGACGAAACCGGCGATCTCGCGCAGGCCCTGGCCGATATAGCCTTGCGCCAGGTTCTCGATCAGCCCGACGACGAGGCCGCCGAGCGCCGCGCCCAGCACCGAATCGAGGCCGCCGAGGATGACCGCGGGGAACGAGCGCAGGCCTTCGAACCAGATGGTGGGGCTGAGCTTGAACATCGAGGCGAACAGGATGCCGGCCAGCGAAGCCACCGCCGCGGCCAGCGCCCAGGCGATCATGTGGATGCGCGAGACTTCGATGCCCATCAGCATCGCCGCCCCCTCGTTGGCCGCCACCGCCCGCATGGCGATGCCGAGGCGGGTGAAGCGGAAGAAGGCCCAGGCCGCGGCGGTCAGCACGGCCAGCGTGCCGAGGCCGTAAAGCTGGACCTGGTAGAACGGCACCGGCCCG
>JAEYTW010000750.1 GCA_023433835.1 Pseudomonadota bacterium | reverse complement strand
ACCCCCGGCGGGGGGCCTCATCGGCCCCCCGCTTCTTTTTCAGAACTTGGCCGCGATGTAGCGGTAATCCTGGGTCCTGCCGCCATAGCCGTAGGCATCGCCCCGCACGTCGTGGACGTGCACGTAGGATTCCTCGTGGATCGGCCCCAGCAGGTCGCCCATCTTCTCGAACACCGCCGCGACATAGGCGGCCTTCTCATCCTTCGTGTTGGTGCCGTCGGTGATGCGGGTGTCGAGGAAGAAGCTCGCCTTGCCGTGGTCGGCCAGGCTTCTGCCCGCCACGAACCAATGGACCGGATCGACATGGGCGATCGCGACCGCGGTGACCTGCGGGTTCTTGCCCAGCAGGCTGGCGGTCAGCTGCGACAGGGTGGCCGCGACCTTGGCCGACAGCGCGGCGTCCGGGGCGGTGGAGAGGGTGACGTTGAGGATCGGCATGGCATGTCTCCTTGAGTGGATGGCCCCAGGATACGGCGCCGCCTTTCATGTCAAAATCGCATAGATACAATTTCAGTGATTGCATTTTATAATGGCTGAATGCTCAACCTCGATACCGATATCCTGCGCAGTTTCGTTGCCGTGGCCGATGCCGGCGGCTTCACCGCGGGCGGCGAGCGGGTGGCGCGCTCGCAATCGGCGGTGTCCATCCAGATCCGCAAGCTGGAGGAACGGCTGGGCAAGCGGCTGTTCGAGCGCACGCCGCGGCGCCTGGCGCTGACCCGCGAGGGCGAAGCGCTGCTGGGTTATGCCCGCCGGCTGCTTGCCTTGAACGACGAGGCGGTGGCGGTGGTCGGCCGGCCGCCGGTCAGCGGCGCCTTGCGCCTCGGCGTCACCGAGTATTTCGTGCCGCGCCACCTGCCGGCGATCCTGGCGCGGTTCGCCTCGGTTCATCCCGGCGTGGCGCTGACGGTGGAGACAGGGATTTCGGCGACCTTGCGCCGCCGGCTCGACGACGGCGCGCTCGATCTCGCCGTGGTGCGCCAGGGCCCGAACGATCCGCCCGGCGAGATCCTGTTGAGCGAACCATTGCTGTGGGTCGCCGGGGAGGGGTTTCGGCCCGATGCCAAGGCGCCGGTGCCGCTGATCGCGCTGGGCCCGCCCTGCGGCATGCGCGCCCTGGCGCTCGCCGCCCTGGAGCGGGCAGGGCGGCCGGTCGTGCCGGTCTTTACCTCGGGCAGCCTGCTCGGCCTGCTGGCCGCAGTCGAGGCGGGCCTGGGCGTCGCCGTGCTCGGCTATGAAAGCCTCAAGCCGGGCTTGCGGGTATTGGGCCGGCGCGAAGGCTTGCCCGATCTCGGGTCGTCGACCATCGCGCTGATCGCCCACCGCGGTGCCGACGGTTCGGCCACCCTGGCGATGGGCGAGGCGTTGCGGGATTCACTGAAACAGCTACAGCGGTAGCCGGCCGGTGCCAGGGCGCACCCATGCCCGGAAACGATCGGGTCTCAGTACCACGCCGACGGGATGGGCGAAGTGCGGGCGCGTCGTCCTGAGCCAGTGTATCCGCCGGCGGGGCAGCGGCAGCAATCGGCCGTAGCCGCCGCGCCACCGGTGGATCGGCATCGTGCCCGGCCATATCGACGCGCCGTGAAAGCCTGCCTGGCGTTCCGCCAGCAGGGCGGCGAGTTCAACCAGATAATCGGCAAGGCGCGCCATCGGGTCGCGAATCACGTCACCTGTCTCTCGCGGCTGGAAGCGGGATGGCCGAATTCCCGGCCATCCCGTCTGATATTTACGGCAGCAGCACCGTCGAGCCGGTGGTCTTGCGGCCGACCAGGTCGGTCTGCGCCTTGCCCGCATCGGCCAATGCGTAGGTCTGGTTGACCGACAGCTTGACCGCGCCGGAGGCGACGACGGCGAACAGGGCGTTGGCGCTTTCCTCGAGGTCGGCGCGCGTCGACGTGTAGCTCATCAGAGTCGGGCGGGTCAGGTAGAGCGAGCCCTTGGCCGAGAGCTGCAGCGGATCGACCAGGCCGGTCGGGCCCGACGAATTGCCGAACGACACCATCATGCCGCGCGGCCGCAGGCAGTCGAGCGAGCCGGCATAGGTATCCTTGCCGATCGAATCGTAGACCACCGGCACGCCGACCCCGCCGGTGATCTCGCGGACCTTGGCCGTGAAATCCTCCGACGTGTAGACGATCGGATGGTCGCAGCCATTGGCCCGGGCCAGCGCCGCCTTGGCCCCGTCGCCGACGGTGCCGATCACGGTGGCGCCGAGATGCTTGGCCCATTGGCAGAGAATGAGTCCCACGCCGCCGGCGGCGGCGTGGACCAGAATCGTGTCGCCGGCCTTCACCGGATAGGTCCGGCGCAGCAGGTATTCGGCGGTCATGCCCTTCAGCATCATCGCCGCGGCGGTCTGGTCCTCGATCGCGTCGGGCAGCTTGACCACCTTGTCGGCGGCCATCAGCCGTTCCTCGGCATAGGCGCCGAGCGGGCCGGCGGCATAGGCGACGCGATCGCCGGGGCGCAGATCGGTGACGCCGTCGCCGACCTGTTCGACCACGCCGGCTGCTTCCATGCCCAGGCCCGACGGCCAGGACGCGATCGGGTAGAGGCCGGTGCGGTAGTAGATGTCGATGAAGTTCAGGCCGACGGCGGTGTGGCGCAGGCGGATCTGGCCGGGGCCGGGCTCGCCGACCTCGACCTCGTCCCAGGAGAGTACCTCGACCCCGCCGGGCTGGTTGAAGCGGATGGCGCGTGTCATCTCGGGGTCAGCCCAGATGCTGCTTGAAGAAGGCGGCGGTGCGATCGTTCGCCAGCTTGGCGTCGCCGGCGTCGTAATGCTTGCCGCCGACGCGGGCGAAGGCATGGTCGCGGCCGGCATAGCTGTGCAGCGTCACCAGCGGGTTGTCGCCGAGGCCTTCCTTGATCTTGGCCTGCGCCTCCGGCGGGACGAATTCGTCGCCCTCGGCGATATGCAGCATCAACGGCTTCTTGATGTTGCGGGCTTCGTCCAGATGGTCCTGGATGTAGACGCCGTAATAGCCGACCGAGGCATCGGTGGTGGTGCGGGTAGCGGCGAGATAGGCCAGCCGGCCGCCCAGGCAGTAACCGACCGTGCCGACCTTGCCGGTGCAGGCCTCATGCTGGCGCAGCGCGTCGATGGCGTGGGACACGTCCATCATGCCGGTGTTGATGTCGAAGCCCTGGAACAGCTCGAAGGCGCGCTTCCATTCGGCTTCGGTCTTGTCGGTGATCTGGATACCCGGCTCCTGGCGCCAGAACAGGTCGGGGCACAGCGCCACGTAGCCCTGCGCGGCGAGATCGTCGCAGACCTCGCGCATCACGGCGTTGACGCCGAAGATTTCCTGCAGCACGACGACGCCGGGGCCCTTGCCGCCGGGCGGCAGCGCCAGATAGCCGGTGAATTCGCCGCCGTCGAAGGCGGTAAGCGACAGTTCGGTCGAGGCCATGGTGGTCATTCCTCTGTCATTATTCTTGGAAAAGCAGACGTGTTTCGGCGCCGAGGCTAAAGCAAGGCACCTTCCAGCCGCAACAGCGCGACCTTGGATTCCACCCCGCCCGAGCCGGAAAAACCGCCGAGCTTGCCGCCGGCGGCCAGCACCCGGTGGCAGGGGATGATGATCGGGATCGGGTTGGCCCCGCAGGCCCGGCCGACGGCGCGCGCCACCGAGCCGGTGACCTTCGCCACCTCGCCATAGCTACGGGTGTGGCCGAACGGGATATCCTGCAGGATCTGCCAGATCGCCTGTTCGTAGTCGGTGCCGAACGGCCTGAGCGGCAGGTCGAAGCGCCTGACGCGGCCGTCGAAATAACCGTGGACCTGGTCGCGGGCCTCGACCAGCAGCGGCGTCTGCTCCTGGAATTCGCGCGGGCCCCGGCCCCAGTCGAGCGAGACGATGACGCCGTCCTCCTCGCTGACCGTGATGTCGCCGAGCGGCGAGAGGAAGGAAAGCTGGGCCATCACTCGGCCCCCAGGATGGCACGGGCCAGTTCGCCCGGAACGGTCAGCGGCAGCGAGCAGGCCTGGTTGCGGCACAGATAGGCCGTGGCCTGGCCGCCCGCCTGGCCCTTGCCGAAGGCGGGATGGGTCGGTGGCAGGGTGGCGTCGGCGGCCACGACGCTGATGACGCGGTTGGCCCAGGGGTCCTTCATCGCGATGGCGATCAGGCGGGCGGTGCCCGGGTCGGCACGGTCGCCGACGATCGCTATCTCGTCGGCAGCGTGGTGGAATTCGACATTGTTGAGGAAGGTCGCCATTGGGAACAGATTCCTCGACATTTCCGAGGCGAAGGCGGAGATCACCGCCTCGGCCCGGGCGTGGTAGGCATCGTCGCCGGTCAGCCGCCACAGCCGCGACAGCACCTGCACCATCGTGCCGTTGCCCGAGGGATTCGGGTTGTCGTAGGCGGTGCGCGAGCGGGTGATCAGGGCCTCGGCATCGTCGGCGGTGAGGAAATAACCGCCATGCGTCGAATCCCAGTAATGGCGGTCGAGTGTCTCGACCCACGCCACGGCTTGACGGCGATAGGCGACATCGCCGGTGATCTCGTGCAGTTCGAGGGCGGCGCGCGCCATGTTGGCGTAGTCGTCGAGCAGCGCGGCATGCCGCGCCTCGCCCCGTCGGAAGCTGTGGCGCAGCCGGCCATCGGGCTGCATGTTGCCCTGCACGAACCTGAAGGCCGTGATCGCGGTGCCGAGCCAGGCGGGTTCGGCGAACAGCGTGGCGGCACGGGCGAGGCTTGCGATCATCAGCCCGTTCCAGTCGGCCAGCACCTTGTCGTCCCAGCCCGGCCTGACCCGATTCTCGCGCAGGGCCAGCAGGGTGATGCGGCAGCGGTTGAGCCGTGCCTCATCCTCGTCCGACAGCGGCGTCGCCTGCTCCAGCCGGTTCAGGATGGTCTTGCCTTCCCAGTTGCCGCGCAGCGAGACGTCGTAGGTGGACTTGAAGAGCGCGGCATCCTCGCCCAGCGCCTCGTCGATTTCAGCCTCGGTCCAGACGTAGAAACGGCCTTCCTCGCCTTCCGAATCGGCGTCGAGGGTGGCGGCGAACCCGCCGCCCTCGGCGATCATCTCGCGGCGCAGCCAGGCCACCGTCTCGCGCAGCCGCTGCTCGTAGAGCCGGTTGCCGGTCTTGGCCCAGACCTCGGCCAGGATCCCGCCCAGTTCGGCATTGTCGTAGAGCATCTTTTCGAAATGGGGGGCCAGCCAGCGCTCGTCGGTCGAGTAGCGCGCGAAGCCGCCGCCCAGGTGATCGTAGATGCCGCCCTGGGCCATGCGATCGAGCGTGGTGCGCACCGCTCGGGCGAAGTCCTGCCGGCCGGTGCGCAGCGACGCACGCCACAGCAGCGTGAGATTGGCGACGTTGGGGAATTTGGGCGCCGTGCCGAAGCCGCCGTTGACCGGATCGATGTCGCGGGCGAAGCGCTCGGCCACCTGGTCGAGCAGTTCGGGGCCGAGGGCCGGATCGGGGGCGCCTTCCGGCGGCGCGCCGAGCCTCGACAGCGCCTCGCCCAGCGCCAGGCGGTTCTTCTCGACCGTCGTGTCCCGTTCGGTGCGGAAGACGTCGGCGATGCGCCGCAGGAGGTCGGCGAAAGCGGGGCGGCCCCAGCGCGCTTGCGGCGGGAAATAGGTGCCGCCCCAGAATGGCTCGCCGGCCGGCGTCAGGAACATGGTCAGCGGCCAGCCGCCCTGCTGGCCCAGCAGCGACAGCGCCTGCTGGTAGATCATGTCGATATCCGGCCGCTCCTCGCGGTCGACCTTGATGTTGACGAACAGGTCGTTCATCACCGCGGCCGTCTCCGGGTTTTCGAAGCTCTCATGCGCCATCACATGGCACCAGTGGCAGGCGGCATAGCCGACCGAGAGCAGGATCGGCTTGTCGGCGGCCTTGGCATGGACCAGCGCCTCGGCGCTCCAGCCCTGCCAGTGCACCGGGTTGTCGGCATGCTGCAGCAGATAGGGGCTGGTTTCGCGATCGAGGTTGTTGCGGCCGAAATCGAGCATGCTGGAGGAGCTTTCCCTGGTGGCGATAGGCGCCGGGCGCACTAGATGATAGAGAATAAACCGGCCCGATTATGGGCGGGATCAGCGACGGGGACGAGAGGCCGATGAAGGTCACAGTGGATATTGACTGTACGCCGCTCGAGGCAAGGGCGTTCTTCGGTCTGCCCGATGTTCAGCCGATGCAGGAGAAGGTGATGGCCGAGATCGAGGCCCGCATGCTGCAGGCCCTGCAGGCGACCGACCCCGAGACCCTGATCAAGACCTGGATGCCGGCCGGCATGGCCGGGTTCGAGCAGTTGCAGAAGATGTTCTGGAACCAGTTCACCTCGGCGGCGGGCAAGGGCGGGCAATGAGCGTGCAGGACCCGGCGCCGTTCTACGCGCATCACGTCTTCGTCTGCACCAACGAGCGGCCGGCCGGGCACAAGCGCGGCTGCTGCAAGTCGAAGGGGGCCGAGCAACTGCGCAACTACATGAAGGCGCGGGCCAAGGAATTCGGCCTGTCGCGCGTGCGCATCAACAATGCCGGCTGCCTCGATCGCTGCGAACTGGGGCCGACCATGGTCATCTACCCCGAGGGGATCTGGTATTCGCCCAGGACGACGGCCGATATCGACGAGATCTTGCAGACCCATCTGGTCGCGGGCGGCCGGGTCGAGCGTCTGATGCTGATGCCCGACCAGGTCGAACCGGCGGCCTGACCCGGGGATTTTGCGATGGCCGCGACCATCTTCGCCCTGGCCTCGGGTGCCGGGGTATCGGGCGTCGCGGTCATCAGGGTTTCCGGCCCCGAGGCGGGCAGGGCGATCGAAGCCCTGACCGGGCGGGCAGTGCCGGCCCCGCGCCAGGCCGCCTTGCGTCGTCTCCATGATCGGGCGGGGCGCGAGATCGACCAGGGCCTGGTGTTGTGGTTTCCCGGCCCCGGCAGCTTTAGCGGCGAGGATGTCGCCGAATTCCAGGTCCACGGCGGGCGCGCGGTCATCCAGGCTGTCCTGGCGGCCTTGGGCCGCCTGCCTGGCCTGGCGCCGGCCGGACCGGGCGCCTTTACCCGCCGGGCCTTCGACCACGGCCGGCTCGATCTGACGCAGGTCGAGGGGCTGGCTGACCTGATCGCGGCCGAGACCGAGGCCCAGCGCATCCAGGCGCTGCGTCAGCTCGACGGTGATCTCGGCCGGCTGGTCGAGGATTGGCGCCAGGCCTTGATCCTGTGCCTTGCCCATCTCGAAGCCGCGATCGATTTCATCGAGGATGACCTGCCGGACGATCTGATCGCGGGCCTGCGGCCGCGCGTCGAGGCGCTGGCGGCGGTGATATCGGCCCATCTGTCGCAGGCGCGCGCCGGCGAACGGCTGCGCGAAGGGCTGACCGTGGTGATCCTCGGCGCGCCCAACGCAGGCAAATCGAGCCTGTTGAACCGCCTGGCCGGGCGCGAGGCCGCCATCGTTTCCTCGATCGCCGGCACCACGCGCGACCCGATCGAGGTGCATCTCGATCTCGACGGGCTGCCAGTTGTGCTGGTCGATACTGCCGGCCTGCGTGAAGCTAGCGACGAGATCGAGCGCGAAGGGATCCGGCGGGCCGAGGCGCGGGCGGCGCGTGCCGACCTCAAACTGTTGCTGCTCGACGCCACCGCGCCGGAAACGCACGAGGCGATGTCCGGCCGATTCGACAGTGATACGCTGCTCATTATAAATAAGGCCGATCTTGCCGCCGGGGCTGGACTCGGTGCCCTCGCGGTGTCGGCACGGACCGGCGAGGGGATCGAGGCCCTGGTCGCGGCGATCGCGGAAAAGGCGCGGCAGCGCCTGACCCCGGGCGCGGCGGCCTTGACCCGGGAGCGGCATGCGGTGGCGTTGCGGGATTGCCTGGATGGGTTGCGGCGGTTCCTGGATGCGCCGGAAGACCCAGAACTGGCGGCCGAGGATTTGCGGCTGGCGGCACGGGCGCTGGGCCGGATTACCGGCCGGGTCGATGTCGAGGATGTCCTCGATGTCATATTCAGTGAGTTCTGCATCGGCAAGTGATGCCGCCCGGGGACAGTGTTTCACGTGAAACATCCGGGGCAGGGGACAAGAAGACGGATCTGGATGCCATGACGCAGTACGACGTGATCGTGATCGGTGGCGGCCATGCCGGCTGTGAAGCCGCGGCGGCTTCGGCCCGGGTGGGCGCGCGCACCCTGTTGCTGACCCACCGCATCGACACGCTGGGGGAAATGTCCTGCAACCCGGCGATCGGCGGATTGGCCAAGGGCCATCTGGTGCGGGAGATCGACGCGCTCGACGGCATCATGGGCCGCGTCGCCGATCGCGGCGGCATCCAGTTCCGCATGCTCAGCCGGTCGAAAGGGCCGGCGGTGCGCGGCCCGCGGGCCCAGGCCGACCGCAAGCTTTATCGCGACGCGATGCAGGCGCTGCTGCTGTCCTATCCGAACCTGACGGTGCGGGCGGGCGCGGTGGAGGACTTGAAGGTCGCCGGGAACCGCGTTACCGGAGTGGTGCTCGCCGACGGCAACGAGATTCCCGCGGGCCGCGTGATCCTGACCACCGGGACATTCCTGGGCGGGCTCATTCATATCGGGGAGGAGCGGATCCCCGCCGGCCGCGTCGGCGAGGCGCCGTCGATCGGGCTGTCCGATACCCTGCGCCGCCACGGTTTCGCAGTGGGGCGGCTGAAGACCGGCACGCCGCCGCGGCTCGACGGCCGCACCATCGACTGGAAGAACCTGGAAATGCAGGCGGCCGACGATCCACCGGTGCCGTTCTCGTTCCTGACCGAGCGGATCACCACGCCGCAGATCGACTGCGGCATCACCTGGACATCCGAAGCCGGGCATGCGCTGATCCGCGACAACCTGCATCGCGCGCCGATGTATTCCGGCCAGATCCAGTCGACCGGCCCGCGCTATTGCCCGTCGATCGAGGACAAGGTCGTCCGCTTCGCCGAAAAGGGCCGCCACCAGATCTTCCTGGAGCCCGAGGGTCTCGACGATCCGACGGTCTATCCCAACGGCATCTCGACCTCGCTGCCGCGCGACGTGCAGGCCGCGCTGCTGAAGACCATTCCTGGCCTTGAGCAGGCCGTGATGCTGCGGCCGGGCTATGCCATCGAATACGACTTCGTCGATCCGCGCGAACTCTCGGCGACGCTGGAGACGCGGCGGATCGCCGGGCTCTATTTCGCCGGGCAGATCAACGGCACCACGGGTTACGAGGAAGCGGCGGCCCAGGGGCTGATGGCCGGCATGAACGCGGCGCGCAGCGCCGGGGGCGGCGAGGGCATCATCCTCGATCGCGCCCAGGCCTATATCGGCGTGCTGATCGACGACCTGGTCACCCGCGGCACCAGCGAGCCGTACCGGATGTTCACCAGCCGGGCCGAATACCGCCTGACCCTGCGGGCCGACAATGCCGACCAGCGCCTCACTGATACCGGGATCGCCGCCGGCGTCGTCGGCCGCGAACGCGCCGCGGCCTGGACAGCCAAGTCCGACGCGCTCGCGGCTGGCCGGGCCTTGGCGTCGGGGCTGAAGGCGACGCCGCCGGAACTGGCGCGGCGCGGCCTGACCATCAATCAGGATGGCGTGCCGCGCAGCGCCGCCGACCTGCTGGCCTATCCCGGCATGACGGTAGAGCGGCTGGCCGGCATCTGGCCGGAGCTGGCGGGGATGCGGGCCGACGTGGCCGAGCAGCTCGAGATCGACGGCCGCTATTCCGGCTATATCGACCGGCAGGAAGCCGACATCGTCGCCTTCCGCAAGGATGAGAATCTGGTGTTGAGTGCGGACATCGACTATCTGGCCCTTCCCGGATTGTCTACCGAGGTGCGCCAGAAGCTGCAGGCGGCGAAGCCAGCCACCTTGGGCCAGGCAGGGCGCCTGCCCGGCATGACGCCGGCGGCGCTGACCGTGCTGCTCGGCCATGTGCGCCGGCGCCCGCGGCGGGTGGCGTGATGACGCCGGCCGAGTTCGCCCGGGCAACCAGTGTTTCACGTGAAACACTCGACCGCCTCCAGGCCTATGCCGCGATCCTCGAAAAGTGGCAGAAGGCGATCAATCTGGTGGGCCCGTCGACCCTGCCGGATCTGTGGCAGCGCCATTTCCTCGATTCCGCCCAGCTCTATGCCCTGGCGCCGGCCGGGGCGAAGGTCTGGGTGGATCTCGGCTCCGGCGCCGGTTTCCCGGGGCTGGTCCTGGCCATTCTGGGCGCGCCGGAAATGCATCTCGTGGAATCGGACGGGCGCAAGATGGCCTTTCTGTCCGAAGCAGCCCGGGCGACGGGGACCAAGGTGCATTTCCATCGCAGCCGGATCGAGGCACTGAAGCCGTTTCCGGCCGATGTGGTCAGCGCCCGCGCGCTGGCCGCCCTCGACAAACTGCTGGGCTACGCGCGTCCTTTCTGCCACAGCGACACCGTGATGCTGTTCCCCAAGGGCGTCGACGCCGAGGCGGAATTGACCGCCGCTGCCAAAAACTGGAAGATGGCGCCGCAGCGCGTGCCCAGCCGCAGCGATGCCGGCGGGGTCATCCTCAAACTCACCGGAATACCCGAGCCGCAGCCCCCGCAGGAGATTGACCGTTGAGCGACATGACGGGCGAGATGACGCCACCGCGCCGGCCCCGCATCCTGGCGCTGGCCAACCAGAAGGGCGGCGTCGGCAAGACCACCACCGCGATAAATCTCGCCACCGCGATGGCCGCGGTGGGCGAGAAAGTGCTCATTCTCGACATCGATCCGCAGGGCAACGCCTCGACGGGCCTGGGCATCAACCGGGCCAAGCGCCTGGTCTCGACCTATGACGTGCTGCTGGGCGGCGAGTCGCTTGATCGCGCGATCATGCGCACCGCCGTCCCCAACCTCTACCTGGTGCCGGCAACCGTCGACCTGTCCGGCGCCGAGCTCGAGCTGATCGACCTCGACCGCCGCAACTTCCGGCTGCGCGATGCGATCGCCGCGGCCAATCTCGATTTCGACCATATCCTGATCGATTGCCCGCCGTCGCTGACCCTGCTCACTATCAACGCGATGGCTGCGGCCGATGCCGTGCTGGTGCCGCTGCAATGTGAATTCTTCGCGCTGGAAGGCTTGAGCCAGCTGTTGAAGACGGTCGAGCGCGTCAAGGGTTCGCTGAACCCGGCGCTGGAAATCCAGGGCGTCGTGCTGACCATGTTCGACCGCCGCAACAATCTGTCCGAGCAGGTCGCGGCCGATGTCCGCGGCTTCCTCGGCGACAAGGTCTATGAGACGGTGATTCCCCGTAACGTCCGCATTTCCGAGGCGCCGTCTCACGGCAAGCCGGCGCTGATCTACGATCATCGCTGCCCGGGCAGCCAAGCCTATATCAACCTTGCCGGCGAAGTCCTGCAGCGCGAACAGCAGTACCGCGCGGCATGAGCGACGAGGGCAAGCGCAAGGGCCTGGGCCGCGGTCTCGCCGCGCTGCTGGGCGAGGATCCGGCGGCACCGCCGGCGACCAGCGATCAAGATCGTGCCACGCCGCGGCAGCTGTCGCTGCCGATCGAGCATCTGGTGCCCAACCGCTATCAGCCGCGCACCAGGTTCGACGAGGACGCGCTGGCCCAGCTCGCTGATTCGATTCGCGAGAAGGGCATCATCCAGCCGATCGTCGTGCGCCGCGCCAAGGAGGCGCAACGCTACGAGATCGTCGCCGGCGAACGCCGCTGGCGCGCCGCGCAACGGGCGCAGCTGCACCAGGTGCCGGTGGTGGTGCGCGATTTCAGCGATGCCGAAGCGCTCGAGATCGCGATCTTGGAGAATATCCAGCGCCAGGACCTGAACGCGGTCGAGGAGGCGCTGGCCTATCGCCGGCTGCAGCGCGAGTTCAACTACACCCAGGAGCAGCTGGGCCAGGCGCTGGGCAAGAGCCGCAGCCATATCGCCAACACGCTGCGCCTGCTCGGCCTGCCTGAAACCGTGCGCACGATGGTCGTCGACGGCAAGCTCACCGCGGGCCATGCCCGCACCCTGGTCGCCGCCGACCAGCCGGAGACGCTGGCCCGCCGCATCGTTGCCGAGGGCCTGAACGTGCGCCAGGCCGAGGAACTCGTCGCCGGCGAAAAGTCGGTGAAGACCGGTGCGAAGCCGAAGGCCGGTGCGCCGGGCGGTTCCGCGCCGCGGCCGGAGAAGGACGCCGATACGCTGGCCCTGGAAAGCTCGCTCTCCGACCAGCTCGGCCTCAAGGTCACCATTGTCCTCGACGGCCAGGGCGAAGCCGGCGAGCTGCGTATCTCGTTCAGGGATTTCGACCAGCTCGACGATCTCTGCCGCCGCCTGTCGCGCTAGACTAGGAAGTAAAGCCTAGACGCTGAACAGCGAGCCGGGCGCGGACAGCACCAGCCGGATCAGTTCCGACTGGCGATCGCAATCGGTCTTGACCATCACCTGCTTCAGCCGGGTCCGCGCGGTCTCGCGCGAAATGGCGAGGCGGTCGGCGGCATCCTCGAGCCGCATCCCGGAGGCCAGGCATTCGACCAGGCGCTGCTCGGCGGGGGTCAGGCGGAAGCGCTCGCGCAGCCAGTCGGCGATCGGCGGCCGTGCCTGCTCGGGGTCGGTGACGACCATCATGGCCGCGCCGCCGTCGGCGCCGCTGAAACCGAATCGACTGCCCTCGTGCGGCATCGGCAGGATCAGGGCGGACAAGGGCTGGCGGCCCGGACCGCGCCGCAGGATGACGCTGGCGCCGGTCTCGACCGACCCCGTGCGGCGGGCGGCCACGACCCGCTCGATCATCTGGGTCAGTTGGGCGGTGACGCCGGGATCGCTGCCGCGCAGCTGTCCCGCCCGGCTCAAGGCCAGCCCGTCGCCTGCCTGCAGCAGCGCTTCGGCCGCGCGATTGGCGAGGTTGAGACCGCCGTCTTCGTTCAGGACGATGATCGCGGCGGCCAGCCGGTCCAGCACGGCGGTCGCGGCCCGCCCGGCCGGTGCGGTGCCGGCGATCCGGCGGTCGAGCGACAGGGCCCGCCGCATATGCGGCCCCAGCGCCGCGAACAGCCGGCACAGCGCATTGGTCTCGGCCGCGGGCAGCAATTCCTCGGCCACCACGCTCAGCGCGGTCATGCTGCGCTCGCTGCGTTCCAGTACCAGGGCGATCGCGTTCCAGTTGCTGCGGCGCGCCCGCACGTAATCGTTGAAATATTCGGTGCCTTCGAAGTCGAGCCCCAGGCGCCGGACGAACTTATGCGACGTCTCCGGCATGTAGAGCGGCACGTGATGGGCGAGCTTCAGGAACGGATTGACGCTCGCGAAATGGTCGCGATAGTCGCGCAGGTCCTCGGCCGGCCAGCCGGCCTGGGCCAGGACGCTCGGCACGTTCGGCACCCGGCCGTGCACGAAGAACGAGATGCGGGCGCGGGGGATCACGTCCGATAGCGTCTCGGCGAAATCCTGCCAGCCATGCGGCGACGACACGGCCTCGTAGGCCGCGCCGATGACGCGCGCGACGATTTCCGGGTCCCGGTCGATCGGCCGCTTTTTCATCCGTCCGGCGGAAATCATGCGCTGCCACCCCCCATTTGGGGGCTGCGGAAACGGCCGGCGCTCATGATGATCTCGTCCGTAAGGCGGTGGAGCTGCGGCCGAACCGCCGACCGACGGTCTTCGACCGTTCGACAGTTGAGAAAGGGCATCTCATGAAACACGGTTTTCTTTCCGCCTTCACCAAGCTGGCCGTCGCGCTGGCGACCCTCGTCCTTCTGACCTGGGGTGGCAACGCCTCCGCCGATGACCGCAATTTCACGGTCGTAAACAACACAGGGTACCCGATCAAGGGCCTGTTCGTAAATCCGCCCGGCGACAACGTCTTCAACGAGAACGAACTGTCCGCCGTGCTGGCCGAGGGCGGCTCGTTCGCCGTCAAGTTCTCGGGCGCCGACAAGGGCTGCACCTGGAACATCAAGGTGACCTGGACCGACAACTCGTCGTCGATCTTCCGCAACCTCGACCTCTGCACGATCAACAACGTGTTCCTGAAGTACGACAAGGCGAGCGATACCTCGTCCTACACCACGAACTGACGACGGGGGAGG
>JAEYTW010000372.1 GCA_023433835.1 Pseudomonadota bacterium | reverse complement strand
GCGGTGACCCAGCTGCTCGACGACGGCACCCTGCCGCCGCGGACTTAGCCCAGGCCGTAGAGCCTGAAGGTCTTGTGGCCGGGTATGACCTCGATGGCGCGGATGGCGTTGCCCGTTCGTCGAATCGCCTTGCGGGCAGGGGGCTCGACGCCGGCTGACAAGGCGGGCACTGTGGCGCGCATGCTGACATGGTCCGACCGCTTCACGCCCTATGCCCGCCGCATCATTCCGTCGGCCATCAGGGGATTGGCGAGCCTGCCGCGCGCCGCCGACACCATTTCGTTCGGCCCGGGCGAACCCGACCCGACGCTGTTTCCGGTCGACGAGGTGGCCGAGCGGCTCAACCGCATCATGGCCGAACCGGCGGTGGCACGTGCGGCGCTGCAATACGGCCCGACCGAGGGCGACATGGCGCTGCGCGAACGCCTCTGCGGCTACATGGCGGCCAAGGGTGTCAAATGTAGCCCCGCCAACATCCTGCTCACCAACGGGTCGCAGCAGGCCCTCGACCTCGTCGTCGAACTGCTGGTCCAGCCGGGCGCGACGGTGATGGCGCAGATCCCCTGCTATCCCGGCGCGCTGCAGATTTTCTCAGCCCACGGTGCCGAGGTGGTGCCGCCGGGGGCGCAAGGCCCGCGCCCGGCGCTGATCTATGCGATGGCGACGTTCTGCAACCCGACCGGCCTGTCACTGGCCGAGGACCAGCGCGGCGATCTCGTGGCCCTGGCCCGCCGTCTCGATACCGTGCTGGTCGAGGACGATCCCTACGAAGTGCTGCGCTACGACGGCACCGAACTGCCGCCGCTGCTCGGCTTCGAGCGTTCGGTCGAGGAGGCCCGCACCTTCTATCTCGGCACCTTCTCGAAATCGGTGGCGCCCGGTTTCCGTGTCGGCTGGATCGTCGCGCCGTCCGAGGTCATCGAGAAGCTGGTGCTGATGAAGCAGAGCGAGGATCTGCAGGCCGGCACGCTGGCCCAGGCTTGCCTCGCCGGGCTGTTCGATTTCGCCACGACGGTGCATGCATCCCGCCTGCGCGATGCCTATCGCATCCGCCGCGACGCGATGCTGTCGGCGCTCGATCTCGAAATGCGCAACCTCGCTCACTGGAAAGTGCCGGACGGCGGCTTCTTCCTGTGGCTGACCCTGCCGGGGATCAAGGATGCCACGGCGTTGCTGGCCCGCGCCGCGGTGGCCGGCGTCACCTTCGTGCCGGGCGCCGCCTTCCATGCCGGTGCCGGCGGTGAAAATGCCCTGCGGCTCAGCTTTTCCGCGGCCCCCGTCGGGCGGATCGCCGAAGGGGTGGCGCGGCTCGCCCAGGTGGTGCGCGACAGCCCGGTTTGACCATGTCCGAATTCCGCGAGCCTCCGCCCGCGGACGGTGGCAGAGTCGGGCCATGGACAGCCTCGACCCCGAAGCCTGCTATCGCGCGATCAGCACCCGCGATCCCCGTTTCGACGGGCGCCTGTTCGTCGGCGTGACCTCGACCGGCATCTATTGCCGGCCGGTCTGCCCGGCGCGCACGCCGAAATTCGAGAATTGCACCTTCCACGGCACCGCCGCCGCGGCGCAGGAAGCCGGGTTCCGCCCCTGCCTGCGCTGTCGCCCGGAAACCGCCCCGCAGCTCGGCGCCTGGCGCGGCACGTCGAATACCGTGTCGCGCGGGCTGGCGCTGATCGCCGAAGGCGCGCTCGACGGCGAGGATGCCTCGGTCGATACGCTGGCCGAGCGGCTCGGGGTGGGCGAGCGGCAATTGCGCCGGCTGTTCAAGGAACATCTCGGCGCCTCGCCGATCGCGGTGGCCCAGACCCGGCGCGTCCTGTTCGCCAAGCAGCTGATCCACGATACCCGCATGCCGATGGCTGAGATCGCGCTGGCATCCGGCTTCGGCAGCGTGCGGCGCTTCAACGAAACCTTCCAGGCCCTGTTCCGCCGGCCGCCCAGCGCCCTGCGCCGCAAGGCCGTGATCGCCCTGCCGGAAGGCTCGGTCGGCTCCAGCGGCGTCAGGCTGCGGCTGCGCTATCGCCCGCCCTATGACTGGGCCTCGATGGTCGGGTTTCTCGCCGGCCGCGCCATCGCGGGCGTCGAGCGGGTCGAAGGCCAGGTCTATCGCCGCAGCGTCGAGCATGCCGGCCTTTACGGCAGTGTCGAGATCGCGCATCTGCCCGGTGCCGACAGCCTCGATGTCACGATCCGTTTCCCGTCGGTGCGCGCGCTGCCGGCGATCGTCACCCGCATCCGCCGCGTCTTCGACCTCGGCGCCGACGTGCTGACCATCGGCGCGCATCTCGCCCGCGATCCCTTGCTCGCTCCGCTGATCGCCGGCCGGCCGGGACTGCGCGCGCCGGGCGGCTGGGACGGGTTCGAGCTCGCCGTGCGCGCGGTGCTGGGCCAGCAGGTGACGGTCGAGGCCGGGCGGCGGCTGGCCGGCCGGCTGGTCGAGATCTGCGGCGCGGAAATCCCCGCCGGCCAGCGCACCGATCCCGCGCTGACCCATGCTTTCCCGACGGCGGCGCAGGTGGCGGC
>JAEYTW010000346.1 GCA_023433835.1 Pseudomonadota bacterium | reverse complement strand
ACGCGGCGCACCCCCTCGATGCCGAGGATGCGAAGGCCCGGCGGCTGGTCGCGGCCGTCGGTCTCTATCCCGAATTCCAGCTGCGCTGAGGTGAGATGATGCTGCCGACACCGCACCGCCGCGACATCCTGCGCGCGCTCGCCGCCACCGGCGCGCTGGCCGCGACCTCCAATCTCGCCTTCGCCGGTCCGGCGGCGAGCGGGCCGCGCGACCTCCTCGTCGTCATCTTCCAGCGCGGCGCCTGCGACGGGCTGAACCTGGTCGGTCCCGCGGCCGATCCGTTCTATATCGAGGCGCGGCCGGCCGACCTGCGCGTCACCGAGGGTGACGAGCGGCCGGGCTTCGCGCTGTCGAACAGCCTCGACGACAAGGCCGGCTTCCACCTGCATCACGAGGCCGGCGGGCTGGCCGAGCTCTATCGCGGCGGGCAGCTTGCCATCCTGCACGCGGTCGGGCTGACCACCCCGTCGCGCAGCCATTTCGTCGCCCAGGACATGATGGACAAGGGCGTCGCGCGCGAGGCCGATATCGGCCGGGTGCCCGACGGCTGGCTCGCCCGCCTCGCCACGCCGCATATGGCCGACGGCGCCTTGTTCGCGGCGGGGTCGAGCCCGTCGCTGCCCTTGTCCTACGCCGGGCTGCCCGGCGCGGTCGCCGTGCCCGACGTCAATGCGGCGGCCGGCCTGCCCGGCGGGCCGGTGATGCGGCAGATGCTCGGCAATATCTATCCCGCCGGCGACCGCAGCCCGGTGGGCGCGGCGATGCGGCGGATGCTCGATTCCTCGCTGCTGCTCGACGCCCGCATCGACCATCTGCCGGACGGCAAGCCCGCCCCTTACGAGCGGGCGGCGCGCTACGAGAATGCCGGCGAGGCCGGGCGGGCGCTGATGGCGGTGGCGCGGCTCGCCCGGCTCGATGTCGGGCTGGAACTCGCCGCCGTCGATCTCGGCGGCTGGGACACCCATGAGGGCCAGCCCGGCCGCTTCGGCAATCTCACCGCCCAGCTGTCGCGGGCGCTGACCACGTTCTGGGATGACCTCGGGCCCCGCCAGGCGACGACGACCGTGGTGGTGATGACCGAGTTCGGCCGGCGCTTCCGCGCCAACCGCTCGAACGGCACCGATCACGGCCGCGGCGGGGCGATGCTGGTGATGGGGGCGAAGGTGCAGGGCGGCCGGATGTACGGCCGCTGGCCGGGCCTGGGGCCCGGTCCGCTCGAGGACGGCGTCGACCTGAAGGTGACGACCGACTACCGCGCCGTCCTGGCCGAGGTCTTGGCCCGCCGCTGGTCGCCGGCCGATGCCGCGCGCGCCTTCCCCGGCTTCTCCGCCTCGGGCGCCGCGCTCGGGCTGATCGCCTGAGCCGCGTCGGCGCGGGCGACGCCCGAGCGGACGTAGACCAGGAACTTGTCAGCGATCTCCTCGGGCGACAGCGGGCCTTCCGGCTGGTACCAGTGGGTCAGCCAGTTGAAGGCGCCGAAGATGAAGAACGACGCCATCTTCGGGTCGTCGACGCCGATCGAGCCGTCGGCAATGCCCTCGGCGATCATCTGGCGCAGCTGGGTATCGAGCGCGCGTTCGTCGCCCTGCAGCAGCGCACGGGTCTCGGGCTTCAGCGCCCGGTTGTCGACCATGATCAGGCAGCGGCCGAAATCGTCCAGCACGTGCTCGGCATAGGCCTTCAGGAAGATCATCAGCTTGCCCAGGCCGTTGCGGCCGGCCTGTTGGGCCTCGCTCATCGCCTTGTGCATGCGCTCGGCCCCGATGGCCTGGCAGGCGTAGAGAATGTCTTCCTTGTTCTTGATGTAGTAGTAGAGCGTCGGCTTGGTGACGTGCAGGCTTTTCGCCAGGTCGTCGAGCGAGGTGCGGTAGTAGCCGCGCTGGATGAAGGCGCGGGCCGCGGCCTTCAGCACCGCGCGCCGCTTCAGCTCGAACTGCTCCTCGCGATTCTGGACCTCCTCGGTCCACGGCGAATTGGCCGCCGGCTTCATCCCCTGCTCACTCCTCATCGCCACGCCCCGATTCGCCGGGGCGCGGACCATAGCAAGGGATCAGGTCGTTGCCGAGCCCGAAGACTGGATCGGCAAGGATGCTGCAATGCGGCATGCGAAGGCGCCCGAATGCTGTTGCCTACTGGTCGGTAACAGCATTGGGGCCTGAATGCCGCGGCGTCAAGCCGCGAGCTTCAACCCTTCGATGCCCAGGGCCTCGAGCTGGGCGCCGAGCGCCGCGATATCCGCCGCCGCCATCGGCAGCGCCGGCGGCAGCATGCCGGCCCAGGCGGCATCGCCCGAATGGCGCTGCATCAGCCCCTTGAGCATGGCGACCAGCGGGTATTTCTGGATCGCCAGGCGCTGGGCGGTCAGCCGTTCCTGGTCGCCGGCGCTGCGGTTGCGATAGACGACCTGCGCCAGCGGCGAAGTCAGGTTGGTGGTGGCCGAGATGCAGCCGACCGCGCCGGCCTCGAGCACCGGCAGCAGGAATTGCTCCGAGCCGGCGAACACGCCGAAACCAGGGATCGACCGGGCAAAGGTCGTCATGTTGTCGAGCACGCCGGACGAATCCTTCATGCCGGCGATGATGGCGCCATGGCGGGCGATCATCCGTTCGACCATCGGCACGGTGAAGGCAAAGCCGGTCAACTGCGGGAAATGATAGAGGTAGAGGCGCAGATTCGGATCGGCCAGGCCGTCGATCAGCCGGTCGAAGAAGGCCTCGACCGCCGCCTCGGGCACCGGCTTGTAGTAGAACGGCGGCAGGCACAGCACGTTGCGCACCCCGGCCTCGAGCGCGGCCTGGCCCAGTTCGATCGCATCGGCCAGCGCGCAGGATCCGATGCCCGGCATCAGCCGTTCCGGCGGCAGGGCCGCGGCCGCGGCCTCGATCACCCGGCGCCGGTCCGCCACCGACAGCGAGTTGGCCTCGCCGGTCGTGCCGAGAATGCCCAGACCGTCGCAGCCGCGCTCGAGCAGCCAGCGCGAATGCGCGACCAGCCGGTCGGTATCCGGGCGCAGGGTCTTGGGGTCCAGCGGGGTCAACGACGCGGCATAGACGCCGCCCGGGGTCGGATTTGTCATGGCGATTCTCCCTCTCGGGCCGATGCTAATCAGATCGGAGCGCGCGACGGTAGCACCGTGTCGCGGACAGGGTGATGCCCAAATCAGCGCACCCCCCAAAAGAAACAGGGGGCGTGCGATGCACACCCCCGGTGACAGTGGGTCGGGATCTTCGAGTTATTTGGCGTCGTTGCTTTCGAAGGTGAAGATGTCGCGGTCCTTGGTTTCCGGCACGAACAGCGCGCCGATCACCACGGTCGCCAGGGCGATCACGATCGGGTACCAGAGGCCGTAGAAGATATCGCCGGTCTGGGCCACCATCGCGAACGAGGTCGCCGGCAGCAGGCCGCCGAACCAGCCGTTGCCGATGTGATACGGCAGCGACATCGAGGTATAGCGGATCCGGGTCGGGAACAGTTCGACCAGCGCCGCGGCGATCGGGCCATAGACCATGGTGACGTAGATCACCAGGACCGTCAGCAGGATGACCGCGGTGAAGGCCTGGCCCGAGGCGAAGACACCGAAGAAGTTGGTCACCTTCACCTTCGCCGGATCGTTGGCGGCGGGGTAGCCGTTCGCCGTGATCGCCGCGCCGAGCTGGGTGCGGAAGGCCGTCTGCGCCTCGGCCGGGGCGGTGCCCGGCACCGAGGTGATCTCGGTCTCGCCGACCTTGACCTTGGCCGGCTGGCCGGCCGGGCCCTCAACCGTGGTGTAGCTGACCGAGTTCGAGGCCAGGAACGCCTTGGTGATGTCGCAGGACGAGGTGAACTTGGCCGTGCCGGTCGGATTGAACTGGAACGAGCAATCCTTCGGATCGGCGGTCACCACGACCGGATGCTCGGTCTGGGCCTTGTAGAGCGTCGGGTTGGCCGTGGCGGTGAGGTACTTGAACAGCGGGAAGTAGGTGACGGCGGCGATCAGGCAGCCGGCCAGGATGATCGGCTTGCGCCCGATGCGATCGGACAGCGAACCGAAGACGATGAAGCCGCCGGTGCCGAGGATCAGCGACCAGGCGATCAGCACGTTGGCGGTGAACATGTCGATCTTGAGGATCGACTGGAGGAAGAACAGCGCATAGAACTGGCCGGTGTACCAGACCACGGCCTGACCGGCGACGAGGCCGAGCAGGGCAAGCAGCGCCCACTTGGCATTCTTCCACTGGCCGAAGGCTTCCGACAGCGGTGCCTTCGACCCCTTGCCTTCGGCCTTCATCTTCTGGAAGGCCGGGCTTTCGTTCATCTGCAGCCGGATCCAGACCGAGATGGCCAGCAGCAGGATCGAGACGATGAACGGAATCCGCCAGCCCCATTCGGCGAATTCCTTCTCGCCGACATACATGCGCACGAACAGCACGACCACCAGCGACAGCAGCAGGCCGAGCGTGGCGGTGGTCTGGATCCACGAGGTGTAGAAGCCGCGCCGGCCGACCGGCGCATGCTCGGCCACGTAGACCGCGGCGCCGCCGTATTCGCCGCCCAGCGCCAGGCCCTGCAGGCAGCGCAGCGCGATCAGGATGATCGGGGCGGCGACGCCGATGGTGGCATAGCTCGGCAGCACGCCGACCAGGAAGGTCGAGGCGCCCATGATCACGATGGTGACCAGGAAGGTATACTTGCGGCCGACGAGGTCGCCGACGCGGCCGAAGACCAGCGCGCCGAACGGGCGCACCAGGAAGCCGGCGGCAAAGGCCAGCAGCGCGAAGATGTTGCGCTGGGTCTCGGGGAAGGCCGAGAAGAACTGCGCGCCGATCATGGCGGCCAGCGAACCGTAGAGATAGAAGTCGTACCATTCGAAGATCGTGCCGAGGGAGGAGGCCAGGATGACCTTCTTCTCCTCCCGGGTCATGGGCCGCACCTGCGTTGGCGCGCCCCCCATATCAGCCACGTTTTGCGACATCGAGCGTTCCCCTCCTCCATGGTTATCGTTCTCGGCCGGTCCTGCGACGGGACCGGGCCACTGTCGACAACGGTAAGGGGGAACCCCGTAAACGAACGAGGTACGGCTGTGCCAGTTCGCATAAACGTCGCGTAAACGAATTAACCTTTTGTGCGGCGCGGCAAAGCCGGCTTGGGAAACAGTTGCGCCAGCATGCGGTCGACGAACTCGGCGGTCAGCGGCGCATGGCCGAGCAGCAGCCGGTACCAGATCGCCCCGAACACGAAATCGAGCGCGGTCTCCACGTCGAAATCGGCGCTCAGCTCGCCCGCCGCCACCGCCTGGGCGACGATGTGGCGGCCGGCTTCGCGCCGCGGCTCGACCACGCGGCCGACCATCAGCGCGGCGAGGTCGGGATCGTTCTGCGCCTCGGCCACCAGACTGCGCAGCGTATTGGCCCAGGCCGCATCCTTGAGACGTTCGATCGTCTGTCGGAGATAGGCGCGGAAATCGGCGACCACACCGTGCCCGGAGGTAGCCGGCAGGCTCTCCTCGCCCATGCCTTCCATGTAGATGTCGACCAGCAGCGCGCCCTTCGACGGCCAGCGGCGATAGACGCTCTGCTTGGCGACGCCGGCGCGCGCCGCCACCCCTTCCATCGACAGCGCGCGATAGCCGCGCTCGCGCAGCAGGTCGGTCGCCGCGCCGATCAGCGCCCGGTCGACCGCCTCGTCACGCGGCCGGCCGGTGCGGCCGCCGCGCTTTTCTTCCTCACGCTTGGAATCAGGACGCACTGCTCCCCCTCCGGGAAAATCGACTTGACATACGGACCGTTGCGTATGTGAATTATACATCGTCGACGATCCGGTGCGTAAGTTAGCCGAGGCCGCGGCGACAACGCAAAACCAGACGACCGACGCCGCATCCCCGGGGGAAGCGGCGAACAGAGGAGGCGTGCCTGATGCGCAAGACGATGATCGCGGCCCTGGTGGGCATGACGCTGCTGGCGGGGCCGGCCGACGCGAAGAACCTGACCTGGGCCTCGCAGGACGATGCCGCGACGATGGATCCCCATGCCTTCAACCACGGCATGACCCTGACCGTGCTGCAGCATATCTACGAAGGCCTGGTGCGCCGCGACGCGGCGATGAAGATCGAGCCGGCGCTGGCCTTGTCCTGGAGCCAGCCGGAACCGACGATCTGGCGCTTCACCCTGCGGCCGAACGTGAAGTTCCATGACGGCCAGCCGTTCACGGCCGACGATGTCGCCTTCTCGTTCCGCCGCGCCATGTCGGAAACGTCCGACATGAAGGTCTTCGCCGCCTCGATCACGGCGGTGAAGGCGGTCGACCCGCTGACCGTCGACATCGTCACCGCCTTCCCCAATGCGGCGCTGATCCAGTCGCTGCCCGAAATCCGCATCATGTCGCGCGCCTGGTCGGAGCAGAACAATGCGCAGGCGCCGGCCGACCTGAAGCAGTCGAAGGAGAACTACGCGACCCGCCATGCCAACGGCACGGGGCCGTTCCGGCTGAAGTCGCGCGACGTCGACGTCAGGACGGTGCTGGCCGCAGCCCCCGGCTGGTGGGACAAGCCGCGCCACAACATCACCGAGGCGACGATGGTGCGCATCGCGGCGCCCGCCACCCGCATCGCCGCGCTGTTGTCGGGCGAGGTCGACTTCGCCTATCCGGTGCCGGTGCAGGATATCGACCGGGTCGAGAAGACCGCGGGCCTGAAGCTGCTGCAGGGGCCGGAGATCCGCACGATGTTCCTGGCCCTCGACGTCGCCCGCGACGAACTGCTCTATTCGACCGTCAAGGGCCGCAACCCGTTCAAGGATCGCCGCGTCCGCCAGGCGATGTACCAGGCGATCGACATGACCGCGATCAACGCGCGGATCATGCGCGGCACCGCGGTGCCGACCGGCAACATGATCGCGCCGGGCGTCAACGGCGTCGATCCGAGCCTGCAGCCTCGCGCCTGGCCCTACGACGTCGCCGCCGCCAAGGCGCTGATGGCCGAGGCCGGCTATGCCGACGGCTTCGGCGTGACGCTCGATTGCCCGAACGACCGCTATGTCAACGACGAGCGCGTCTGCCAGGCGCTGGCCGGCATGCTGGCCCGCATCGACATCAAGGTGACGCTGGATGCGATGCCCTCGTCGCGCTTCTTCCCCAAGGTCGGCTCGAAGGATACCAGCTTGAACTTCTTCGGCTACACGCCGGTCAACATGGACGCCTACAACACGCTGAGCGTGATGATCCATTCCCAGCGCGGCGACCAGGGCCAGTGGAACGTCGGCGGCTATTCGAACGCCGAAGTCGACCGCACCATCCGCGCCGTGCTGAGCGAGATGGACCCGGCCAGGCGCACCGCGCTGGTGACCAAGGCCCTGACCCTTCACCGGGAAGACATCGGCCATATCCCGCTCTACCAGCAGGGCATCGTCTGGGGGATGAAGAAGACGGTCTCGACGCCGATCCAGATCGACAACCGCGTCAACCTCGCCTTCTTCACGGTCGACTGATGCTGCTCTACCTCGCGCGCCGTCTGTTCCAGGCCGTCGTGGTGATGCTGGTGGTGTCGCTGATCGCCTTCGTCCTGTTCCGCTTCGTCGGCGATCCGGTCACGCAGATGCTGGGCCAGGATGCGACCGCGGCCGATCGCGCCCGGGTCGCCGCCAGCCTCGGGCTCGACCAGCCCGCCCACGTCCAGTATCTCCGCTTCCTGGAGCAGGCGGCGCACGGGGATTTCGGCCGCTCGCTCAAGCTCGGCCGGCCGGTGGCCGACCTCCTGGCCGAGCGGATGCCCGCAACGCTCGAACTCAGCCTGTTCGCCGCCGGCCTCGCCATCCTCGTCGGCGTGCCGCTGGGCGTGCGCACTGCCATCGTGCGGCGCGGCCTCGTCTCGCGCGGCCTTCTGGCCCTCTCGCTCCTTGGCATCTCGCTGCCGACCTTCTTCCTCGGCGTGCTGCTGATTCTCGTCTTCTCGGTCACGCTGGGCTGGCTGCCCTCCTACGGCCGGGGCGAGACGGTGGCGCTGGGCTGGTGGCGCACCGGCTTCCTCACCCTGGACGGCTGGCGCCACCTGGTGCTGCCCGGGCTGACGCTCGCCTTGTTCCAGCTCGCCCTCGTCCTGCGGCTGGTACGCGCCGAGATGCTCGAGGTGATGCGGACCGATTTCGTCAGGTTCGCCCGCGCCCGCGGCCTGAAACCCGGCGCCGTCTATTTTCGCCATGCGCTGCGCAACGCGCTGATGCCGGTCGTCACCATCATCGGCCTGCAGCTCGGCTCGATCATCGCCTTCGCGCTGATCACCGAGACGGTATTCCAATGGCCGGGCATGGGCCTCCTGTTCGCCCAGTCGGTCGCCTTCGCCGACGTGCCCGTCATGGCCGCCTATCTCTGCCTGATCGCCCTGGTCTTCGTGACCATCAACCTGGCCGTCGACCTCGCCTATCTCGTCATCGATCCGCGGCTGCGCGACGGCCGCCTCACCGCTTCAGTCAAGGGAGCCTGACCATGGACCCCCGCCTTGCCGCCATCGGCCGCCATCACGCCGACCTGACCGCCATCCGCCACGACCTGCATCGCCACCCTGAGCTCGGCTACGAGGAGACGCGGACCGCGGCGCTGGTCGCCGACGAACTGCGCCGCTGCGGCGTCGACGAGATCCACACCGGCATCGGCCGCACCGGCGTGGTCGGCGTGCTGCACGGCAGCCGCAGCGGCGACGGCGCGATCGGCATCCGCGCCGACATGGATGCGCTGCCGATCGAGGAGAAGAACGATTTCGGCCACCGCTCGACCCTGGCCGGCAAGATGCATGGCTGCGGCCATGACGGGCATACCACCATGCTGCTCGGTGCCGCCCGCTATCTGGCCGAGACCCGGAACTTCGGCGGGCGCGTGCATCTGATCTTCCAGCCGGGCGAGGAGGGGCATGCCGGCGCCCGCGCGATGATCGAGGACGGGCTGTTCGACCGTTTCCCCGTCTCGTCGGTCTTCGCGCTGCATAACTGGCCGTCGCTGCCCGCCGGCACCATCGGCATCAACCCCGGGCCGATGATGGCCGGCATCGACGTCTTCCGCCTGCGCATCCGCGGCGTCGGCGGCCACGGCGCCCACCCGCACCAGACGATCGACCCGATCATTGCCACGGCCCATGTGCTGACCGCGCTGCAGACCATCGTCAGCCGCAACGTCAACCCGCTGGAGTCGGCTGTCATCTCGTTCCATCACCTGCAGGCCGGCAGCCCGACCGCGCTGAGCGTCATTCCCGACGCGGTCGATACCGCCGGCATCGTCAAGTGGTACCGCGCGCCGGTGCAGGCACTGGTCGAGAAGCGTCTGGCGGAAGTGGCCGCCCAGGCCGCGGCGGCCTTCGGCGCCCAGGCCGAGGTGACCTACGACAAGCTCTATCCCCCGACCATCAACGACCCGGCCGAGGCCGCGCGGGTGGTGCGGCTGGCGCGCGGCCTGTTCGGCGCCGACCGGGTGGTCGCCGACATGGAGCCTTCGATGGGGTCGGAGGATTTCGCCTTCATGCTGCAGGCCAGGCCCGGCGCCTATTTCCGCCTGGGCACCGGGGCCAGGGCCGGCGCCTTCCTGCATTCGCCGCATTACGACTTCAACGACGCGGTGATCCCGGTCGGCGCGGCCCTGTTCGCCGCCATCGCCGAGGATGCGCTGGGAGCGGCGGCGTGACCGCGCTGGCCCGCCGGCTGTGGGACCATGACGTCGCCCATGCCTTCCGCCATGACCCGCTGGCAATCGTCTCCGCCATCGTCGTCGCGGCGTTCCTGATCGCCGCGCTGCTGGCGCCGGTGATCGTCGCCCGGGACCCGTTCGACCTGCGCAACCTCGACCTGGTCGACTCGCTGCTGCCGCCGGGGCCGGGCCATCCGCTCGGCACCGACGACCAGGGCCGCGACCTGATGGCGGCGATCGTCTACGGCACGCGGCTGTCGCTGGTCGTCGCCATCCTGTCGGTCGTGGTCTCGCTGGTTCTCGGCGTCACGCTCGGGCTGATTGCCGGTTTCGCCGGCGGGTTCCTCGATGCCTTCATCATGCGCGCCGCCGACATCCAGCTTTCTTTTCCTGCCATCCTGGTGGCCCTGCTGGTCGACGGCATCGCCCGCGCCGCGCTGCCGGGCGATGCCCATGCGCGCTTCGCCGTGCCGGTGCTGATCGCGGCGATCGCGCTGTCGGGCTGGGTGCAATATGCCCGCACGGTGCGCGGCCTGACGCTTGCCGAACGCTCCAAGGATTACGTCCACTCGGCGCGCGTCTCGGGCGTGGCGCCCGCCCGCATCGCCCGGGCCCATATCCTGCCCAACGTCACCGGCCCGCTGTTCGTGCTGGCCACCGTCCAGATCGCCACCGCGATCCTGACCGAGGCAACCCTGTCCTTCCTCGGCGTCGGCATGCCGCCGACCAGCCCGTCGCTCGGCACGCTGGTCAATATCGGCAACAGCTACCTGTTCTCCGGCGCCTGGTGGATCTCGGTATTCCCGGGCGTGGCCCTGGTCATGCTGGTGCTGGCCGTCAACCTGCTGGGCGACTGGCTGCGCGACGTGCTGAACCCGAGGCTCGGCTGATCATGGCGCTGCTCGAGATCAGGAACCTCGCCGTCGAGTTCGTCACCCGCCGCGGGCGGGTGCGGGCGCTGGACGGCGTCTCGCTCGATATCGCGGCCGGCGAGATCGTCGGCATGGTCGGCGAATCCGGCGCCGGCAAGTCGCTGACGGGCGCGGCCGTCATCGGCCTGCTGGAACCGCCGGGGCGCGTGGCGGGCGGCGAGATCCGCCTGGACGGCCAGACGCTCACCGGCCTCAGCGAGTCGGCGATGCGCCGCATCCGCGGCCGGCGGATCGGCGCGATCTTCCAGGACCCGCTCACCGCGCTGAACCCGCTGCTGACCGTCGGCGACCAGCTGGTCGAAACCATCACCACCCATCTGCCGCTCTCGCGCGCGGCGGCGCGCGAGCGTGCCATCGCCCTGCTCGGGGAGACCGGCATCCCCTCGCCCGGCCAGCGGGTCGACCACTATCCGCATCAGTTCTCGGGCGGCATGCGCCAGCGCGTGGTCATCGCGCTTGCCCTGGCCGGCGATCCACAGGTGATCATCGCCGACGAGCCGACCACCGCCCTCGACGTCTCGGTGCAGGCCCAGATCCTCGACCTGCTGCGCCGGCTGTGCCGCGACCACGACGCGGCGGCACTGCTGATCACCCACGACCTCGGCGTCGTCACCGAAACCGCCGACCGCGTCGCCGTCATGTATGCCGGCCGCATCGTCGAGACCGGGCCGACCGCGGCGATCATGCGGCACCCGCGCCACCCCTATACCGCCGGGCTGATGCAGGCGATCCCGACGGGCGGCGACCCCAGGCCGCGGCTGGCCCAGATCGGCGGCGCGATGCCGCGGCCCGGCGCCCTGCCGCGCGGCTGCGCCTTCGGGC
>JAEYTW010000345.1 GCA_023433835.1 Pseudomonadota bacterium | reverse complement strand
CCTGCGGGCTGCACCGGCTGACGGCGCCTGACGCGGCGTCTCCGCCGCGACCTCAGATCAGGCGGCGGCCTTTGCCGCCGGTCCGTGGAAACCCTCGCCCTTCGCCGCCATGTCCCGCAGGCTTTTCGGCGGCGTGAAGCGGGTGCCATACTTCTGCGCCAGCCGGTCGCACTCCGCCACGAACGTCGCCGTGCCGACGGTGTCGATCTGGCTCAGCGTGCCGCCCAGGAACGGCGCGAAACCCCAGCCGAGGATCGAGCCGACGTCGGCGTCGCGCACGGTGGTGACGACGTTCTCCTCCAGGCAGCGTGCGGTTTCGATCGACTGGATGTACATCAGCCGCTTCTTGACCTCGGCGACGTCGGGCTGTTCCTTGGCCAGGGGGAAGTGTTCGCCCAGCCCGGCCCACAGATGCTTCTTCGCGCCGTCGGTGGGATAGTCGTAGAATCCCTTGCCCGCCTTCTTGCCGACGCGGCCGAGCTTGTCGGCCATCAGCTCGACCACCGGATCGGCCGGGGCGGGCCGGTAGGCATCCCCCAGATCGGCCTGGGTCTGCCTGCGCACCTTCAGCATCAGATCGAGGGCGACTTCGTCGGCCAGGGCCAGCGGGCCGACCGGCATGCCGGCCATGCGCCCGGCATTGTCGATCAGCGCCGGGGCGACGCCTTCGGCCAGCATCGCCAGGCCCTCGTTGACGTAGGTGGCGAACACCCGGCTGGTGTAGAAGCCGCGGAAGTCGTTGACCACGATCGGCGTCTTGCGGATGCGCTTGACGTAGTCCATCGCGCGGGCGAGGCATTCCGGGCTGGTCTCCTTGCCCAGGATGATCTCGACCAGCGGCATCTTGTCGACCGGCGAGAAGAAATGCAGGCCGATGAAATTGGCCGGCCGGCTCGACGCTTCGGCCAGGCCGGTGATCGGCAGGGTCGAGGTGTTGGAGGCGAAGATCGCATCCGCCCCGATCACCGCCTCGGCCTTGCGCGTCACGTCGGCCTTGATCTCGCGATTCTCGAACACCGCTTCGATCACCAGCTCGCAACCCTTGAGCAGGGCGTAGTCGGTGGTGGGCGTGATGCGGGCCAGCACCGCGTCGCGCTCAGGCACCGCCATGCCGCCGCGCGACACCTTCTTGTCCAGCAGGCCGGCGCTGTAGCTCTTGCCCTTCTCCGCCGATTCCGGCGTCGAATCGAGCAGCACGACCTCAAGCCCGGCGACCGCCGAGACATAGGCGATGCCCGCGCCCATCATGCCGGCGCCGAGGATGCCGATCTTCTGGTACTTTGCCGTCGGCACGCCTTCGGGGCGGCCGGCCAGCTTGTTGGCTTCGTTGATGCCGAAGAACAGGCTGCGGATCATGTTCCGCGCCTGCGGCGACATCGCGCAATTGACGAAATACCGGCTCTCGACCTTGAGCCCTGAGTCGATATCGACCTGCAGGCCTTCATAGACGCAGGCCAGGATGTTGCGCACGGCCGGGTAGTTGCCGAACGACTTCTCGCGCGCCATCGCATTGCCGGCGGTGAAGGTTTCGTAGCCCTTGGGGCTCTGCACCGGGTCGGCGACGCGGAAACCCTTCTTGTCCCAGGGCTTGACCGTGTTCTTCGGCCCCTCGGTCAGCAGCCATTCCTTGGCGGCCGACAGCAGATCGTTGGCCGGCACCACCTTGTCGACCAGGCCCTGTGCCAGCGCCTTGTCGACCGACTGCTTCTTGCCCTCGAGGATCAGCGGCAGCGCATTGCGGATGCCGATCAGGCGGGGCAGGCGCTGGGTGCCGCCGGCGCCCGGCAACAGGCCGATGGTGACTTCCGGCAGGCCGATCAGGGTTTTCGGGTTGTCGGCGGCGATGCGGTAGTGGCAGGCCAGGCAGATCTCGTAGCCGCCGCCCAGCGCCGTGCCGTTGATCGCGGCGACGAAGGGCTTGCCCGACTTTTCCATCTGGCGGAACAGGCTCTGCAGCGCCCAGGACTTCTGCATCATCTCCTCGGCCGAGCGGGCCTCGGTGACCGAGGTCAGGTCGGCGCCGGCGACGAAGTCGCTTTTTTTCGAGGTGATGATGACGCCCTTGACGGCGCCGTCCTTGATCGCCGCCTGGACCTTTTCGCCGAACAGCGCGACCGACTCGTTGTTCAGCACGTTCATCGGCCGGTCGGCCATGTTCCAGGCGATAGTGGCGATGCCGTCGCCGTCGACTTGATAATCGATCATCGGATCAGACCCTCTCGATGATGGTGGCGGTGCCCATGCCGGCGCCGACGCACAGCGTGACCAGCGCGGTCGACTTGCCCGTCCGCTCCAGCTCGTCCAGCACGGTGCCGAGGATCATGGCGCCGGTGGCGCCCAGCGGATGGCCCATGGCGATCGCGCCGCCGTTGACGTTGATCTTGTCGTGCGGGACGTTCAGCGCCTCCATGAAGCGCAGCACGACCGAGGCGAAGGCTTCGTTCAGTTCGTAGAGGTCGATGTCGGTCGACTTCATGCCGGCGCGCTTCAGGGCCTTCTCGGCCGCAAACGACGGGCCGGTCAGCATGATCGTCGGTTCCGATCCGATCGAGGCGAACGAGCGGATGCGGGCCCGCGGCTTCAGGTTGGCGCGCTTGCCGGCCTCGGCATTGCCGATCAGCACGGCGGCCGCGCCGTCGACGATGCCGGAGGAATTGCCGGCATGGTGGACGTGGTTGATGCGCTCGACTTCCGGATAGCGCTGGGTGGCGACGGCATCGAAGCCGAACATCTCGCCCTGCACCTTGAACGACGGATCCAGCGCCGCCAGGCTCTGCATCGTCGTCTCCGGCCGCATGAATTCGTCGCGGTCGAGCACGGTCAGGCCATTGACGTCCCTGACCGGCACGATCGAGTTCTTGAAGCGCCCGGCGGCCCAGGCCGCGGCGGCGCGCTTCTGGCTTTCGACCGCATAGGCGTCGACGTCGTCGCGGCTGTAGCCCCACTTGGTCGCGATCAGGTCGGCCGAGATGCCCTGCGGCACGAAATAGGTGTCGAAGGCCACCGCCGGGTCGACCGGCCAGGCACCGCCCGAGGTGCCCATCGGCACACGCGACATCGATTCGACGCCGCCGCCGATGGTCATGTCGGACTGGCCGGCCATCACCTGGGCGGCCGCCATGTTGCAGGCCTCGAGGCCGGAGGCGCAGAAGCGGTTGATCTGCACGCCCGCGACCTTCTCGTCGAGGCCGGCCGCAATCGCGGCGACCCGGGCGATGTTGGCGCCCTGCTCGCCGGCCGGCTCGACGCAGCCGAAGACCACGTCGTCGACCAGCGAGGTATCGAGCTGGTTGCGGTCGCGCACCGCCTGCAG
>JAEYTW010000328.1 GCA_023433835.1 Pseudomonadota bacterium | reverse complement strand
CCGGCGACGATGCCGACCGCCTGCTGCTGCTGCCCGGCACCCATGCCAAATGGGTGCGGGTCAAGGGCGGCCGGGTCGAGGATTTCGCCACCGCGATGACCGGCGAGATCTATGGCCTGCTCGCCCGCCAGTCGATCCTGTCGCGCACCATTGCGCCCGACGCGTCGCTGGACGAGGCGGCGTTCGCCGAGGGCGTCGCGGCCGGCCATGACCGCGGCCTGGTCGACCTGTTCGGCATCCGCGCGCTGGGCTTGCTCGGTCGCGCCGGGCCGGAGGCGCTGGCCGCGCGGCTGTCCGGCATTCTGATCGGTGCCGAGATCGCGGCCTTCGGCCAGGATTGGCCGGGCCCGGTCACCGTGATCGGCGGGGCAGGGCTGAGCCATCGCTACGTGACCGCCCTGGCCCTCTGTGGCCGGGTCGCCGCCGCGGCGCCGGACGATGCCGTCGTCACCGGCTTGTGGCGCATTGCCGGCTCGGCCGGTCTGTTAAAGGAGTAGCCTGCCATGCTCGACCGTCTCGATGCCCTGCCGCTGGTCGCGATCCTGCGCGGCCTGACCCCGGGCGAGGCCGGCGACGTCGGCGAAGTGTTGGTCGGCGCCGGCTTCACCACGATCGAGGTGCCGCTGAATTCGCCCGACCCGCTGGTCTCGATCGCCCGGCTGGTCGGCCGCTTCGGCGACCGCTGCCTGATCGGTGCGGGCACCGTGCTGCGCGTCGCCGACGTCGCCGCCGTCGCCGCGACCGGCGCCAAGCTGATCGTCATGCCGCATGCCGACACCGCGATCATTTCGGCGGCCAAGGCCCATGGCATGGTCTGCGTGCCCGGCGTGGCGACGCCGACCGAAGCCTTCGCCGCGCTGGGCGCCGGCGCCGACGGCCTCAAGGCCTTCCCCGCCGAGCAGATCGCGCCCGAGGTGGTCAAGGCCTGGGGCGCGGTGCTGCCGAAGGGGACCCGGCTGATGCCGGTCGGCGGCATCACGCCCGCTCGCATGGCGGTCTATCGCGCCGCCGGGGCTACCGGCTTCGGCCTGGGCTCGGCGCTCTACAAGCCGGGCATGGCTGCCGAGACCGTCGCCGCCAATGCCCGCGCCTTCGTCGAGGCCTGGGCGGCATGACCGACAAGATCCTTGACCTCGTGGCCATCGGCGAGCCGATGGTCGAATTCAACCAGGCCGAAGAGAACGGCGCCTTCGCTCAAGGCTTCGGCGGCGACAGTTCGAACGTCGCGATCGCGGCAAGCCGCCAGGGTGCGAAGGCTGCCTACTGGACGCGGCTGGGCGACGATGCCTTCGGCCGCTCGCTGCGCCGGCTATGGCAGGCCGAAGGGGTGCAGGCCGACGAGGTCGCGACCGACCGCGACGCGCCGACCGGCATCTATTTCGTCACCCACGGCCCCGACGGGCATGAATTCACCTATCGCCGCTCCGGCTCGGCCGCGGCGCGGATGACGCCGGCCGACCTGCCGACGCGGCTGGTCGCCTCGGCGCGTTTCCTGCACGTCTCCGGCATCAGCCAGGCGATCTCGCCCAGCGCCACCGACACGGTGTTCCATGCGGTCGAGACCGCGCGCGCCGCCGGCACCCGCGTCTCCTACGATCCCAATGTCCGGCTGAAGCTGTGGTCGCGGCCGCGGGCGCGCGCCATCATCGACGCGACGATCGCCCAGGCCGACGTCTTCCTGCCGGGTTTCGAGGAAATGGCCGATCTGTTCGGCCTGACCCATCCGGAAGCCGTGCTCGACTATGCGCTCGGCCGCGGTGCCGGCCTGGTGCTGCTCAAGCTCGGCGCCGAGGGCGCCTGGCTCGCCGAGGGTGACCGGCGCCTGCGCATCCCGGCCTTCAAGGTTACCGCGGTCGACGCCACCGGCGCCGGCGATTGCTGCGACGGCAGCTTCCTCGCCCGCCTCGCCGCCGGCGACACCGCCGAAGCCGCCGCCCGCTATGCCTGCGCCGCCGCGGCGCTGACCACGCAGGGGTACTCGGCCGTGGCGCCGATCCCGCGGCGGGAAGCGGTCGAGGCGTTCATGGCGTCGAACGGGGATGCAGCGCGCTCGTAACGCGGCTAGAATGTCGGTATGAAGCTCACGGTCGAAGTTTCAGCGAGCGAATTGCCGATTGCGGTGGCCGACAAGTTGCCGGGTGGCAAGCCACTTCGGGGCGCGCGGTATCGCATCACGATCGAGGAAGTGATCGACGACGCGGCCAAGCTTGCGGCACTGCGTGCTGATATCGCCGAGGGACTTGCCGACATTGACGCCGGTCGGGTCGAGCCGTTCGATGTCGACGAATTCCTGGCGGAGATGCATGCGGAAGCAGACGCAGACGCGAAGAATTAGCCTCGTCGTATGAGGGGCCTATCCCGCACTGCGAGAGCACGCAGGGATATCGCGGATATCTGGCGCTATATCGCAACTGATAATCCGACAGCTGCGGATCGCCACACGCGTAAACTGGCTACGCAGTTCGATTTTCTCGCTGATAACCCCAGCGCCGGGCGGGCACGCCCCGAGTTGTCGCCCGACCTGCGGAGTTGGCCGGTCGGCAGCTACGTGGTTTTCTACCGCGCGCTACCGGGTGAAATCGTCATCGTCAGAGTGATCCACGCCTCGCGCGATATCGATCGCGAGGCGTGGAAATAGCCGCTCACACCGGCTCGACCGGCTCCACCTCGACCGTTTCGCGCAGCGGGCGGTGGGCCACCTGCATGTAGATGAAGGCGGCGAGCAGGATGACCGCCGCGGTCGCGCCGAACAGCACCGAGAAGGCGCGCGCGATCTCGGCCCGGCCGGCGGCGTCCAGCGGGTGGCGGACCAGGTCTTCCATGCCCGACACGTTGCCGGCCGCCGGTACCCACAGCGCGATCAGCCCGAGCACCAGGGCGGAGGCGGCGGCGGTCAGCACGGCGCCGCCCAGCGCGCGCGAGAAGCCGATCGTGCCGGTGATGGTGCCGAGGTCGCGGCGGGCCACCGCGTTCTGGGCGGCCACCATCGAGGTCGGGAAGATCGGGCCGATGCCGAGGCCGACCAGGAACAGCAGGCCCGCGGCGATCACCAGCGTGTCGCGCTGGCCGAGCAGGGCCAGCACGATCAGCGCGGCGGCCGCGATCGGCATGCCGATCAGCGGGGGCAGCTTGTAGTTGCCGGTGGCCTTGACATAGCGGCCCGACGAGGCGGCGGTGATCGTCGTGGCGATCATCATCGGGATCATCATCAGCCCGACGGTCGCCGGCTCGGCCCCCAAGGCGACCTGCATGTAGGTCGGGGCGAGCACCGCGACGGCCAGATAGGCGCCGAAGCCGAGCGCCACGGCGCCGAGCGCCGGGCCGACCACCGCGTCGGTCAGGAAACGCGGCGGCAGGATCGGTTCGGCGACGCGGCCCTGACGGCGCAGGAACAGCCAGCCGATGACGACGGCCGCGACCGCGATGGCCCACAGCCAGGGCGAGGTCCATTTCAGCTGGGTGCCGCCGAGCGAGAACACCGCCAGCACGCCGGTCGAGGCGAGCGTGAACAGCGCGACGCTGAGATAGTCGATGCGGGCCTGCTGGTGGCGCACCGGCAGCTTGCGCAGCACCCGGTCGATGACGAAGAAGGCGACGAAGCCGATCGGCAGGTTGACCCAGAAGATCCAGGGCCAGCCGGCATGCTGGCTGAGGAAGCCGCCGAGGATCGGGCCGAGCAGCGAGGACGAGGCCCATACCATCGCGAAATAGGCGGCGTAGCGGCCGCGTTCGCGCGGGGCGACGACGTCGGCGATGATGGTCTGCGCCATCACCATCAGCCCGCCGCCGCCGGCGCCCTGGATGGCGCGCGCGGCGATCAGCAGCGGCATGGTCGGGGCCAGCGCGCAGAGCGCCGAGGCGCCGAGGAAGACGACGAGGCAGATCAGCAGAATCACCCGCCGGCCGTAGAGGTCGGACAGCTTGCCCAGGATCGGGGTGACACAGGTCGAGACCAGCAGGTAGGAGGTCACCACCCAGGAGATCAGGGCGAAATCGCCGAGCTCGGCGGCCATGGTCGGCAGGGCGGTGGAAATGATGGTCTGGTCGAGGGCCGAAAGGAACAGCGCCAGCAGGGCGCCGATCACCACGGTGTGGACCTCGGACGGGCTCAACGTCATACGGATTGCTCGCACTGACCGGCAGGGTCGGGGATGGTACGTCCGAAGTCGCGGCCGCGCCAAGTCAGAGCTTGCAGGCCAGCCATGCAGGCTTAGCGTGTGCATTCACGGCATGAACCGGGCGCGCAGGCCGGCATCCGGCACCAGGCAGGCATCGTAGCGACCGAACAGGCGATAGCGGTTGCGGGCGACGCGGTCGTAGAGCCAGTCGAGCGGCGGCGCCGGCAGCAGGCCTGCCACCGCCGCCAGCCACGACCACGGCGCCCGCAGATGGCGTGCCACGGCGATCACCGCGGCCGAGCGTTCGAAGACCCGGCCGTCCGCGATGAAGACGAAGCTGTCGGGCATTTCAGGCAGGTCGAGCCGCGCCAGCAGGGCCCGGCCGGTTTCCGACTGGGCGGCGGCGAAGCGGATCTCCGGCCCGCGCTCATGGTCCAGGACGAATCGGACGCTGCGGTTGCAGAGTACGCAGACGCCGTCGAACAGGTAGAGCGGGGGCTCGGTTGCGGTCATCACGGGCCTGTGCCATCCATGGCGGACGGGTGCAATTCTCGGCGGGGATCGGGCGTGGCGACAGTGTTTTCTGGCCTGATCGGCGCGGATTTCGCAAGCTTGCCGCCGGCCGTCCAGGCGGTGCACGGCGGCCTCGGCCCCCTGACGATGACCGGCCGGGCCGATATCGAGCTGGCGCCCGGCCTGATCGCGCATTGGGCCACGGCACTGGTCGGCCTGCCGGCGGCCGGGCGTGACGTGCCGGTGACCATCACCTTCGACCGCCGGGCCGATGCGGAGATCTGGGACCGGCGCTTTGCCGCGCGCCGCTATCGCAGCCGGGTGACGGCGGGCCAGCGCCTGCTGGTCGAACGGCTGGGGCCGTTCGACAATCTGTTCCGGCTGCGGGCGACGCCGGCCGGCCTCAGGTGGCACCTGGTCGGCTTTCGCCTGCTGGGCATCGGCCTGCCGGATTTCCTGCGGCCGCGCTGCGACGCCTGCGAATATGCCGATGGCGAGGGGCGGTTCGTCTTCGATATCGCGATGGACCTGCCCGGCGTCGGGCGGATCATCCGCTATTGCGGCTGGCTCGTGCCCGCCTGACGGCGGCGCTGCACATGGCGGGTCTGCTTGGCGCGGTTGCCGCAGACCGACATTTCGCACCAGCGCCGGGTCTTGTTCTTGGTCGTATCGAAGAACAGCCAGCCGCAATGGTGGCCCGGGCATTCCTTGACCCGCGTCAGGTCCTTGCGGGTCAAGAGCAGCAGGGCCGACAGCACGATCGGGCCCAGGATCGCCTGGACCGGCCCTTCGTCGGGTATCCAGGCCCAGCCATAGCCACCGTCCTGCGGCGCCAGCCGGGCGGTGGCGAGGTTGGCGGCATGCAGCCGGCCGAGCAGGTCGAGATCGGCCGGATCGGGCTGGCGCCCGGCGGCCAGCGCCATGCCGCAGCGGTGGATGCAGTCCCGTGTGGTCGTCGCCTGGCCGAGCAGGTCGGGGCCGATCTCCTCCAGCCGGGCCAGCACCGCGTCGCGCGCCGCGCTGGTCAGCACCCCGGCATGGGCGGCCCAGTCGATCACATGGCGGGCGGCCTGCAGATGCTCGCGCGCCTCCGGCCCGCCACGCCCCGAGGCGGTGTTGCAGAAATCGAGCGCCAGGTCGGTGCCGACCAGCGCGATGGTGCCGGCGCGCGAGGGATGCGGGTCCATATAACCACCTAAATTCATATTGTCAGTTAATAGCCCAGCGCCCAAAATGCCGTCAACAACGATCAGGGGAGTTTCATATGCATCGGTTCGGAGCGGCAATTCTGGGGGCGCTGCTGGCCGTGGCGGGTCTTCCGCCGGCGCGGGCCGAGATGGTGCAGGGCCTGTATCGGGCCGAAACCATCGTCACCGGCACCGGCCGGCCGGAGCGGCTGCGCGGGTTCCGCATCACGCTGACCGAGGTGCTGGTGCGCCGTTCCGGCGATCCGTCGCTGTTCACCTCGCCGGCCGTCGAACCCTATCTCGACCATGCCGCCGACCTGGTGCGCGACGTCGAATACGAAGACCGCATGAAGCACCTGCCGATCCATGACGAACAGGGCACCCGCGACCGGCCGCATTTCCTGCGCGTCGCCTACGACCCCGAGCAGATCGATGCGATCCTGGAAAAGCTCGGGGTCAAGCCGTGGGATCCGGACCGGCCGCTGGTCGCGGTCTGGCTCGGCATCAAGGATGCGCGAAGCGAGTACGTGATGCCGGCCGACGGCGACGACGGTTATTCCCAGCGCGCCGCCCTGCTGCAGGCGGCGCGCCAGCGCGGCGTGCCGGTGGCCCTGCCGGAAATGGATCTGGCCGACAGGGAAATCGTCAATTACGCCGCGGTGGTCGGCAACAGTGCCGGTCGGCTGGATCAGGCCTCGGCCCGCTATCTCGCCGACGCCGTGCTGTCGGGCAGCCTGACCTACGATCCGCGCGGCTGGTGGAAGGTCGACTGGGTGCTGTCGCCGCCCCAGGGGGCGCAGCGGCGCTGGTCGCTCGACCAGGTCACCTTCGACACCGCTTTCCGCGATGCCTTCGACCATGTCGCCCGCATCCTGACGGGCCGCGAATAGGCGGGATCAGCCGCCGAAGCGGCCCCAGGCGGCGACGGCGGCGGTCAGAAACCCCAGGGCCAGGTTGATCGTCACCAGCCGGCGGATGCGGTCGGTCGCGGCGGCCGCCTCGGCCCAGGCCTCGGCGGCCAGCGCCTTGCGCATCCGCGCCCAGGGCCCGAAGAAGATCAGGACGAAGACCAGCGACATGACGAGGCCGGTGAGGTGCATCAGATGGATGTGCCAGCCGGCGCCGCGAAAGCCGCCGAACCAGCCGAACAGCATCGCATAGCCGGTGATCAGCAGCAGCGGCATCGCATGCCAGACCATCAGGAAGAAGCGGCGATGCACCGCGCCCATCAGCTGCAGCCGCGCCGGTGGCGGCACCAGCGCCAGGCTCGGCCGCAGCACCAGGATCGCGAAGGCCATGCCGCCGATCCAGACGATCGCCGACAGGACGTGGAGCAGGTAGAGGATCGTCGCAAGGGTCATGGCGCCGGACTGTAGCAGCCGGCGGCCGGCTTGGCAGCACTCGACGTTTGTGTATAGATCAAACCACGTCAAATCGGAATCGATTTGACGCGGATAATTTGATCTCTCTCAAAAACTTAGAGCATCTTATCCGCGTCCAAGAAGACGCGGGATGCTCTAGGGTGCGCGCCATGTCCTCGAACTATCAGAACGTGCTCGACATCATCGCCGAAGAGGTCCGGCCGCATTTCGGCAAGGGCCGGGTGGCCGACTACATCCCCGCGCTGGCCGAGGTCGATCCGAAGCGCTTCGGCATGGCGGTAGCCGCCGTCGACGGCACCGAATTCTCGATCGGCGATGCCGCGGTGCCGTTCTCGATCCAGAGCATCTCCAAGGTCTTCACCCTGATGATGGCGCTGGCCCGGGCGGGGGACGAGGTCTGGACCCGGGTCGGCAAGGAACCGTCGGGCAACCGCTTCAATTCGCTGGTCCAGCTCGAATACGAGGCCGGCGTGCCGCGCAACCCGTTCATCAACGCGGGCGCCCTGGTGGTCACCGACATGCTGGCCGAGACGCTGCGATCCCCGAAGATCGCCATCCGCGACTATGTCCGGGTGCTGGCCCAGAATTTCACGATCGATTTCGACGTGGCGGTCGCCGAATCCGAGCTGGCCACCGCGCATGTCAATTCGGCGCTGGCCCATCTGATGAAGAGCCATGGGCGGATCAATGCCGCCGTGCCCGACCTGCTCGACATCTACTGCCATCAATGCGCGCTTTCGCTGTCCTGCACCGACCTCGCCCGCGCGTTCCTGCCGCTGGCCGGCCGCGGCCTGTCGCCCCTGATGGAGGAAGCGGTGCTGACCGAGCGCCAGGCCAAGCGCATCAATGCGCTGATGATGACCTGCGGCCTCTACGATTCGGTCGGCAGCTTCGCCTATCGCGTCGGCCTGCCGGCCAAGAGCGGCGTCGGCGGCGGCATCGTCGCGGTCATGCCAGGCGTGCTGTCGGTTGCGGTCTGGTCGCCCGAACTCGACCGTTCCGGCAATTCCTATGTCGGCACCGGCGCGCTGGAGCTGTTCTCGCGGCTGACCAGGCTGTCGGTCTTTTAGGCTTTCATCGCCATCCCGATCGTTATCGCATCGTCGGCGCGACACTCGCCGAGAGCACGGCGGCACCTAATTGAGCCAGCTCGATATTTGTCGAAAACAATGATTCTCCTGCCTGGCATTTTTCCTTGATGAATTCTATACGTAGTAGAACTTAAAATAAATAATTACACAAATTACAATGTTAGAAATGAATCTTTCGAGTAAATAATAAAACAGAGATGCGTGGGGCGGGGCGGTATGATGATGGGTTTCTCTCTGTAAAAGAGGGTGTGTTTGTCGAAACCCGACTTCATCCTATTTTGAGATCATCGTTTTATTTATCGCGAAGATTCCCCGCTGCACGTTTCGTGGAATGGACTCGATGCGGGAGAATTGTCATGCGCTTCATAATCGGATCGAAGATCTATCTTAAAGTATTCGTGGCGTTTCTTGTCGTCATCCTTGCGGGCATGGCCGCCAACGCTGTGGTCTGGCGTCAGGTCGGCAATATGGACGACGCAGCCGATTTCGCCGCCGCCACTTTCGAGATCATCGACAGCATCGACAGCGCTTACGCGGCCATCCTGAGCCAGCAGGCCGGGCAGCGCGGCTATGTGCTGGCGGGTAAGGAAGAGTATCTCGCACCCTATATCGACGGAGACCGGGCCTATCAGGCCGAGATGGCCAAGGCGCGCGCGCTGGTCAAGGTGCCGGCGGTCCGTCGCATGCTCGACGAACTCGATGTCCTGGTTGCCGCCTGGCGCGGCAACGTCGCCGAAAAGCAGATCGCGATGATGCGCAGCAACGACATGGATGGTGTCCGCGCGCATATCGCCAGCGGCGAGGGCAAGCTCACCATGGATAAGGTGAAGGCCAAGGCGCAGGAAATTCTCGCAGTCGAGCGCAAGCTGCTGGCCGAGCGGCGGTCGGCCGCCGACGCTGCCAATGAGACGGCCCAGCGGGCGATCGTGAGCGGCGCGGCGGTCACGGCCGTGCTGGCGATCCTGCTCGGCTGGGCGCTGACCGCCCTCACGGCCGGCCCGATCGGGTCGATTACGCGGCTGATGGGCCGCCTCGCCGAAGGCGACAAGGGTATCGAGGTCAAGGGCACGGAGCGCGGCGACGAGGTCGGTGCCCTGGCGCGCGCGCTCGAGGTGTTCAAGCAGAACGCGATCGAGGCCGATCGCCTGGCGCTCGAAGCCGAAGAAGCCCGCCTCCGCGAGGCCCGGCGCCAGCGCGACGAGGAAGCGCGCGAGCATGCCGCCGCCGAGGAAAAGCGCCAGCGCGAGGAAGAAGCCCGCCGCGCCGACGAGCAGCGTCAGCGCGAGGCCGAGGAAGCCGACCGCCGGCTGGCCGCGGAACGCCAGGCCGAGCAGGAGCGTGCCCGCATCGAGGCCGAGCGCCAGCGCAGGCAAGCGCTGCGCAAGATGGCCGACGATTTCGAGGCGGCCGTCGGCGGCGTGGTCAACGCCGTGGCCGCGGCGGCGACGGAGATGCAGTCCACCGCGGGCTCGATGAACGGCATCGTCACCACGACGACGCAGCAGTCGCTTACCGCCGCCGCCGCGACGGAACAGGCCGCGGCGAACGTCCAGACCGTGGCCAGCGCCTCGGAAGAGCTTGCCGCCTCGATCAGGGAAATCTCGGGCCAGGTCGTCAATGCCAGCCAGATCGCCCAGGGCGCGGTCGATCAGGCGCGCACCACCGACCGTATCGTCCAGGGGCTGTCGGCCGCGGCCGACAAGATCGGGGCCGTCATCGCCCTGATCAACACCATCGCCGGCCCGACCAACCTGCTGGCGCTGAACGCGACGATCGAGGCCGCCCGCGCGGGCGAAGCCGGCAAGGGCTTCGCGGTGGTGGCCTCCGAGGTCAAGTCGCTGGCCAATCAGACCACCAAGGCGACCGAGGAGATCAGCCAGCAGATCGCGGAAGTGCAGGAGGCGACGCGGCAGGCGGTCGAGGCGATCCGCAATGTCGGCGGCACCATCGGCCAGATGAGCGAGATCAACGGCTCGATCGCGTCCGCGGTGGAAGAGCAGGGGGCCGCGACCCAGGAAATCGCCCGCAATGTCGAGCAGGCCGCGGCCGGCACCCAGGAAGCGTCGTCCAGCGTCAGCGGGGTCAACCGGTCGGCGGGCGAAGCCGGACATGCGGCGGGCCAGGTGCTGACCGCGTCGAGCGAACTCTCGGCGCTGGCCGAGAAGCTGCGCGGCGAAGTCGGCAGCTTCCTGTCGCAGGTACGCGCCGGATAGCCGGGCGGATCGACTTTCCGGCGCGTGGCGTGGTGCGCGGATCGATAAGGTCGGTCCGCGCACCATCCCGTCCGATCAGATCAGCCCGCGCTGCACCGCCTTCAGCACGGCGCGGGTGCGGTCGCGGACGCCGAGCTTGGCCAGCACGCTCGAGACATGGTTCTTGATCGTGCCTTCCGACGTGTCGAGCGTGCGGGCGATCTCCTTGTTGCTCCAGCCGGCGGCCAGCAGGCGCAGGATCTCGGTCTCGCGCCGGGTCAGCCGTTCGCCCGAGGGGCCGTCGTGGCGTTCGGGCACTGGCGGGGTCGCGAGCGTGAAGGCGCGTTCGGTCAGGGCCGGCAGGAACAGGCTTTCGCCGGTCGCGACCCGGCGCACCGCGTCGGCGAGGCGTTCGAGCGAGATATCCTTGAGCAGGAACCCGCGCGCCCCGGCACGGATGCCGGCCTGCAGGGCCTGGTCGTCGTCGAAGGTGGTCAGAAGGATGGTCGGCGGCAGCAGGTCGCGGCGGCGCAGTTCGTCCAGCACGCCGATGCCCGAAAGCCGGGGCAGCTGGACGTCGAGCAGCAGTATGTCGGGCCGATGCAGGGCGACGACGGCAAGGGTGTCGATCCCGTCGCCGGCCTCGCCGATCACCCTGAGGTCGGGGGTCAGGTCGAGCAGGCCGCGAATGCCGGCGCGGACCAGCGTGTGGTCGTCGGCCAGGACCAGCGAGATCATGCCGGCACCGGCTGCAGCGGCAGGCGCACGGTGAGGGCGAGGCCCGCGCCCGGCGCCGTCTCGACCGTCATCGTGCCGCCGAGTGCCCCGATCCGCTCGCGCATGCCGTTGAGCCCGTTGCCGGGCGTGATCGCTGCGGCCCCGCGACCGTCGTCATGCACGGTCAGGATTACCGCGCCGCCGGTAAAGGTCAGCGCGATATGCAGGCTGCTTGCCTCGGCGTGGCGCAGCGTGTTGGTCACGGCTTCCTGCAGGCAGCGGAACAGCGCCATGCTCAGCGCGGGGTCGTCGATGCGCAGATCCTCGTCGAGGCGCAGGCGGATGCGCGGCTGAGGAATCGATGCCTGAATCGCCAGCAGGGCCTGGCGCAGGTCGACGGCATGATCCTGGCGCAGCACGCCGACCACGCGGCGCACCTCGGCCAGCAGATCGCGGGCGACGACGCTGGCCGCATCGAGCGGCGCGGCGCGTTCAGCCTCGGGCTTGTGCCGGGCAAGCGCGAGCTGCAGGTTCAGCGCGACCAGGTGATGGCCGACGGTATCGTGCAGCTCGCGCGAGATATGCAGCCGTTCGGCGATGCGGCTGTTCTCGGCCAGGGCCTGCTGGGCGGCGACGAGCTCGGCATTGAGCCGCGCCTGCTCGCGCCGGCCGCGCGCTTCGCCGGCGGCAAACCAGCCGACGCAGAAGGCGAAGAATTGCCAGGCCAGCACGCCGATCACCGTGACGGTGAAACCCAGCACTGGATCGCGTTCCAGTATCGGCGTGACGCCCTCGAACTTGCCGAGGCGATAGATGACGTAGGACCAGCCGACCATGCCGACGGCCTGCGCCGCCATCCAGCAGATCGCCCGCCGGCGCGGCAGCACCAGCGCCGCCTCGGCCGCGATCAGGAAGAACAGGTCGGTCGTGGTCAGCATCGCGCAGGCCGTCTGCAACAGCAGCAAGGCGGGCTGGCGCCAACCGGGTTGGCGCGGCGGCACGTCGCCCAGGTTGAACCACAGGCCCGCGGCGAAGATGGCGAGCAGCGGCACCATGCCGATTTCGATGTCCTGCTCACGGTAACCGAGCGACAGGAAATGGATGACGGCGATGATGACGACGATGCCGAGGCCCGCGATGCGGAACAGGGTCTGGGGGGTCTTGGGCATCGCGTGAGGATCCGCTGGAAGGCCGGGGCCCCGTCTCTATGCCGCAAATATGGCGGGCCCGCGACGGCGATCCGGCAGACCATGACTTCCGGCACATGGGGCGGCGCGGCGGGCGGCGCTTATATGGCGGCCGTCTCGTCCACGTTTCCGGTCGCCATCATGAAGAACCGTTTTTTCGCGCTCGGCCTGCCCGGGCTGGCGCTGCTCCTGTCCTCCACCGCCGCACTGGCGCAAGGGGTGGCCGAACAGCGGGTGGTTGCGAGCCTCCCCCAGCTCGACGCCCGCATCGAGGCGGCGCGCCGGGCCTACGATACGCCGGCGCTCGCCGTCGCCATCGTGTCGGGCCGCCGCCTCATCCATTTCCGCGGCTTCGGCACCAAGGATGCCGGTGGCAAGCCGCCCGACATCGACACCGCGTTCCGCGTGGGCTCGACCACCAAGGCCTTCGTCGGCGCGCTGCTGGGCCAGCAGGTCGAACAGGGGCGGCTGGCCTGGTCGGACCGGGTGGTCGATGTCGAGCCGGGCTTTCGCCTGGCCGATCCGGCGGCGACGCGCGAGTTCCAGGTGATCGACCTGCTGGCGCAGCGGTCCGGCCTGCCGCCCTATGCGCTCGGCTACATGATGGCGCTGAACTATCCCCAGGACGCCATGGTCCGCGGCCTGGCTTACGTCCAGCCGGTGGCGCCGTTCCGCACCGCCTTCGCCTATCAGAACGCGCTGCATTCGGTCGCCGGCCGCATCATCGCGCGCAAGGCCGGCACCGCCGACTGGGCCGAGGTCTTGCGGCGCGACCTGCTGGTGCCGCTGGGCATGTTCAATTCGTCGGTCGGCCAGGGCGCCTATCTCGAAATGCCGAACCGGGCGGCGGGTTACGAGATCGATGTCTTTTCCGGCCGGCCGCAGCCGACGCGGCCGGATTATTCGTCGATCGCCGACATGACCGATCCGCTGCCGGCCGGCAGCCTGAATGCGTCGGCCGGCGACATGGCGCGCTGGCTGCGGCTGCAGCTCGGCCGCGGCACGCTCGACGGCCAGCAATTCCTGCGCCGCGATACGGTCGAGGCCGGCTGGCGGCCGCTGGTGGATATCGGCGAGGGCGGCGTGTTCCTGCCGGGCGCGCAAGTGGGTTATGCCACCGGCTGGATGGTCGAACAGCGCCCCGACGCGCTGATGGTCTGGCACAACGGCGGGCTGGCCGGCTTCAAGACCGACCTGGCCTTCCTGCCCGACCACGACCTCGGCATCGTCGTGTTGTCGAACCTGAGCGAATCACCGGCGACGGCGCTGGCCGTGCGCTACTTCCTGGAATATGCGCTGAACCTGCCCCCGCAGGATGTGATGCCTGATCCGGCCAGGCGCCTCGACCGCCCCGCCGGGCGCGGCCTGCGGCCCGCCGCCGACTATGTCGGTCTCTACGCCAATCCGGCCGGCGGCCCGGCGCGGGTCGAGGAAACCGTCGACGGCCTCCGTATCGTCGCGGCCGAGGCGGCGGTCGCCCTGCGGCTGCAACCGTTGAACGATGACAGCTTCGTCGCCTTCCTCGACCTGCCGCCGCGCGCGGGGATCGTGCCCCAGCCGCTGGCGGTGCTGAGCTTCGAGCGCGATACCCGCGGGGTCAGCGCCTTCACCTTCGAGGAGGATGCCTCCGCGCGGTTTGCCAGACAGCGATGACACGGGCCGTCCTGCTCGGGCTGCTGCTGGCCGGCATCGTCCTGGCCGTCCGGCAGGACGGCTGTCCGCACCGATCCAGGACCTGGTCGCTCAGGATCGGGTTTTGATCAGGCCCCAGATGGCCGACGCGGCGATGAACAGCCCGGCAGTCAGCACCGAGAGCCCGGCGCCGAGATGGGTGTAGAGCATCGGCGCCACCCCCGAGCCGATCATCATCGCCCCGGCGATGACGGCCAGCCGCAGGCGGATCACGCTGACCAGATCCTGGCCGGCCAGGTTGGTCTGCAGATAGGTCATCATCGGAATGAAGAACAACGGGCCGCCGAGGCCGGAGGTGAAGGCCGCGATCATCATCGCCGGCAGGCGCGCCGCCTCGGGCAGCAGCCACAGCGGCAGCGGCACCAGTGCCAGGCCCGCGCCCAGCAGGAAATACCCGCCGTACATGAAAGGCCCGAGCCGGCGCGGGCGATGGCCGGCGACGAACAGATTGGACAGGAAGTCCCCGGCGCCGTAGGCCGCCACCAGCGCCGCGACGGCGCCGAGGCCTTGCAGCCCCAGGCCGCTCACGCCGTATTCGGCGACCAGGAACGGCAGGCCGAGCGAGACGCCGACCATCCAGGCGGCCAGCACCAGGGCATTGGCGATCAGCATGGTGCGCGCCACCGGCCGCTCGGCGGTGATGCGGATGCCGCGGATCAGGCGCTGGCCGGCCGACATCGTGTCGGGCGGCTGCGGGGGCGGGTCGATCGACCGCCCCAGGCTGAGGACCGCAAGGCCGGAGGCGAGGAAGGACAGGGCGTTGACGGTCAGGAAATGGACGACCGGCAGCACGGCCGAGAGCGGGCCGGCGGCGAAGGGGCCGAGCAGGCGCGACATCCGCGTCGTCGCGTCGAACAAGGCGTTGACGCCTTGCATGCGTTCGGGCGTGCCCGCGATATGCGGCACGCTGGAATAAAGCGCGGGCTGGAACAGCGCGCTGAGCGCGGCCAGGCACATGGCCGAGGCCACCAGGCTCCAGAACGTCAGGCCCCAGACAGCCGCGACGACGACGGGCGCTATCGCGATGGCGGCCGAGGCGAGGTCGACGCCGATCATCGTCAGCCGCGGGCTGAGGCGGTGGCTGATCAGCCCGGCGCCGAGGCTGACGACCAGCACCACGGCGTTCTGCGCCATCGGCAGGAAACCGGCATCGGCACCGACGATGCCGATGGCCAGCCAGACCATGGCGATGCGGCCGAGTTCGTTGCCGAAGGCCGAGAACGCGAGCCCGCCCCACAGCGCGCCGATCCGCCGGTCGCGCAGGAGATCGGCGAATGGATGGGCCATGGCGTCAGCCCGCCGCGAAGCGGTCGAGCGAGAAACCGTCGAGCGGCGTCGGCGTCGAGCCGGTGGTCGCCAGTTCCGCCAGCACCGCGCCGATCGCCGGCGCCAGCTGGAAGCCGTGGCCCGACAGGCCGAAGGCGTGGAACAGCCCGGCGTGCCGCGGGCTCGGCCCGATCACCGGCTGGCCATCGGCCAGTTCGCCCTCGATGCCGGTCCAGGTCCGGATCACATGGGCATGGGCCAGCCGCGGCAGCAGCCAGGCCGCCTCGGCCATCGCGATCAGCGAGGTCTCGGCCGCGGGCACCGCGCGATCGGGTGCGGCCAGCCGGCCGCGGCCCATGCCGAAGACGACGTTGCCGCGTTCGACCTGGCGCAGATAGACACCGTTGCCGTAGGTGCCGAGCGAGCAGGCGAGCAGCGGCGGCAGCGGCTCGGTCACTACCATGTTCGGATAGATCGCCCGGCCCGGCGCGATATCGCCGAGGCC
>JAEYTW010000316.1 GCA_023433835.1 Pseudomonadota bacterium | reverse complement strand
GGCAAGTCCGCCGCCCGGCGACGCGACCGATGGGTGGCGCCGCATATCATAGCCGGCACGGGCGTTCTGCCTGGGAATATCGGGGTGGTGTGTCGGCTGGGGGGACGCTCGAAGGGCCGCGAACGCGCGCGGGCCATGGTCCAGGTCGGGCCGTCAGGGCCCGGGATGGTCAGTGCATCGCGTCGAGATGAAGCCGGCGCAGCCGCATTTCGGCCGCCGCCCGGGTGGCGCGGACGAGATCGTGATCGGTCAGGCCGTCGAGATCGTTGCCGAGGTCGAGATAGGCGGGCGACAGCAGGTTGTCGAGGAAGCGGGCGCGGCTGGCATGCACCAGCACGGTTTCCACGCGGCGGTTGCCGATGTCCATGTGAACGCCGTGTTCGACCCCGTCGGCCCCGTAGATCGGGAAGGCCTGGCGCATCAGCGGGGGCAGCGAGAACGAGATGCACCAGGACCAATGATAGTTCGCCGTGGCCAGCAGATTGAGGAAGCGGACCAGCAGCTTGATCACCCGGCTGTCGGCCGTGGTCGCCGTCCTGTCGACCCACAGCGCGCCGGCAACGATGACGTGGCAGGCCCTGATATCGCGCGCCTTGGCCGCGCGGCAGACGATCAGCTCGGCTTCCGGTGCCTGGACGGGATCGGCGTAGAACAGCGCCTTGGTTTCGATCGCGTCCCGCAGGTCGCCTTCGATCCAGCGCAGCCGCAAGGCGCCGGAGGCGACGGGCCGTCCATCCCGCATCAGCACCACCACGGCGGTATCGCCGATGCCGGCATCGGGATGCAGTGCCGGATGGAAAAGCTGGGAGAGGAAGGCGCGGTCGGGATCAATCGCCTTGATCGCGGCCGGCGTGTCGAGGCTGTGGCTGACCATCGGCACGAGGTCGGCATCACGGGCGGCCCGGACCAGCGCGGGCGCGACGCGGCCGGCGATGACCGGGCGTTCGACCGCGGGCAGGGCGTTGCAGGTGAGGGCGTCGAGGAAATGTCTCAGGTCGGATCTCATTGGATCACCGCTCGTTGTGGTTTCCGATAAATGTCCGTGATGGTGACGGTGTAGCGGTCGCCGCCGGGGCCGCTGGCGGACAAGGCGAGGCGGCGGTAACCGCCGCGATCGGTCGTGGCGTGGATGTCGAGGTCGTCGAACCGCGCCCCTTCGGCGGGCAGGGTGTCGAATTGCTGTTCGACCAGATCGACATAGTTCTGATCGCGCAACAGGCGCAGCGAACGCCCGGCGAGATCGTGACGCAGCCGGTTGGCCGCGCCGAGCGTCAGCAGCGTGTAGCTCTCCTCCTCCTTCCTCAGCAGCGAGAAATTGCCCGCACCGCCGGCCGCGGCGATCGCCCTCATCAGGGCGTCGACGTCGGTCTGCGGCCCGTTCCACTGGCGCAGCGCCGCGATCTGCACGGGGTCGGCGATGTGGTTGAACGACAGGCGCTCGGTGGCGATATGCACCGACAGGTGATCGGTGACGGTGTCGCCGGCCGGCGCGGCCAGCGACTGGGCCGCGGCGCGGATGGTGTCGTAGCGGCGGCGGCTCCAGCTGTCGCCCTGCAGGCTCAGGATCTCGATCTCGCTGAAGGTGCGCGCCTGTTCGGTCAGCCAGCCGGCGGTGCGCCGGCCGGCATCGGCCGCCGCGTTGATCAGATGGCGGCGCAGCGTGAGCCGGCCGTTGGCGCGGATCGTGATCTCGATCCAGCCCATCGCGCGGATGCCGTAGGCGACCGCGTCGAAGGCGTCTTCGGGCCCCAGCCGCAGGGCATCGCGCACGAAGCGCGCATGCCCGAACGGCGCGGCATTGACGACGCCGTCCTCGGTGACCCAGTAGCAGAGGTCCCCGCCCTCCAGATGCGGGGTGGCGATGGGGATGCCGAAGATCTCGACCAGGAAGTCGTTGTCGCCGCGCCGGGCGAAGACTTCCGACAGGGCAAACAGCATCTCGGCGTCGATATGCTCGGTCTCGCCGTTGCGCGCGCGCCGGATCGTCGCCTCGCTGTAGCCCGACGCCCGGGCCAGTGCCTTCATCGTCAGTTCGCTGTTGGGCAGCAGCCGCCGGGCGATCGCCTCGTCCAGCAGGGCGCGCGGCCCGCGTGGTCGACTGTTCATCGGTGCCTCCAAGGTTGCGCGGCGGGAGCGACAGACTTGACTCTACCCGACCTAGTAGCCTCGCTCCACAAGGGTGGAGGAGAACCAATGCCGCAACAACCGGGGACGCCGGTGTTTGCGCCAAAAGGCGCAGGCGTGGCTGACGCATTTGCAAGGTTGGGCGATACGCTCGCTCGGGCCGCCAACCGCGGCAATCCCGCTTCGGCGAGGAAAAGAATGGCCGATCAGCGGCTGCAGGAAGCCATGAGCGCCTTCGGCGCCACCATCGGACAGACCGAGATGGACAAGACCACGGAGGCGCGACCGCGGGCGGCCGGGCCGGGCAAGACCATCGATCCTGGACGCGCGCCGGGCAGCGGGCGACGCGTCATCGCGCTCGCCTTTTCGGCATCGTGCGGCGAGGCCGGCTGAGCCGGCGTGGGCTTCAGCCCGGCCGGCCGGCACCGGCCAGGCGCCGCCTCCAGTAGGCGTAGAGTCGTCATATTCCCCTGCACGCGGCAAGGGGAAGGATCGCGGGTGCGATCCTTCCCCTTGGGCATCAGACCCGCTGGGTCGCGGGCTGGCTTACTTGCTGGCGATCTGCTGCTGCTCCAGCGTGGGCAGGGTCTTGGCCGCCCAGCCGCGCACTTCCGACGGCGAGCCCGCCGCGGCGAAGCTGCGATAGGATGCGATCGACTCGGTGCGCGTGTTGTTCATCGCATTGATGTAGAGGCGGTCGAAATCCTGGTTCTGCGCCGCCTGCATCAGCTTGATTTCCTGGATCTGGCCAGGCTCGAGCGCGGCGGACGGCTCGGTGATGCCGGCGCTCTTCAGCAGCACGGCGAGATCGTCCTTGGCCTTGCTGCGCTCCTTGATGATCTGCTCGGCCATGCTGCGCACCGCCGGGGTGTTCGTGCGCTCCAGCGCCAGCTGGCTGGTCTGCAGCTCGAAGGCGTGCGTGCGGACGGTCTTCTGCAGGAAACTTTCCTGGATGTCGGGCGCATTGACGGCGACCGGCGGCGACGACTGGGCCATGGCCGGCGCGGCGCCGACGCCCATCGCGAGACCAAGCACGATACAGCTGGCGAAAAGATGCTTCTTAGGCATGATGTCCTCTCTACCGTGGTGAATGGCAATCGGAGGGATAAACCGACGATCTTCCCGACCGGTTCCACCCGCCGGCTCACCGACGGGCCTCTGCGCGGTGACAAATTCAGGCTCAAGCCGAATATGGATGTGCAACGGAAAGCGACAGCATCATGACCGACAAGCCCGTCAAGATTCCGGGCCCGGACCACCCGATCACCATCACGCCGCATCCGGGGCGCATCGTCGTCACCTCGGCCGGCCGGGTCATCGCCGATACGGCCGCAGCCCTGACCCTGAGGGAGGCGAGCTACCCGCCGGTCCACTACATCCCGCGGGCCGACGTCGACATGACCCGTCTGGCCCGCACCGAGCACCAGACCTACTGCCCCTACAAGGGTAACTGCGCCTATTACAGCATCACCGCCGGCGGGGATCGTGCCGTCAACGCCGTCTGGACCTACGAGCAGCCATACGAGGCGGTCCGCGCCATCGCCGGCCATCTCGCCTTCTATCCCGACCGGGTGGATGCGATCGAGGAACGGCTAAAATAATTTGATTTGCAATTCAAATCATTTTCACGCACATCTAATGGCATGGATCAACATCCGCGTGCCCGTTTCGGTCTGCAATTCGCCCTGCTGGCGCGCCGCTGGCGGCGCACGCTCGACGCCCGGCTGGCCGAGGCGGGCTTGAGCGACGCCACCTGGGCGCCGCTGGTCCATCTCCACCAATCGGGCGACGGCATCAGCCAGAAGACGCTGGCCGCGCTGGTCGGCCTCGATGCCTCGAGCCTCGTGCGGCTGATCGACATCCTGGTCGCGCGTGGCCTGGTCGAACGGCGTACCGATGTCGCCGACCGCCGCGCCCGGCTGATCCATCTGACCGACGCCGGCCGCGCCGCGGTGGCGGAAATCCTGCGCCTGCTGGTCGGGCGCGAGGCCGAGATGCTGGCCGACGTCAGCGATGCCGAACTGGTCCAGGTGATGGACGTGTTCGATCGCATCGGCCGCCGCCTGCCGCAGCTGGGCGAGGACCGGTCGTGACCGCCGCCCTGGCGCGCCTGGGATTCGATCCCGTCCGCCTCGGCTTCGCAGGGCGCACCGCGATCGCTGCCTGTCTGGCGCTGCTCGCTGCGTGGGCACTGGGATTGCAGCATCCGCAATGGTCGGCGATGACGGTATGGGCGGCGGCCCAGCCGGTGCGCGGCCTGCTCATCGAAAAGGGCCTGTTCCGGGCGCTGGGCACCGCCGTCGGGGTGCTGGTCGGCATCGGGCTGGTCATCGCCGCCCACGGCCAGCCGATGCTGCTGGTGGCGGGGCTTGGACTGTGGATCGGCCTCTGCGCCGGGCTCGGCAACGTCCTGCGCGGCTTTTCATCCTACGGCAGCATCCTGGCCGGCTATTCGGCGGCGATGGTCGCGCTGCTCGATACCCCCCATCCCGACCATATCCTGGCGCTCGGCCTCGATCGTTTCCTCACCGTGATGACCGGCGTCGTCGTCGCGGTGCTGATCGGCCTCGCCTTCACGCCGAAGGCGGCGGAAAGCGAGCTGGCCGGCCGGGTGCGCCGGCTGGCCGCGCGCACCTTGCGCGATGTCGCCGCCCGCCTGCGC
>JAEYTW010000300.1 GCA_023433835.1 Pseudomonadota bacterium | reverse complement strand
CCATTGCCCCGCCGACGGCGCCGAGCGGATCAGGTAGAGATCGGCCTCGCCGAAACTGCCGAGAAAAACGGCCTCGGCCGGTACCGCCGTCAGGTCGGGCAGGCTGCCATCGGCGGCCAGCACACGACCGGCGGGATCGAGAACGACGGCGAGACAGCGTCGCGGCATCGGCGACTCCGCAAGGGGTGAGGACCACGCCATTCATACCTGAATGGCAGGCCATGCATGCAAGCGGATTGGCAACGCGCGCGCGAACCGCCAGCCTCGGAGGCAAAGAGGGGGATTGGAGTGATGACCGAACGCGAATGGCGGACGCCGGCCCTGGTCCTGGTTTCAGGTGCCATGGTGCTGTTCCTCAGCCTCGGCATCCGCCAGTCCTACGGCCTGTTCCTGAAACCGATCTCGGAGGCGCTGGGCGGCGGGCGGGCGACCTTTGCCTTCGCCATCGCCATCCAGGTGGTCATGTGGGGCCTGGCCCAGCCGCTGCTGGGGCCGGTGGCCGACCGCCTCGGCGTCGGGCGGATCGTGGCGGCCGGCGGGCTGCTGATCGCCGCCGGCACGGCGATGGTTGCCTGGGCCACCGGTCAGGCCGCGCTGGTGATCGGGTTGGGCATCCTGGTCGGTACCGGCGTCGGCTGTGCCAGCTTCGCCATGGTGCTGACCGCGGTGGCGCGCCGCTATCCACCGGAAAAGCGCACGCTCGCCTTCGGCATCTGCACCGCGGTCGGTTCGTTCGGCATGTTCGCGATGGTGCCGATCGGCCAGATGCTGCAGGCGCGGCTTGCCTGGGACGGTGCCTTGCTCGTCATGGCCGTGCTGGCGCTGGCCATCCTGCCGCTGGCCTGGCCGTTGGCCGGCCGGCCGCAGGCCCAGGCGGCGGGCGGGCAATCGCTCGGCCAAGCACTGGGCGAGGCCTTGCGCCATCACGGCTTCTGGCTGTTGTGCGGCGGCTATTTCGTCTGCGGCTTCCACGTCACCTTCATCGCCACCCATCTGCCGGCTTATCTGGTCGACCGCACGCTGTCGTTCTCGACCGCGGCCTGGGCCTTGTCGCTGATCGGGCTGTTCAACGTGCTGGGCTCGCTGCTTGCCGGCATGCTGGGCCAGCGCTTCCGGAAGAAATACCTGCTCAGCGCGATCTACGTCGCCCGCTCGATGGTCATCCTCGGCTTCATCATGCTGCCGCTGTCAGCCACTTCGGCCTATATCTTTGCCGCGGTGATCGGCGTCCTGTGGCTGTCGACCGTGCCGCTGACCACGGGCCTGGTCGGCCAGATCTTCGGCGTGCGCTATCTCGGCACCATCGGGGGCCTCGTCTTTCTCAGCCACCAGCTCGGCAGTTTCGCCGGCGTCTGGCTCGGCGGCTACCTGTTCGACGCGACGGGGTCCTACGACGTGGTCTGGTGGCTGTCGATCGCGCTGGGCCTGTTCGCGGCGATCCTGCATTACCCGATCGACGACCGGGTGCTGGCGGCGCAGCCGACTGGCGCGTAATAGGCCCGCAACAGAGGACGGGTACATAGCCCCTGGGGACAAGTTCGCATCCGAAGGGGGATCCCATGCGTCCGACCGAAGTCATCGTCGCCGTTTCCGTCGCCGCCTTTGCCGTGGTCACCACCGCGGGCTGCACCGCCACGCCGGTGGGCCAGCCGACCTACGATAAGCAGGGCTATTCCACGAAGGTCGAGGACGGCCGCCTGTGGGTCTTCCCCGCCGGCTCGAAGGATTACACCGACTTCACCAGGGGCGTGGAGCCCAAGGTCGTCGTCACCCGCATCGGCGCGGGCCCGAACGGCATGACCATCCGCTCGATCGACCCGAAGGTGATCGACGGCTATCTGGCCGCGAAGTAACGGTCTAGAGGCAGGCCCAGGGAGCGTCGATCAACCGGATGAAGCCCGACAGGACGTCGTCGCCCTGCAGACCGAGCAGGGCGGCGGCGGCCAGGACCAGGCCGAACCCCAGCAGATAGGGGGCGAGGTTGAGCGGGCGGGGTGCCATCGCCCGATCTTCGCGCCGAAGGTGGACGCCGTCAACGAGCCCGCTATAGTTGCCCGAGCAATCAACGGGGCTGGGGGCATAATCATGGCGGAGCGGATCACCGTCGGGCCGGCGGACGCGCTGGTCGTCGTCGACGTGCAGAATTCCTTCCTGCCCGGCGGCAGCCTCGCGGTTCCCGAGGGCGATGCGGTGATCCCGGTGATAAACCGGCTCGCGCCACTGTTTGAGACCGTCGTCCTCACCCAGGACTGGCATCCGCCGGGCCACCTGTCCTTTGCCTCCTCGCATGGCCGCGCACCGTTCGAGACCTTGCGCCTGCCTTACGGCGAACAGGTATTGTGGCCCGACCATTGCGTTCAGGATACCGAAGGCGCGGCACTGGCGGATGCGCTGCACGTGCCGCATGCGCGGCTGGTGATCCGAAAAGGGCACCACAAGGCCGTCGACAGCTATTCGGCGTTTGTCGAGGCCGATCGCCGCACCCGCACGGGCCTGGCCGGCTATCTGCGCGAACATGGCATCGGTCGCTTGTTTGTCACGGGCCTCGCCACCGATTTCTGCGTTCGCTACACCGCGGTCGACGGCCGCTCGGACGGATTTGCGGTCGGCGTCGTGACCGATGCCTGCCGGGCGATCGACGCGAACGGCTCTCTGGCCGAGGCGTGGGCGGCGATGGATACGGTCGGCGTCGCGCGCGTCACCTCGGCTGCGTTTGCCTAAATTAAGTCGAGCGCTCGGCGACGCGAGCCGGCTGCTGGCCGTGCCAGTTGTCGCCGGCGGCCAGCAGGCAGGTGGAGCCTGACGGGAAGGTGACCAGCATCGTCCAGGTTCCCGCGTCGGACGACAGGAACTCGACAACCGCCCCGTTCGAGGCCATGCCCTTACCGGACGGGGTTTCGTTGAATTCCCGCTTCAGCTGATCGAGGATGGCGGTGCGCTCGCCGCAGACCTGCTGGGCCGAGGCGGGCCACGCGGTCAACGCGACCGCGCCGATCAAAAGCACTCCGAATATGCCGCGCATGATGACCTCCTTTAGGGAAGCATCCCCCGATGGGTTGCGATTTTCTTAACGGCGATCCGGCCTCGGCCGTTCCGGCGATCTCATTCTTGTCATACGGTTTAGATCGACATCCCCATCCTTTCGCGTGCTAGCTTCACCGCTTCGGCGCCGCACGACGCGGGGTCAGGGCAGGGCGGTTCATGCACGGCGGAGACGCGCCGGTCGCTGAAAAGACAACGATAAGCGGTGGCCGGCGGGCCGGCCGACGCCGGCGGCTGGCCGTTCAGCAGGCGATCACCGCGCTCGCCATCGCTTTTGCCCTGGGGGTCGTGATGACCCTGGTGCAACTGGCGCTGGACTGGCGCGAGGCGCGGCAGGACATCGACAATACCCTGGCCGACGTGGTGCGGCTGGTGCGCCGATCGGCGGCCGAGACCGCGTTCAACCTCGACGAACGGGCCGCCAATACGATCGTCGACGGCCTGCTGACCCACGAGAACATCGCCGCCGCCACCCTGCGCGACGACTTCGGCAAGGTCCTGGCCCACCGTCAGCGGCCTATGGAGGAGGATACCCGGCGCTGGATCGCCAGCACCCTGTTCGGCGACCGCCGCGAGATGCTGGTCGCCCTCGAACATGGCGACGAGAAACCGGTCTCGGTCGGCAGCCTGGCGATCACGGTCGATACCCGGGGGGTGGCCACGACCTTCTCGCGCCGGGTGCTGGTTCAGCTCGCCACCGGCGCGGCCAGCGCGATCCTGCTGGCGCTCGCCTTGACCTTCGCCTTCAAGCACGGCGTGACCGATCCGCTGCGCCGGCTGTCGGCTGCGGTGGCGCGGGTCAATCCGCTGCGGCCGGAGACGATGAACCTCGCCATTCCCGAGGTCGACCGGCGCAACGAGCTCGGCCTGCTCGCCCGCAACATCGTCGGCTTCCTCGAGGCGCTGCGCGAAAACCTGCGCCAGCGCGAAAGCGCCGAGGCCGCCTTGCGCCGGATGGCAACGCTCGACGCGCTCACCCAGCTGCCCAATCGCAGCCTGCTGGCCGACCGCCTGCGCCACGCGGTGCTGCGCGCCAGCCGCACCCACCGTCAGGTCGCGGTGATGTTCATCGATTTCGACCGTTTCAAGCTGATCAACGACAGCCTGGGCCATTCGGCCGGCGACGATTTCCTGCGGCAGGTCTCGGGGCGCCTGAATTCCTGCCTCCGGGAAAGCGATACGCTGGGCCGCTACGGCGGCGACGAATTCCTGATGATCGCGGCCGACATGGATGACGGCCTGGCCGCCGCCCGCATCGCCGACCGGATGCGGGCGACGCTGGTCGAGCCCGTCGTGGTCGACAGCCGGCCGATCTATGCGACGATGTCGATCGGCATCGCCGTCTTCCCGCGCGACGGACGGGATTCCGACAGCCTGTTGCGCGCCGCCGATACCGCGCTCTATTCAGTCAAGGCGTCGGGCCGCGACAATTACTGTTTCTATTCGGCCGAAATGAACGAGGCGGCGACCAGCCGCTTCAATATCGAGCACGGCTTGCGCCGCGCCCTCGATCACGACGAGCTCGAGCTGTTCTTCCAGCCCAAGGTCGGGGCGGGCAATCTGGGGCTGGCCGGCGTCGAGGCGCTGCTGCGCTGGCGCCATCCCGAACGCGGGCTGATCCCGCCGCTGGAATTCATTCCGGTGGCCGAGGAATCCGGGCTGATGCAGCTGGTCGGCGCCTGGGTCGTGCGCCATGCCTGCCGTTTCGTCCGCCGCTGGCGCGAGCGTTTCGGTTACGAGCTGACGGTGGCCGTCAACATCTCGCCCAGCCAGTTCGGCAACCGCGCGCTGGTCGAGGTCATCCGGCGCGAGACCGAGGCCCATGGCATCAGCCCCTCGTCGCTGCAGATCGAGATCACCGAGAGCAGCATGGTGCAGCGCTTCGACGAGACGCTGCTGATCCTCGACGAGTTGCGCGACCTCGGCGTCTCGATCGCGCTGGACGATTTCGGCACCGGCTATTCGTCCTTGTCCTACCTGCGGCGCCTGCCGCTGGCCGTGCTCAAGATCGACCGGGCCTTCGTCACCGCGCTGCCCGACGACCGCTATGACAGCGCGGTGGCCGCGACCATCGTCGAACTGGCCCATCGCATCGGCCTCAAGGTGGTGGCCGAAGGGGTGGAGACCGAAGCCCAGGCCGAATTCCTGCGCGCCGTCGGCTGCGACGAGATGCAGGGCTATCTGTTCGGCCATCCGATGCCGGAAGACGATCTGGTGGTGCTGGTCGCCGGGCTGGGGGCCGACGGCGCCCTGACCGGCTGAAATGTTCGCGGGCTGAACATGTCGGCTGCCGGCGCATGGTATTCCTTGCGGCCGTCGCGTTCTCACGGATAATTGGCGTTGGGCTAACATGTATAGACAAGGAAACGCCACCATGGAGACCCTGACGCTCGTTCCCGGCCAGCTGACCCTTGATCAGATCCGCGCGGCCATCGGCGGACCGGTCACGGTGGCGTTGGATCCACTGTGCCGGCCGGGTGTCGACGCCGCCGCCGCGGTCGTCCAGCAGGCGATCGACGAGCATCGCACGGTCTATGGCATCAACACCGGCTTCGGGCTGCTGGCCCGCACCCATATCGACGACGACCGCCTGCGCGACCTCCAGCGGTCGCTGGTGCTGAGCCACGCGGTCGGCACCGGCCCGCTGCTGGACGACGCGACGGTGCGGCTGATCCTGGTCCTGAAGATCGCGTCGCTGGCCCGTGGCTTCTCCGGCGTGCGCAACAGCGTGATCGATGCGCTGATCACCCTGGTCAATGCCGACGTGCTGCCCTGCATTCCGTCCCAGGGATCGGTCGGCGCGTCGGGCGATCTTGCCCCGCTTGCGCATATGTCGGCCCTGCTGATCGGCGTCGGCGAGGCGCGGGTCGGCGGTGAGGTGCTGCCCGCCGAGGCCGCCCTGGCGCGCGCAGGGCTGGCGCCGGTGGTGCTGGGCCCGAAGGAGGGGCTGGCGCTGCTCAATGGCACCCAGGTCTCGACCGCGCTGGCCCTGCGCGGGCTGATCCTGGCGGAAACCGTGGCGGTGGCGGCCTTCGTCGCCGGCGCGATGTCGGTCGATGCCGCGGCGGGTTCCGACACGCCGTTCGACGCCCGCATCCACGCCGTGCGTGGCCATCGCGGCCAGATCGACGCGGCCTCGCTCTACCGCGACCTGTTGAAGGGCAGCGCGATCCGCGCCAGCCACGCCGATTGCGAGCGCGTGCAGGATCCCTATTCGCTGCGCTGCCAGCCGCAGGTGATGGGCGCCTGCCTCGACCAGTTGCGCCAGGTCGCCGGCATCTTGCTGACCGAAGCCAACGCGGTATCCGACAACCCGCTGGTCTTCGCCGAGGCCGGCGAGGTGCTGTCGGGCGGGAATTTCCATGCCGAGCCGGTGGCCTTTGCCGCCGACAACCTGGCGCTGGCCATCGCCGAGACCGGCGCGCTGTCGGAACGGCGGCTATCGCTGCTGGTCGATGCGACGATGTCGTCGGGCCTGCCGGCCTTCCTGGTGCGCGATGGCGGCGTCAATTCCGGCTTCATGATCGCCCAGGTCACCGCCGCGGCGCTGGCCAGCGAGAACAAGTCGCTGGCCCATCCGTCGTCGGTCGATTCGTTGCCCACCTCGGCCAACCAGGAAGACCACGTCAGCATGGCGACCTATGCCGCCCGCCGCACGCTGACCATGGCCGAGAACACCGCCGCGATCGTCGCCATCGAACTGCTGTCGGCCGCCCAGGGCATCGATTTCCGCGCGCCGCTCACCACCTCGGCCCCGCTGGCCGAGGCGCATGCGCTGGTACGGTCCAAGGCGGCGTTCTGGGATGTCGATCGCTACTTCGCCCCGGATCTCGCCGCGATCAAGGCGATGGTGCTGGCGGATGGTTTCGGGCATCTGCTGCCCCGCCTGGTGTGATCCGATCGGACGCTGACCGGACGTAAGGTCGACGCCGGGCGGTCGCGCGGCTACACTCCGCGCATGATTCGTCGTCCGGTTGTTGCCCTTGTCGCGCTCGCCGCCCTGCTCGCAGGCTGCGGCGGGGGCGAGAGCGTGCGGGCGACATCCGGCCCGCTGGTCGAGGTGAGGCCGCCGCAGGGCAGCAGCGCAGGCCGTTCGTCGGGCGGCGTTGCCCCGCCCAGCGCCGCCCCGCGCGGCGGCATCTCGGTGCAGACCCTGGG
>JAEYTW010000282.1 GCA_023433835.1 Pseudomonadota bacterium | reverse complement strand
TTGCCCTGGATCCCGGCCTTCGCCGGCATGACGCATGGGGCCCTTCACGTCAGAACTTGACCTGCAGGCCGACGATGAATTCGCGGCCGCCCAGGCTGTTGCCGCGCCCGCCGTTCGACGAGGCGGGGTTGGAGATATAGGGCTGCTTGTCGGTGGCGATGAACAGGGGATGGTCGTTGACGTCGAACAGGTTGTTGATCGCGCCGAACAAGGTGACGCCCTTGGTCGGGTAGGTGTTGAGCCGCAGGTTGGTGATCCAGAACGCGCCCTTGCGATGGACGTAGCGGTCGCCGGGCTCGCCCTGGGGAATCAGCAAGGCTTCCTCGGTATCGTAATAGACCGGACCGCGCAGGATGTTGAAGACCCAGAGGTCGAAGATGTCGCGCAGGCCGACCACGCCGCCGATCGCGGCCTGGTATTCATACATGCGCTGCGGCTTGGAGCGATAGGGGCCGGTGGCGTTGCGGTCCCAGCCGTCGTCGGTCATGTCGAAATTCCACGACGCGTTGCCGAAGAAGCGTAAGGTGGGGGTCAGGCCGAACTGGCGGCCGGCATCCCACTCGCTTTGCAGCTCGAGCCCGCGCACGGTCAGGTCGCCCGAGGCGTTGACGTACTGGCTGCGCGTCGAGGTCAGGGCCCGGGTGGTGATGCGGTCGCTGATCCGGTTCTGGAACAAGGCGAGGTCGACGAAGGCCGTCTCGATCGCGGCTGTCGCGCCGATTTCCTGCTGGACGTTGCTTTCCGGCTTGAGGGCCGGATTGCCGAGGGTCTGGCTGCCGCCGACGGCGGTGAAGTCGGAGCCGAGCTCGGCACCGGTCGGCGCGCGGAACCCCGAGGCGATGCCGCCGCGCAGCTTCAGCCAGGACAGTGCCTGGTAGGCGGCGCCGGCCGAATAGGTCGCCTTGTTGTAGCTCTGGGTATTGGAAATCAGCAGCGGCTGGTAGGGCGTGGCTTCCAGCGACTGGCGGCCGTAGGACCAGCGCAACCCGCCGCGCAAGGTGAGCCTGTCGTCGAACAGGCGCTGCACCGCCTCGCCGTAGAGGCCGAGCGAGTCGTTGTTTTCATTGTTGTCGTAGGGCGCGACCTGGGTATTGGCCGCACCCGGCATGGGGACGCGCAGGCGGTTCGACCGCAGCTTGGCCTGCTCGGCATCGAGGCCGACCAGGATGTCGGTCGACCGGGTGGGATGGAATTCCGGCAGCAACCGCACGCCGACGGCCTGCAGGTTGCGCTTGTTGTGATCCCAGCCGTAGCCAGGCGCGCCGGTCCGCAGGCGTTCCGACCCCCAGTGGAAATCGTCGACGTCGTTGAAGGCATAGGCTTGCGCCGACCAGTTGAGCCAGCCGGTCGGCGTGGTGCCCGACCACACCATTTCGAGCGACTGGTTGTAGCGGGTATCCTTGTTGTTGTAGTCCCACTGCGAGCCGCGGAAGCCGGCATCGTAGATGCCGTCCGAGCGCGCGGTGACGTCGACGCGGTTGTTCTCGCCCAGCTGCACGCCCAGCGCGGCCAGCCCGCCATGGCGGCTCCAGCCGGTATTGGTTTCCTTGCCCGACGGCGACGAGATGTCGCCACGGCGGCCGTCATTGGCGCCGGCATACCAGTCGACGCCGTCGGCCTTGCCCGCGGTCGAACCGACGGCCTGGGCCAGCGACCAGGATCCGGCCTGGCCCATCAGCGAGCTGCCGGCGGTGTTCTGGCCATTGCGGGTGATGATGTTGATGACGCCGCCCATCGCCTGGCTGCCATAGACCACCGAGGCCGGGCCGCGCACGATCTCGATGCGGGAGACATCCCACGGCGACAGCTTCTGCAGGTTGGCCGTGCCGGCGCGGCGGCCGTTCATCAGCACCAGCACCTGGCTGCGGAAATCGCGACCCTGGCCGTCGGTCGCGCCGCCGCGGATGTTGAAGGCGGTCTGGGCCGGCGACCATTCGTTGAAGAAGCCGACCGCGTTCTCGGCCAGGATGCCGGCGACCGACTGGGCCGACGAATTGCGGATGCGATCCTCGGTGATGACCTGGATGGTCGAGGCTACCTGCGACAGCGGTTCGGGCCTCCCTGAGGCGGTGACGACGATCTCGTTCAGCGTCTGCGGCTCGGCCTGGCCCCAGGCGACGTCCGGCGCCAGCGCGAGCGCGCAGGCGGCAAGGATGCGGGTCTTCATGCGTCGGTCTCCCCCGGAACGGCCCAGATCAGGATGGCGCTGCGCTTGCGCGCCTCGGCCTGCAGCCCCCCGGCCACGGCCTTCAATTGCGGTGCCAGCACCGCGTCGAGTTCGGCTTCCCCGCCGAGGCGGTCGCCGTAATGGTCGGTGAAATAGCGGCGCGCCGCCGCCCGGTCGGGGAACAGCGCGCGGAAGGTCCAGTCGATGTCGACGCGCCGGCCAGGCCGGTCGCCGGGCGCCAGCGCGGCGAGCGTCAGGTCGACGCCGGGCGTCTCGTCCTCGCCGTGCAGATGCGGCGGCAACAGGCCGGCGAGGCAGGGACCGCGCGGGCCGGCCTGGGCCGGCACCACCCAGGCGATCGCGCGGCGCGCCAGCGGCCGGCAGATCTCAAGCAGCGCCCGCGGCCGGTCGGTCAGGCCGGGGATGTTGGCGCAGAGCACCACGTCGTGCCGCGCCAGGGCGGGCAGATCCTCCCAGCCGGCGTCGATCACCCGCGGACGGACGAGGCCTGCCGTGTTTTCCAGCCGCGCCCGCATATGCAGGCTGGGCTCGACCGCCGTCCAGCGGCTGCCCGGCTGCAGCATCGCCTGGCCGAGCACGCCCGAGCCCGCGCCGATATCGAGCAGGGCGGTGACCGGCGCCAGCGCCCGGCGCAAGGCGCGGCCGACCGTGGCGGCGTAATCGGAACGGTCGAGACCGGCGGCAAAGAATGCGGCGGCCGCATCGGGCCAGACCGCGGAAGGACGGATCACGCCGGCGCCTCCTGGTGATCTGAAATTTTGTAATGTTATAACGTTACATATCATCATCCGCAACCCTCGGGCTCGAGCAACACGACAGACCGTGGGGATTGCCGGATTCGGCGCCGCGTCGCCGCGGACAGCGGAAACGGACGGCCAGATCACTTCCGGGGAGGGGGATCGATCACCTCCGGCGGACGGCAACCCACGCACAGCGCGCGTCACCGCACCGGAGAGTTCCGTCCCATCGAGGCACCCCGCCCGAGGAGAAGTGACGCCTGCCCGCCGGCAGGTCTCCTGGCTCGTGGGTCGTCGCCCCGGATCGGCCTTCCCGGATTGCTCCAGTGGCCACAAGTGATCCGACGCTCGCCACTCACAGTTGCGGGGGCAGCCAGGGCCTCCGTCCGAAGACGGTCCCTGTTCCCTCTCTCGTCCCTTTCGGGAACCGGCGGTGCGACATTGATAGAGGTTGAGGCGGCGCTGTCAACCGCGTTGCAGCGCCGTCGTCACGGGCGGGCGGAAGCGGAGGCCGGTCAGGCCCGGCCGTGACGATGGCATCCAGGCCAGCGACCTCAGGCGCCGCGGCCGGCCTGCTGGCTCGACATCTTCCAGGCGAACTCGGCCCGCCAGTCCGAGTAGGAACGGAAACCTGCGGCGTTGCGGCACATCTCGTAGGTGTCGGCCAGGATCTGCTGGTCGGTACGGCCGAGGTCGAAGGGTTCGAAGAACGGCTGGGTGATGTACCAGGGCGAATCGACGAAGCATTCGATGTTGTTGCCCTCGGGGTCGGGGAAATAGAGGCTCCAGGCCAGGCCGTGATTGCCCGGCGTCACCTCGGTAAGGCCCCAGCGGTCGAGGGCGCCCTTGAGCACGCGCAGTTCGTCGAGCTGCTCGACCTTGAACGAGATCTGGTTGATGCAGGCACCAAACATCGGGTTGCGCGCGTTGGGCGGAATGCCGTCGGGCCGGCCGGTGCCCAGCACGATCTGGTGATGCTCGCCGGGATCGCGGCTGAGGAAGACGAGATCGAGGCCGAGCACCGAGCCGCGGTCGGTGACCGTGAAGCCGAGCACCTCGGTATAGAAGGCTTCCATGCGCGCGATGTCCTGCACGCTGATGCCGAAATGGCTGAAGCGCAGGCGGGCGGGGCGCTGGGGCGACATGGTCATCGGTTTTTCCTCCCATTCGTTGTGATGAGTAAAGTAATGTTACTTTACTAAATGAGCAACGGGAAAAACCGGGCGGCAGGCGGCGATGGGCTTATTCGGGCAGATGGCGCTTGCGGCGCGACCGGGGCCGGTCGCCTTCGCGCGGGGCGTGGGCGCAGAGCTTGTCGAGGCTGCGGCGCAGCGCCTCCATGTCGGCATCGCCGACGGTCGCGCGCATCTCGGCCTCCACGTCCATCACCGCCTGGTGCAGCATGCCGCGCAGCGCGCGCCCCTCGGCGGTGTAGGTGACGATCTTGGCGCGCGCATCGTTCGGATCGGGCGTCAGGTCGACGATGCCGAGCCGCATGCAGTCGGTCACCATCTGCCCCATCGCGGCCTTGGTGATGCCGGCGCGCTCGGCGATGTCGCCGATCTTGTTGCCGGCCATCGCCAGGTTGCGCAGCACGTTGAAGTGGACATAGCGGATATAGGTGAACCCGGCCGCGTGAATCCGCTGCAGCAGGCGGTACTCGAAGTAGTCGAACGCGGTCAGCAACAGCCGGCCGATATGCTCCGTGCGCCAGGAGAAACCCTCCTCCGGCTGCAGCGATTTTTTCTGTCTCACCTTGGCCGTCATGCGCTGTGGACCGGAATGGCGGGCGACTTCGTATTGCTACTTTACCATCGCCGATGCCGTCAATCGCCACCGGGATCGCTTGACATAAAGTAAAGTTACTTTATTAATTGGCGACAACAAATCCAGGGAGGGCGCAATGGCGCAAGAAGGGTTGCCCGGCGATGTCGCCGTGCTGATCGTCGGCGGCGGGCCGGTCGGGCTGGCGCTGGCCTGCGATCTCGGCCGGCGCGGCATCGGCTGCCTGGTGGTCGAGCAGCGCGCCGGTCTGCTGTCCCACCCGCGCGCCAATACCCACAGCGCCCGATCGATGGAATTCTACCGCCGCCTGGGAATTGCGCGGGCCTTTCGCGCCGCCGGGCTGCCGGATGATTATCCTACCGATTCCGTCTACGTGACCCGGCTGGCCGGTTACGAACTCGCCCGGCTCGCGCTGCCCTCGAAGCGGGAATCGCTGGCGGCCGCGCGGGCGGGCAATGCCAGCTGGCCGACGCCGGAGCCGCAATACCGCGCCTCGCAACGGTATCTCGAACCGCTGCTGCTCGATTGCGCGCGGGCCGCGCCCGGCACGACGGTCGCCTTCGGCTGGCGCGTGGTCGAGCTGGACGAACGCGGCCGCGACGTCATCGCGACGGTCGAGGAGGTGGGAACGGGCCGCCGCCGCCGCATCGCCGCCGCCTACGTCGTCGGCTGCGACGGCGCGCGCAGCCTGACCCGCCGCACGATGCGCACGCGTTACGACGGCGAGGGCGGTATCGACCAGCCGTTCATGGGCGGGCAGATGCTGTCGACCTATTTCCGGGCGCCGGGCCTGCGCGCCGCGATGGGCATTGCGCCGGCCTGGCAGTACTGGGCGATCACGCCGGAGATCCGCGCGGTGATGGTGGCCATCGCCTGGCCCGACGACTTCCTGCTGCATGTCCAGCTCGGCCCCGAGATCGATCCGGCGGCGATCGACCCCGCCCAGGTGATCGCGCGTGCGGTCGGCCGGCCGGTTTCCTGCGAGATCCTGTCGAGCGCGCCGTGGCGCGCCGGCCAGGCGCTGGTGGCCGAGCGCTATCGCGCCGGCCGGCTGATCATCGCCGGCGACGCCGCCCATCTGTTCACGCCGACCGGCGGGTTCGGGGTCAATACGGGCATCGAGGATATCGCCAATCTCGGCTGGAAGCTTGCCGCCGCGGTGGAAGGCTGGGGCGGCACCGCGCTGCTCGACAGCTACGAGGCCGAACGGCGCCCGATCGCCTTCCGCAACACCCGCGCCGCGCTGTCGCTGGCGCGTGCCGTCGGGCAGTGCCCGGTCGGACCGGACATCGAGGAAGACAGCGCGGCCGGCGCCGCGTCCCGGGCCCAGGCGGCCGACCATATCATCAGGGTGGCGGCCGACGAGTTCGATACCCCGGGCATCCAGCTCGGCGCCTGCTACGAGGGATCGGCGATCGTCACCGCCGATGGCAGCGAGGCCGTGCCCGACCTGCCGGGCAGCTATGTCCCGACCAGCCGCCCGGGCGCCCGCGCCCCGCATCTGTGGCTGGGCGACGACGACAGCCTGCTGGATCGCTTCGGCCGCGACTTCACCCTGCTGTGCCGCCGGGGCGATCCCGGGCCGCTGCTGGCGGAGGCCGCCGGGCTCGGCCTGCGGCTCGATGTCGTCGCGGTGGAGGCGCCCGGCCTGGCCGAGCTCTATCCCGCCGACTTTACCCTGATCCGTCCCGACCATCACGTCGCCTGGCGCGGGGCGCCCGGCGACGCCCACGCCGCGCTGCGCCGGGCGGTCGGGCTGCATCACGGCCTGGCCGACGAACAGAGGGTTGCCTGATGAACGAGATCGAAATCGAGCAATCCTGCATCGCGCTGTCGCATCGCTTCGCGCGCTACGTCGACGAGCGGCGTTTCGCGGATTTCGCCGCGCTGTTCACCGAGGACGGCGTGTTCGACCGCCGCGGCGAGGCGCTGGCCGGGCGGGATGCGATCCTCGCCAGCATGGCCGGGCGGCCGGCGAGCCTGCTGGTGCGCCACCACGTCACCACGGTGTCGGTCGACGTGGTCGACGAGGAGACGGCGACGGGGCTCTGCTACTTCGCCTTCTACCAATGTAGCGACTGGGACGGCGAGACCGCCGAGAAGCTGGCGCTGGCCGGGCCGGCCATCGTCGGCGAATACCGCGACCGCTATCGCCGCACGGCCGAAGGCTGGCGCATCGCCCATCGCCAGGCCCTGATGACCTTCATGCGCTGACGACCAAGACCCGAAGGGAGGAAACAATGAAAAAACTGATCCCGGCGCTGGCCCTGCTGCTGGCGGCGAATGCCCCGGCGCAGGCCGCCGACAAGCTCAAGCTCGGGCTGATCGCGACGCTGAGCGGTCCGATCGGCGCCATCGGCCTCGAACAGCAGCGCACCATCGATCTCGCCATCAAGGATCTCGGCGGCAAGATCGGCGGGCTGCCCGTCGAAGTGATCGTCGCCGACGACCAGAACAAGCCCGACGTCGCGGTGCAGACGGCGGTGCGCTTCACCAAGAGCGACAAGCCCGACATCGTCATCGGCCCGACCGCGTCGAACGTGCTGCTGGCGGCCGCGCCGATCATGACGCGCGGCGGCATCTTCGTGATCTCGGCCAATGCCGGGCCCTCGCCGCTGGCCGGCGCCTCGTGCAACGAGAACCTGTTCGTCGTCTCCTGGCAGAACGATGCGCTCGACGAGGCGGCCGGCGCCTACATGACGGCCAAGGGCATCGGCAAGACCTATATCCATGCCGTCAACGTCCAGGCCGGCCTCGACCATGTCGCGGGCTTCAAGCGCGAATACAAGGGCGAGGTGATCAAGGAACAGCTGACGCCGCTGAACGCCACCGATTTCTCGGTCGACATCACCTCGTTCTCGGCCTCCGATGCCGGCGGGCTGTTCTTCTTCCAGCCCGGCGCGCTCGGCATCAATTTCATCAAGCAGCTGGCGCTGGCCAATGTCGACAAGTCCCGTGCCGTCGTCACCCATTACAACTCGGTCGATTCATTGACCGCGCCGGCGGTCGGCGATGCGGTCTACGGCATCGAGGCGGCGGGGCACTGGTTTCCCTCGCTCGACAATGCGGCCAACCGAAAGTTCGTGGCGGGTTTCAAGGCCGCCTACGGCCGCACGCCCTCGGCCTTCGCCCAGCAGGCCTATGATGCCATCCTGCTGATCGACAGCGCGGTGCGCGCCACGGGCGGCAAGCTCGAGGACAAGGACGGCTTCCGCGCCGCGCTGCGCCGGGCGGACTTCGCCTCCACCCGCGGGCCCTTCCGCTTCAACAACAACCATTTTCCCATCCAGTCCTACTACGCCGGCCGGATCGTCAAGGGCGAGGATGGCCAGCCGACCGAAAAGATCGCGGTGGTGCTGGCCGACCACAAGGACCCCTACGGCAAATCCTGCAAGATGAGCTGGTGACATGACCGCGACCGTCTTCCTCGCCCAGGGGCTGAACGGGCTGCAGACCGGGCTGATGCTGTTCCTGGTCGCCTCCGGCCTGTCGCTGGTGTTCGGCATCATGCGCTTCCTCAACCTGGCGCATGGCACGCTCTACATGGCCGGGGCCTATGTCGCGGCGGCGGCCACCACCGGCGGCTGGCCCTACGGCCTCGCCGTCGCGGCTGCCGCGGCCGTGGCCTTCGCCATCGGGGTCGGGCTCGAGTTCACCACCTTCCGCGCCCTCTACCGCGCCGACCATCTCGACCAGGCCCTGCTGACTTTCGGGCTGATCCTGGTCGGCAACGAGGCGGCGCGGCTGATCTTCGGGGCGGAGGCGCAGGCCACCGCCATCCCGGCCAGCCTGCAGCGCACCGTCGAGATCCTGCCCGGGCTGCAGTACCCGCTGCTGCGCCTCGTCATCATCGCCGCCGGCGCGCTGGCTTTCGTCATCCTCGACCAGGTCGTGCGCCGCACCCGCTTCGGCGCGATGGTGCGGGCCGGCGCCGGCAACCCCGACATGCTGGCAGCCCTGGGCGGCAACGTGACCCGGCTGTTCACCCTGGTCACCGGCATCAGCGCGCTGCTGGCGGGCCTCTCCGGCGCGCTGGTCAGCCCGCTCTTGTCGGTCGAGCCGGGCATGGGCGAGCCGATGCTGATCCTGGCGCTGGTCGTGATCATCGTCGGCGGCGTCGGCTCGATCACCGGCAGCTTCGTCTGCGCGCTGGGCGTCGGTCTGATCGACACGCTCGGCCGCACGCTGGTGCCGGCGCTGCTCGACGCCGTGCTGCCCCAGGCGCTGGCCGGCATGGCCGGGCCGGCGGTCGCCTCGGTGCTGATCTACGTTCTGCTGGTGGTGACGCTCGCCGTCCGGCCGCTCGGCCTGTTCGGGCGGGCATCGTGATGACGATGCAGCTGTCCTCGACCGCACCCGCCGCCGGCTGGCGGCCGTCCGGCGCGGCGCTGGCGATCGCCGCCACATTGGCCGGCCTCGCTGTCTTGCCCCTCGTCGTGACCGACGCCTTCGCCCTCGACATCGCCACCCGCATCGCCGCCTTCGCGCTGGCCGCCCTCAGCCTGCATGTGCTGGTCGGGCTGGTCGGGCTGGCCAGCCTCGGCCACGCCATGTTCCTTGGCGTCGGCGCCTATGCCACCGTGCTGATGGCCCAGGCCGGCATCGCGCAGGGCTGGTTGCACCTGATAGTCGCAGCCCTTGCCGCTGCGGCGCTGGCGCTGCTCGTCGGCCTGGTCGCGATCCGGACGACAGGCGCGCAGTTCATCATGATCACCCTGGCCATGGCGCAGATCGTCTACCTGCTGGCGGCATCGCTGCCGCTGGTCGGTGGCGACGACGGCCTGCGCCTGGCGGCACGGCCCGATTATGCGCCGCTGCCGTCGGTCGAGGAACCGATCGCCTTCTACGTGCTGGCCGCCGGTCTGCTCGGCCTCGGGCTGGTCGGCGTCGCCTGGCTGAAAGCCAGCCGGGCCGGACTGATCCTGCGGGGCATCAAGTCGGACGAACGGCGCATGGCGGCGCTGGGCCATCGCGTCGCCCTGGCCAAGCTTGGCGCCTTCACCCTGGCCGGCGCCATGGCCGGCATCGCCGGCGTGCTGCTGGCCCAGCAGGCTTATTACGCCGGCCCGGCGCTGATGCAGTGGATGCGGTCGGGCGAGCTGTTGATCATGGTCATCGTCGGCGGGCTGGCATCGGTCGTCGGGCCGGTGATCGGCGCGGCCGCCGTGCTGCTGCTGGAGGAATTCCTCTCGGCTCGCACCGTGCATTGGCAGGGATTGCTCGGCCTCTTCGTCATCGCCGTGGCGCTGCGCCGGCCGCTGTGGCGGCAACTGGCGGGGTGGCGGCGATGAACGCGATGCTGGCGGTGTCGGGCCTGGTCAAGCGCTTCGGCGGCCTGACCGCGACCGACCGGGTCGACCTGACCGTCGCACCCGGCGAGGTCCACGCGCTGATCGGGCCGAACGGGGCGGGCAAGACCACGCTGATCGCCCAGCTTGCCGGCCAGTTGCGGCCCGATGCCGGGCGGATCCTGCTGGGCGGCCGCGACGTCACGCAGGCGGGGCCACGGGCCCGCGTGCTGGCCGGCATGGCCCGTTCGTTCCAGGTCACCGCGGTCTTCCGCGACCTGACCGTGGCCGACAATATCCGCCTGGCGACGAGGGGGCGCGACAGCGTGGCCGATCGCCTGCGGCCCTTCGGCCTGGCCGGGCGCGAGGCGGTCGTCGCCGGCATGCTGGCCTATGGCGAGCAGCGCCAGCTCGAGATCGCCATGGCCTGCGCGCAGGACCCGGGCCTGCTGCTGCTCGACGAACCGCTGGCCGGCATGGGGCCGGAGGAGGCGCGGCGGCTGGTGGCGTTGCTCGGCACGCTGAAGGGCGGGCGCGCGATGCTGCTGGTCGAACACGACATGGACGCCGTCTTCGCCCTGGCCGACCGGATCAGCGTGCTGGTCGCCGGCCGGGTCATCGCCACCGGCACGCCGGCCGAGATCCGGGCCGATGCGGCCGTGCGCGACGCCTATCTCGGCAATGAGGAGGACGAGGCGGCATGACCCTGCTCGATCTCGATGCGGTCGCCGCCGGCTATGGCGCGATGCGTGTGCTGCACGGCCTGTCCCTGACCGTTGCCGAAGGCGAGGTCGTGGCGCTGATCGGCCGCAACGGCATGGGCAAGACCACGACGATCAAGGCGATCCTCGGCCTGCTGCCGCTGCAATCGGGCCGTATCCGCTTTGCCGGCGCGGTGGTCAGCGGCCAGGCGCCTTGCCGCATCGCCCGGGCAGGCATCGGCCTGGCGCCGGAAGGCCGCCAGGTCTTTACCGACCTCACCGTGCGCGAGAACCTGACGACGACGGCGCGGGGCCGGGGCCCCTGGACGCTCGATCGCGTGCTGGCGCTGTTCCCGCGCCTGGCCGAGCGGGCGCCGACCTATGCCGGCCGGCTGTCGGGCGGCGAGCAGCAGATGCTGTCGATCGGCCGCGCGCTGATGACCAATCCGCGCCTTCTGATCCTCGACGAGGCGACGGAGGGCCTGGCGCCGCTGATGCGGGCCGAGATCTGGCGGGTGCTGCGCCATCTGCGCGAAACCGGCATGGCGATCCTGGTGGTCGACAAGAATCTCGACCAGCTGGCGCGGCTGGCCGATCGCCATTGCGTGATGGTCAAGGGCCAGTTGGCCTGGACCGGCGACGGCGCGGCCTTCGCCGCCGCGCGCCCCGAAATCGCCGGGCTGCTCGGCGTCTAGCAAAGGAGACATCTGATGAAGCTGGTGCGTTTCGGCGACGCCGGGACCGAGCGGCCCGGGCTGATCGTCAACCGCGATCGACGCGCCGTCGATCCGTGATCGGCAGGCGCACGCCATCCTGCCGGCATCGAGAAACCGGAGGAGATCGGCGATGATCGCGGTCGGGGAGAAGATCCGGCAACTGATCGACCGCCATTGCCATCAGGCTGCGCACGAGGGCTGGCCGCACGTCGTGGTGGTGGCCGGCGTCGTTCAGCCCGAGGCCGGCGGCGGCGCGCTGGACCAGTGGATCGGCCCGCCGCTGCAGATATCGCCGTCGGTCGCCACGATCCCGATCCGCGATCTCGCGACCTATCGTTCAGGCTTGCCTATTCCATTCTCGGCCGGTCGCTCTGCGCGATCGCGGCGCTGCGCTGGTACGATCCGATGCCTTCGAGCGCGCTCTCGCCGGGCTGCGCATGTATGCGACCGGCATCTATTACGACGCCATGTTCGTCGACCTGCCGCTGACCTGTCGCCCTGAAGGCCCGCTGAAGCCGCAGGCCGGGCATTACCGGCCCTGCCCAATGGTCCGGTACGGTTCGGACGGGCTGGTCTCGACCGGGGGCGACATGCTGAAATTCCTCGAATACAGCATGGGCCGCCCGCCCGGCGGGCGGATGAGCCGCGAATTGCTGCTGCAGCAGACCCATGTCGTCGACGCGCCGCATTGCGGCGAGGTCAGCCCCAAGCCCGGCCCACTGGATCTCCTGCGGCTGGTACCATGACCGCGCCGACGGCGTGGTCAGCACGGATGGCGGGGTGAAGGGTTTCACCTCCTGGATCGGCTTCAAGGGCCGGGCCCGGGTCGGCTTCGCGTCGTCGCGCGGCGTCTTCGTGCTGACCGGCAGCCGCTACGCCAGCCGCCTCGGCGAACAGGAGATGGCGATGCTGCTGGAGGCCGAGCCGGTCGTTATTCGCGAATGGCCTGGACCTGCACAGCGTCGGCGAATGCCTTGAGCTTGCCCGCAACACCGGGGGCAGACCGATCGTAGGCGAATATCTGTTTGCCCCCCTTTGCCGACACGTAGAACCACTGCGGGCTGCCGCCGTCCTGCTTGGTCAGGTAAAGGGCGTCTGCCTGTTCTGTTGCAGTGATGCTGCCTGATGCGCTGTCCATGTCGATGAAAGTCACATTCGGATAGATGTTGCGTCTTTGCGTGGCTTTGCCAAAGGCCGCGATGCTGAGGTAGCTGGCGGTGGCCATGGTTTTGACCGTTTCCACGTTGACTGCAGCACCGCCGGCGCGTCGCTGGGTTTCCGCCAGCGATTGTGCATAGAGTGCCTGCTCGCTCGGAATTGCCATGACCAGATTTTTCTTCGTCACCGGCTGCGGTAACGGCGAGATCATCTCGACGCCATCCCCGTGCATCGTCTGATTGGCACTCAGAAAGGTCTGGGCGTTCGGATAGACTACGCCCTCCAAATGATATTGCTGGGTGCAGCCGGCCAGGGCCACGGCGAGAGCGGCGGCGATCAGGATTTTTTTCATGGCGTAGGGTTCTCCGGGCAATTTTGTCTTGTGTGGCCCCGCTTAAGCAGAGCGAAGCCGACCATCGTCACTGGGCGCGCGTTCCACCGATCAGGGCACATTTTTCGGCAGTGGTTCGCACCGGCGGCACGGTGCCAAGGCGGCATTGGATTAGTTCGTCGCCTGATATCGCCGGCGCGACGACGGACGTGGGGAGGGCGGGAATTGCGACCGAGACTGCCGGTGCGGGGGCGGTTGTCGCGCCCAAGTACTTTGCCCGCAACGTTGCTGCATCCTGCTGGCACAAGCTTTGGTCAGCCAGCCCCAGCCCCGGTACCATCACGCAGATGCCTGTAGGTTGGCGAAAAGCGTCGCCCTTCACTTCGTCATAGTAGCGAATCTCGCCGGATCCCAACCGTACGGCGTAGCGGAAGCGGTATTGCCGGGTCGGGCGCTGGTCCATTGCCGAGCCGATAACCGCGCCGAGCAAGGCGTAGCCGAGATTTTCTTTTGCCGAGTAGTTGCGTCCCGGTTTGAAGGCCTGATCGATATAAGCTGCATCCGCGAATGCCGCGCCAAGCTGCGCGCCTCCTGTCGTGCCCGGCCGAGATTCATCCATACCGGGGTTGTCGATGATGACGCCAAAGCTGCCTGACGGCGAAATCTGCACCACATAACTTTTCTGAATCGTTGCCCGTTCTTCCGCGGTCAGGCCGGTCCAGGCATGCTCAGCGACCTTGACCATGCTGGTCTGGGCAGATGCTTGGGCAATGACAACGGGCAGGAGCAGGATTACCGAAAGCAGCAGTCGCATGGCCGATCCCGAAGGGCTGTCAGATTTGACAGTTTATTCGGCGTGCGACCGAAGTGCAATAAACGCACTGATGGTATTTACGTTACGTCGCTCTTACGGCGCAAACCGGCAGCTAGATGCTGGGCGATGTCGTCAATTGCTGTATCCGATCCGTCTATCATGTCCGCCAAGGTCGCGATCAGCGGCTCGACCGCGTGCATGGCGAGATTGTCGCCGTGGATGTCGGCGCGATAGACGATTTCGTGCAGCCGCGTACGGCCGGTCGACGGATGGTCCGCAGCCAGCATCAGGGCGACCGCCTCGCTGCGGGCGAGCGTCGAGACCACGCCGAAGCCGACATGCCAGGGGCCGATGGCGACGAAGCGGCCGGCGAACAGTGCGCCGGCGGCGACATTGGCCGCCAGGCCTTCGTCCATGATGTGCAGCTCGGGGCCGCCCCCGGCCAGGTAGCGGGCGCGCCCGCCCCCGTGCAAGTG
>JAEYTW010000160.1 GCA_023433835.1 Pseudomonadota bacterium | reverse complement strand
GCCCCGAAGGGGGACCGCGCGCCGCGGCCTGGTACGAGGAAGCGCGGCGCTTCGGCTATCTCGCCTCCAAGGAAGGCGGTGCCTTGCTGGACGACGGCGAATACCGCGACCACGTCATCGCCACCGGCGGCGGGCCGGGCATCATGGAAGCAGCCAACCGCGGCGCGCTCGAGGCCGGGGCCTGCACCATCGGCTTCAACATCGTGCTGCCGCACGAGCAGATGCCGAACCCCTACACGACCCCGGCCCTGACCTTCCGCTTCCACTACTTCGCGATGCGCAAGATGCATCTGGCGATGCGGGCCAAGGCGCTGGTGGTGTTTCCGGGCGGCTTCGGCACGCTGGACGAACTGTTCGAGGTGCTGACCCTGCGCCAGACCCGCAAGGCGCCGCCGATCCCGACCGTGCTGATGGACGAGGCCTACTGGCGGTCGGTGATCAATTTCGACGCGATGATCGAGGCCGGCATGATCGCGGCCGACGATTGCCGGCTGTTCGACTTCGCCCGGACCGGCGAGGACGCCTGGCAGATCCTGGCGGCCAAGGGGCTGGCAGCCCCCTGACCGCCGTCGCCGCCCTCAGTGAATCGCCAGGCGGTGCATGCGGCGCCGCGTCGGGTGGTAGTCGTTGACCGCGTAATGCTGCACGGCGCGATTGTCCCAGATCGCGACCGAGCCGGGCTGCCAGCGGAAGCGCACCTGCCATTCCGGCACGCGGGCGAGGCCGGTCAGGTAGCGCAGCAGTGAATCGCTCTCGCTGCGGGTCACGCCGACGATCTCCTTCGTATAGAACTCGTTGACGTAGAGGATCCGCTTGGCCGTCTCCGGATGCGTCACCACGACCGGATGCTCGAGCGGCGGGAAGGTCTCGCGCATCCGGGCATATTGCGCCGATGCATCGGGTTTCGAGTTCAGGCTGTCGAGGATCTCGGGCGTTTCCCAGTTGTGGATCGCCTTCATGCCGTCGAGATAGTCGCGCAGCTTCGGATCGATCGCCTGATAGGCCGCGGTCATGCTGGCCCACATCGTGTCGCCCCCGGTCGCCGGCACGTCGACCGCATAGAGGCAGGCCGCGATCGGCGGCCTGGTCTGCCAGGTCAGGTCGGCGTGCCAGACATCGGTGCCCGTCCGCTTGCCCTTGCTTTCCAGCACTTCGAGATAGGGGCTGTCGGGATGCGCGGGAAAGGTCGAGGACAACGGCCTGATCTCGCCGAACACCTGGGCCAGCCGCACCTGCGCCACCGGCGACAGGGCCTGATCGCGGAAGAAGATGACCTGGCGGTCGAGCAGCGCCTGGCGCAAGGCCGCCCCATGCTCGGCCAGCGCGTCGGCCTGGCCGAGATCGATGCCGGAGATCAGCGAGCCGATGGCGGGCGTCAGGTTCTCGATAACGAGCGACATGGGAAAGGTCTCACTCTCCGGTCTGGAAACGGTTGGTGACGAAGGCCGAGGGGTCGACGCCCGCCGGGTAGGAACCGAATTTCTGCAGGATCTCGGCGCCGGTGCGGGCATCGGCGAGCGAGACGGTACCGAGCGGCTTGCCCTCGGTATCGGGCGAGCGGAACAGGGACATGACGACCCTGGTCTCGTTCAGCGCCATGTCCTTGCTGTATTGGGGATAGAGCTTGGAAAAGCTCGCCGCCGCGGCCTCGGGCTCCTTCTCGGTCGCGGCCATCGACTGGACGGCGGCCTTGACGAAGCGGCGCACGACGTCGGGCTTCGACTGGATGATCTGGTTCGACGCGATCAGATAGAGGCCGGGCGTGACCACCCCGAAATCGGCATACATCAGCGAATGGACATCCTGACCCTTGGATTCGAGGGTCGGGCGCAGCACGACGTTGGTGGCGACGCCCTCGACCCGGCCCGAGAGCAGGCTGGTCAGCTTGGGCCCCGGCTGCATGTTGACCTGGGTCACTTTCGCCGCATCGACCTTGTTCAGCTCGAGCAGCGCGGGCAGCAGGGCCGACGGGCCGTCGCCGGCGGTGATGGCGATGCTTTTGCCGGCGAGTTCGCCCGGTGTCTTGATCGGCTTGGCCTTGGGCGAGAAGACCACGAGCGGGCTTTTCGAGGCGACCGACAGGATCGCGGTCGCCGGTAACCCCTTGGCGGCAAGGGTGAGAAAGGTGCCGCCGTCGATGTCGACGCCGAAGTCATCGCCACCCGCCGCGACCGTCTGGGCGGTGACCGCCGATCCCTTGCCCTCGCGCAGTTCGACCTCCAGGCCCGCGTCGCGGAAGAAGCCGCGCTCGATGCCATAGGTCCAGATCGCGTCGAGGCCGGTCGCGACGAAGCCGAAACGCAACGATACCTTGTCGGCGGCGGCGGCCGGCGCCGCGGTCAGGCCGAGAACCAGGAGGGAGGCAACCGTCACGCGCAAACTGGCTTGGGTCATGAGCATTTTTTCCTTGGCCAAGATCGGGGTCAAAGCTGTCGCTGGGAGGCATGCCAGGAAATCACCCGGCGTTCGGCGAAATCGACGCCGTAGAACAGAAGGCTCGCGACCAGTGCCAGCAGCACCACGATCGCAAACATCAAGGGCGTGTCGAGCGTGCCGGAGGCCTGCACCAGCAGGTATCCCCAACCGCGGTCGGAGGCGACGAACTCACCGATGATCGCGCCGATGACCGCCAGGCTCGTCGCCACCTTGAAGCCGGAGAAGGTGGCGGGCAGCGCATTGGGCAGCCGCACCCGCAGGAAGACGTGCAGCGGCTTCGCCCGCATCGAGCGCGTCAGCCTGATGATGTCGGGATCGACCGATTTCAGGCCGCCGACCATCGCCACCAGGACGGGGAAGAAGGCGATCGAGACGGTGATCAGCACGCGGGGGAACAGGCCGTAGCCGAACCAGACGACGAACAGCGGCGCCAGCGCGACCTTCGGTATCGAATTGAAGGCGACGAGGATCGGATAGACCAGCCGGTCGATCACCGGCACGGCGACGATGACGATGCCGAGGGGCACGGCGATGGCGGCCGACAGCAGCAGGCCGGCCAGGATCTCGCCGACGGTGGTCACGCCGTGACCGGCGATCAGCCCGCGATCGGTCCAGAAGCGGGTCACCACCTCCCAGGGCGCCGGCAGCACGTAGGCCGGCGGCTTCACCGCCACCACGACCAGCGCCCACAAGGCGAGCGTCAGGCCGATCGAAGCCAGCGCCCAGAAGACGCGGCGGCCTTGCACCAGGTCAGCCATGGAGCACCCCGAGCCGGGTGAAGAGGTCGTGGATCTCGGCGACATGGCGGCCGAAATCCGGGTGGTTGCGGGTCTGCACCGTGCGCGGCCGCGGCAGATCGATGCGGATCACCTGCCGGATCTGGCTGGGCCGCGCCGTCATCACCACGACGCTGTCGGCCATGAACACCGCCTCGGCGATGTCGTGGGTGACGAGGATGGTGGTGCGCGGCGTCTCCATCGCGATGCGCTGCAGGTCGAGCTGCATCTGCTCGCGCGTCAGCGCATCGAGCGCGGCGAAGGGTTCGTCGAGCAGCAGGATGCTCGGATCCTGGATCAGCGCCCGGCAGAGCGCCACGCGCTGGCGCATGCCGCCCGACAGTTCGTAGGGTCGGCGCCCTTCGAAACCGCCCAGGCCGACATGGTCGAGCAGCCGTCGCGCCCGCTCGACATAGGCCTCTTTCGCCTCGCCGCGCAGCACGAACGGCGACAGCACGTTGCCCAGCACCGTCTGCCAGTCGAACAGCAGATCGCGCTGGAAGACCACCGCGAGATCGGGATGCGGCGCCGTCACCGGCGTGCCGCCGATGGTCAGCCGGCCGCCGGACGGGTTGAGCAGGCCCGCGACCATCATCAGGAGCGTGCTCTTGCCGCAGCCGGACGGGCCGATCAGCGCGACGGTCTCGCCGGCGGCAATCTCCAGGCTGGCCGCCTCGATCGCGGTGACGCGGCCACCGGGCGTGTCGAAGACCTTGGAGACGCCGTCGAGCGTGATATAGGGCTCGCGGCGGTCGGCTTGGCGCATCGGAGCCATCTGCCGCGCCGCGCTCAAGACGTCGCCCGCCGCGCCGGCGCCGCCCGTTCCTCGGCGATCAGCCGCGACAGCGTGCGGCGGGCATTGACCGCCGCCGCGTCGGGCTGGAGCAGCACGGGACCGAGGTCCATCAGGTCGACATCGGCGCCGATCTGCTGCTGCTGGGCTTCGATCATCGGCTCGTCCTCCTCGGCGAAGGCCTGGGTGACGATGCGCTTGACGCGTGCGTCCACCTCGGCGTCGTCGATCTGGCGATCGCGGATCATCGCCCAGAAATAATGGGTCGAGGTCGCCGTCTCCGGCGTCAGCAGGTGCAGGAACGGCGTGGTCACCCCATCCTCCACCGCGGCGCCGACCTCGGTGACGCCGACATCGAGGAACATGATCGCCGGCGGATCCCAGCGCATGTTGGCGCGCGCGTCGCCACGCTCGGACGGCGATCCCCAGAACATGCGCAGGAACCGGCTGACCTTGCAGGCGGGCTTCCAGCGGTTGGAATGGATGGTGCGGCCGTCGCGCACCAGTTCGGTGCGCGAGGTTTCCAGCACGTCCTCGACCGCGAAGGCCGCATGCAGGAATTCGACGTGGCTCAAATCGAGCAGGTTGTCGGTGATCAACTGGTAATTGGCCGCGATGCGCAGATACCCATCGACCGTGGCGTAGCCGTCATGCCGTCCGAACGGCGCCAGGTCGGGTAGTAGTTCCGGGTCTTCCGCCTCCTCGCCCATCCAGATCCAGATGAAGCCGTGGCGTTCCAGCAGCCGATAGCTGCGGACGCGGGCCTGGCGCGGAATGGTGTCGCCATGGGGGTTGTGGGTGCAGGCACCGGCCGTATCGAACCGCAGGCCGTGATAGCCGCATTGCAGTTCGTCGCCCACCAGCTTGCCGCGCGACAGCGGCGCGAAGCGATGCGGGCAGCGATCGGCCAGCGCGACGGGCGAGCCGTCCTCCCGGCGGTACAGCACGACCGGCTCGCCCAGAAGGACACGGCGGAGCGGCTTGCGTCCGATCTCCGTTGTCGACCCGGCGGCATACCAGGCATTGCGCAGGTACTCCAACGTCCAGCCCCCTCTGCTGTTGTTTCGTTATTTCATTGACAAAACACGATAATTTATAAAAACTGAAACGGTGTTGCAAAATATTATGGGTTTGCGGCGGCCAGCCTGTCAATGACGATTGGTCATTCAGCGATCTGCAACCCAGCGTTCCCAGTCGCGGGGAGGACGGGATGGAGAAGAAGGAAGCGGCCGACCAGTACGTGGCCGCGGCGCTCGATCGGGGCTTGCAGATGCTGGAAATCCTCAGCGACGCGCGCATCGCGCTGCCGCTGGCCGAGATCGCGCGGCGCATGGGATTGTCGCGCGGCGTCGCCTTCCGCCTGGCCCACACGATGGAGCGGCGCGGCTATCTCGAACGCATCGACGCCGTACCGAACTACCGGCCGGGCGTCAGGGTGATGGGGCTGGGTTTTTCCTATCTCCGCTCGCTCGGCCTGACCGAACTGGCACGGCCCTATATGGAGCGGCTGCGCGACGCCACCGACGCCTCGGTCCATCTCGGCGTGCTCGACGGCCGCGACGTCTTCTACGTCGCCCGCATCGCGGCGCGGCACGGCGTGGTCAGCTATATCGATATCGGCGACCGCTCGCCCGCCCATGCCTCGGCCATCGGCCATGCGCTGCTGGCGACCCTGCCCGACGAGGCGGTGCGGCGTCTCTATCGCGACGCCGCGTTCGAGGCGGTGCGCGGCGCCGCGC
>JAEYTW010000107.1 GCA_023433835.1 Pseudomonadota bacterium | reverse complement strand
GGCCAGCGCCGTGGCGAACTCCGCGCCCTGGCGCTGGAATTCCGGGCTTTCGCGATCGCCCCAGGCAACGATCACGGGGCAGGACAGCCGGCCGAGATGCCGCATCGCGCTCAGATCCGCGGCTTCGTCGGCCGAGACTTTGACATAGGCGCTGCGCGCCGACAGCAGGACGGGGTAAAGCTCGTACATGCCGCTCAACGCGGCACCGCCCCGGATCAGCGTCGCCGGCGCATCGTAGCGCTGCCAGTCGGTGGTCAGCATGACGCCGCAGAGATGGCCGCCCGAGGAATGGCCGCTGACATGGATGCGGTCCGGATCGCCGCCGAAACGGGCGATGTTGCGATGAACCCAGACCAGCGCCCGCCGGCACTGCTCAGCCATGTCGGGCAGGCGCACGGCGGGGATGTTGGCGAAGTTCAAGGCGACGTAGATGCAGCCGGCGTCGACGAAGGTCGGTGCCGGGGCGCTGGCATCCTCCTTGGTCAGGGCACGCCAGGCGCCGCCGTGGATGAACACCATGACCGGTGCCTTCGCGGCCGACGGCGGGGCGAAGATGTCGAGCGTCTCGGCCTCACCGGCGCCGTAGCGTTCGGTCCGCGGCGGCATCCTGGTGCGCACCGCGGCGCTGTCACGGGCGTAGCGCTCGATGATCGCCTGGGCATCCGGCGCCCAGACCCGCTGGTCGTAAGCCTTGTCGAGTTCGTCCTGGGTGTAGCCTAGGAATACCATCTGCTGGGCCCGTGCGGCGGGGGAAAGCAAGCCCAGGGCCGCACCGGCGCCCAGGCCTGCAGCGAAAGCGCGACGGTTCAGCATGGTGTCCCCCGGTCTGCCGATTTATTTTAGATATTAAATAAATCGGCAGCCGGCGCAACCCTTGGGTCTGCTCAGGCCCCCGACAGCACCTGACCGCCGCTGGAGCGCAGGGTGACGCGCATGCCGGGCTTGAGCCCGCGCTCGACATAGACCGACTTCGGCATCTCGACCTCGATCAGCGGGGCGTCGCGCACGGTCTCGATCTCCAGCCGCACGCTGGGGCCGGTGAGCGCGACGAAGCGCACCAGGGCGGTGCCCTGCGCATCGGGCTCGGCGATGATCTCGTGGGGCCGCAGATAGGCATGCGCGGCGCCGGCGGGCGGCGCCTCGACACCGTCGAGCCAGACGCCGCCGGCCGACAGGCGCCCGCCCTGCATCGTCACCGACAGCCGGTTGACGTTGCCCAGGAATTCATAGACGAACGGATTGGCCGGGCGTTCGTAGACATCCTCGGGCGAGCCGATCTGCTCGATGCGGCCCTTGCCCATGACGACGACGCGGTCGGCGACCTCGAGCGCCTCTTCCTGGTCGTGGGTGACGAAGACCGAGGTGACGTGGATTTCCTCGTGCAGCCGGCGCAGCCAGCGGCGCAATTCCTTGCGAACCTGGGCATCGAGCGCGCCGAACGGTTCGTCGAGCAGCAGCACCTTGGGCTCGATGGCGAGCGCGCGGGCCAGCGCGACCCGCTGGCGCTGGCCGCCCGACAGCTGGGCCGGATAGCGATCGGCCAGCCAGTCGATCTGGACGAGCTTGAGCAGCCGGTCGACCTTTTCCTTGATCACCGACTTCGACGGCCGTTCGGCGCGCGGCTTGACCGTCAGGCCGAACGCGACGTTGTCGAACACCGTCATGTGGCGGAACAGGGCGTAATGCTGGAACACGAAGCCGACGCGCCGCTGACGCGGATGCTGCTCGAGCGCATCCTCGCCGTCGAACGAAACCGTGCCCTTGTCGGGCCAATCGAGGCCCGCGATGATCCGCAGCAGCGTCGTCTTGCCCGAACCCGAAGGCCCGAGCAGCGCCAGCAATTCGCCCGACCGCACGGTCAGGTCGACATTATCAAGGGCGACGAAGTCGCCGAAACGCTTGGTAATGCCGTTCAACTCGATCGACATGCTGTTCTCAGATCCCTTCGGCGAAACTCACGCGCTCGGCCGTATAATACGCGTCGTCGACCGCCTCGACCAGTTGGTCGACCGCCTCCTCCAACTTCAGGCGGTCGGTATCGATGACCGCATCGGCCGCCTCCGGCACCTCGTAGGGCGCGGAAACGCCGGTGAAATTGGCGATTTCGCCCTTGCGGGCCCGGGCATAGAGCCCCTTCGGATCGCGCCGCTCGCAGGTCTGCAGCGCTGCCTTCACGTAGACTTCGCGGAAGCCCTCGCCCACCACCGCGCGGGCCGCCGCCCGATCGGCCGCGCGCGGCGCGATCAGCGAGACCACGGCGATCAGGCCGGTTTCGGCGAACATTTTGGCCACCTCGGCCGCGCGGCGGATGTTCTCTGCCCGCGCCTCGTCGGAAAAACCGAGATCGCGGTTGAGACCGAGGCGCAGCGTATCGCCGTCGATCAGCGCGGCCTGGGCCCCGCGATCGGTCAGGCGGCGGATCAGCGCCGTGGCGATGGTCGACTTGCCCGAGCCGGACAGGCCGGTCATCCAGATCACCCCGCCGCGATGGCCGTTGCGCTGGGCCCGCTCGGCCGGGGTCACCGGCGCATCGACCCTGGTGAGATCGGCCGACGTCGACAACGACTCGACGACAAAACCACCGGCCAGCCGCCAGTCGCGCACCAGCACCCCGCGCCCCGTGCCGGCCAGCGTCGCATAGCGGTCGAGCGCCACGGGCTTGGCCAGGGTCAGGGTGACGCGGGCGACGTCGTTCTGGCCGATCGCCTTGCCCGATGCGGTGCCCAGCGTCTCGACGTCCAGCACTTCGTCGATCGAGGTGACCGCGGCCTCGGCCTCGGCGGTGCCGATGCGCAGGCGCAGGCGGTCGCCGACCTGGAGCGCCGAACGGTCGAGCCAGAAGAGACGCACGCCCAGCACGCGGGCCGAGCGCGGCGCCGCATCGTAGCCGGCGACGATCATGCCACGCTCGACGAACAATTCCTCGTCCAGGGTCAAGGCGACGCTCTGCCCCGCCCGGGCGCCCGCCTTCGGCGCCTCGTTCGGCCAGGATTCGATCGACTTGATACGCGCGGTCTGTCGCGTGGGCGCGAGCGTGATGCGATCGCCGACCTGGAAAGCACCGCTTTCGATACGGCCGACGATGACGCGCTCGTCGCCCTGGCGGTAGACATCCTGTACCGGCAGGCGCAGATCCTGCTCGAACGGTGCCGGTGCAGGCTCCAGCGCGTCGAGCGCGCCGAGCAGCGTGGGGCCTTCATGCCACGGCGTCGCCGTGCCGGCCGTGGCGATGTTGTCGCCGTGGCGGGCCGAGACCGGGATGATCGCGGCGGCATGCAGGTCGAGGCTGTTCAGATAGCCGCGCACGTCGGCGGCGACGGCGGCGAAGCGCGCGGCGTCATGGCCGATCAGGTCGATCTTGTTGACGGCGACGACGACCTGGGACAGACCCAGCAGCTTCAAGAGATAGGCATGGCGGCGGGTCTGCTCGGCCAACCCCTGCGCGGCGTCGACCACCAGCACGGCCGCATGGGCCTGGGCCGCCCCGGTCACCATGTTCTTGAGGAATTCCTTGTGCCCCGGCGCGTCGATGATGACGTAGCGGCGGGCAGCGGAACTGAACCAGATCTGCGTCGTGTCGACGGTGATGCCCTGGTCGCGCTCCAGCTGCAGCGCATCGAGCAGGAACGACCATTCAATGTCGAGGCCGCGCTTGGCCGAGACTTCCTTGAGCTGCGCGACCTTTTCCGGCGGCAGGCTGTCGGTGTCGTGCAGCAGGCGGCCGACCAGCGTCGACTTGCCGTGATCGACATGGCCGACCACGACGATCGGAAAGGCGCGGGCATCCTGGCCGAGGGCCGCGCGGTCGAGTTGAACGGTCATCACAGATACCCCCCGACGCGCAGCCGCTCGAAGGCGTCTTCCGAATCATGATCCATCACCCGCCCGGCCCGCTCCGGCGCGCGGGTCGCGCGCAGCTCGGCGATGATCGACGGGATGTCGGCGGCATCCGAATCGATCGGCATGGTGATGCCGATCTCGCCGAGCGAGCGGTAGCGCTTGCCTTCCCTGGCGAAGTAGAGCGGCACCACCGGGATCGATTCGCGCTGGATGTAGCGCCAGATGTCGACCTCGGTCCAGGCCAGCAGCGGATGGATGCGGACATGGGTGCCCGGCGGGAAATCGGCGTTGTACTGGTCCCAGAATTCCGGCGGCTGGTCGCGGAAATCCCACTGGCCGTCCATGCGGCGCGGGCTGAACACCCGCTCCTTGGCCCGCGTCGCCTGCTCGTCGCGGCGGATGCCGGCGATCAGGCCGTTGAGGCCGTAGCGCTCGATCGCCTGCGACAGGCCGAGCGTCTTGCGCGCCGCCAGGCGCGCATTGGCCGGCAGGGTCGGGTCGGTCGCCTCGATCGGCGGGCAGGGATCGGCGATCAGGTCGAGGCCCCATTCGCGGACGTAGCGGTCGCGGAAGGCATAGGTCTCGGGGAATTCAAGACCGGTATCGAGATGGGCGACGGGAAACGGGATGCGGCCCAGGAATGCCTTCCGCGCCAGCCAGATCATCACGTTGGAATCCTTGCCGAGCGACCACAGCATCGCGATCGGGCGGATGCGGGCATAGGCTTCGCGCAGGATATGGATGCTCTGCGCCTCGAGCCAGTCGAGATCGTTCATGGTCTGGTCCATCGGGTGAAGGCAGGGGTCAGGCGTGTTGAGCGGGGCGGCCGGGGGCGAGGTGAATGCCGCATTCGATCTTGGCCGAGCCGCGCCATCGGCCGGCGCGGTCGTCCTCGCCGTCGGCGACGCGGTCCGAACAGGGCATGCAGCCGATCGAGCGATAGCCGTCCTCGATCAGCGGATGCGGCGGCAGGTCGTGGCGGGTGAAATAGTCGGCCAGCATGGCACGGTCCCAGTCGGCCAGCGGGTTGAGCTTGACCCGGCCGTCGGCCGCCTCGACCAGGTCGAGCTCGGCGCGACTGGCGCTCTGATGCCGCTTGCGGCCGTTGATCCAGGCATCGAAGGGTTCGAGCGCGCGGGCCAGCGGCTCGACCTTGCGCAACGCGCAGCAGGCGTCGGGGTCGCGCGCCCACAGGATGCCCTCGGGGTCGCGCTGGGCCACGGCGACCGGATCGGGGCCGATCGTGCGCACGTCGGTCAGGCGGAGGCGCGCGACCAGGCGATCGCGATAGCGGCGGGTTTCGCCGAACAGCTTGTCGGTATCGAGGAACAGCACCGGGGTCGCCGGGTCGATGCCGGCGACCAGGTGCAGCAGCACGGCGGAATCGGCCCCGAAGGACGAGACCACCGCGATGCGGCCGGGGAATTCATGCCGGATCGCCTCGGCCAGCATGTCCTCGGTCGACAGGCCGCCGAGGCGCCGGGACAGGAGGACTTCGCGGGACGGGGCGTCGAGCATGGCCGCTTACCCCGCCGCGTGCAGCCGCCGGCGGAATACCGGCTCGACCCCATCGGCGGCCGGCTGGTAGAACGCCGTGAACCGCCCGACATTACGGCGGAAGGCTTCCGCCGACACCGGCTTGGCCGTATCGAACTGATCGAAGCCTGAGCGCAGCATGAACATCAGCTGGTCGAGCAGCACGTTGCCGGTGGCCCGCAGCGTACCGCGATAGCCTAGCCGCTCGCGCAGCAGGCGAGCCTGGCTGTAGGCCCGGCCGTCCGAGAACTTGGGGAAGTTCAGCGCGATCAGGCCGAAGCGGTTGACGTCGCCGTTCAGTTTCTCGACCGCCTGGGTGTTGGCGATCGCCAGGCCGAGCGGCGCGTTGCGGCGCTCCAGCGTTGCCTGCTCGGCAAACCACCGGTCGTAGGAAACCACGATCGCGCTGTCGTCGCCGGGCACCGCCTCGTCGTCGGCGAGCGTGCGCCAGGTATCGGCAACCGCCTCGCCGCTGGTATCAATGAGCGGCATAGAGGGTCTCCTTGAACGGGGTGGCGCCGACGCGGCGATAGGTATCGAGGAAACGTTCGCCGGGCTGGCGCAGGCCGACATAGGTCTCGACCAGGGTCTCGACCGCATCGGCGACTTCGTCCGCGGCCACCGCCGGGCCGATGATCTGGCCGACCGAGGCATCGAGCGCGGCGGAACCGCCGAGGGTGATCTGATAGAATTCCTCACCCTTCTTGTCGACGCCGAGAATGCCGATATGGCCGACATGATGATGGCCGCAGGCATTGATGCAGCCGGAGATCTTGATCTGCAGCTCGCCGACATCGTGCGACCGGGCGAGATCGGCAAAGCGCGCCGACACCTGCTGGGCGACCGGGATCGAGCGGGCATTGGCCAGCGCGCAATAGTCGAGGCCCGGGCAGGCGATGATGTCGCCGATCTGGTCGAGATTGGGGGTGGCAAGCCCCAGGTCCTTCAGCGCGGCCCACAGTTCGGGCAGCGCATCCTGGCGCACATGCGGGAACACCAGGTTCTGGGCATGGGTGACGCGCAGCTCGGCCAGCGAGTACTTCTCGGCCAGGTCGGCGATGGCGTCGATCTGGTCCGATGTCACGTCGCCCGGAATGCCGCCGGCCGGCTTCAGCGAGATGTTGACGATGGCATAACCCGGTTCGCGATGGCGCGCGACCTGGGCCTGGTGCCAGCGGGCGAAATCCTTGTCCTCGTAGATCGCCTGCGACAGTGCCGCCGGGCGATCCTTGGCGGGAGCGTAGTCGGGCAAAGTGAAGAATGACTTGAGATCGGCGATGGTCTCGGCAGGCACCTTCAGCACGCCGTCGCGGATCAGGGCCCATTCGGCCTCGACGCGGCGCGTCATCTCCTCGGCACCGATCTCATGGACCAGGATCTTGATTCGCGCCTTGTAGAGATTGTCGCGGCGGCCGGCCTGGTTGTAGACCCGCATCACCGCTTCGAGATAGCTGAGCAGGTGTTCCTTAGGAAGAAACTCGCGGATCACCTTGCCGATCATCGGGGTGCGGCCGAGGCCACCGCCGACGATGACTTCGAAGCCGATCTCGCCGGTTTCGTTCTTCAGCATGCGCAGGCCGACGTCATGCACCTTGACCGCGGCGCGGTCGTTGGGCGAGCCGGTGATGGCGATCTTGAACTTGCGCGGCAGGAAGGTGAATTCGGGGTGCAGCGACGACCATTGCCGGATCAGCTCGGCATAGGGCCGGGGATCCTCGATCTCGTCGGCGGCGACGCCGGAATACTGGTCGGCGGTGGTATTGCGGATGCAGTTGCCCGAAGTCTGCAGGGCATGCATCTCGACCTCGGCCAGCTCGGCCAGGATGTCGGCGGCATCCTCCAGCCTGATCCAGTTGAACTGGATGTTCTGGCGGGTGGTGAAATGGCCATAGCCGCGATCATAGCGCCGGCCGATATGGGCAAGCTTGCGCAGCTGGCGCGAGGACAGCACGCCGTAGGGCACGGCCACGCGCAGCATGTAGGCATGCAGCTGCAGGTAGAGGCCGTTGGTCAGGCGCAGCGGCTTGAACTCGTCCTCGGTCAGCTCGCCGGCGAGGCGCCTGCCGACCTGTTCGCGGAACTGGTCGACGCGCTGGGCGACGAAATCACGGTCGAAACTATCATAGGCATACATGGCTTCGCGTCTCACTAAACGGTGGGGCCGAAAGCGCGGATGCGCTCCTTCAGGGCGGTCGGAACCAGCCCCTCGACCCCGGACGTGACGTCGATCAGATAGGCGCCGACGACCACCGCCGTGGCGACGTGGTAGTCGGCCGTCTTCATCAGCGCGTCGGCCTCGGGGCCTTCGGCGGCGACGGCATCGGCAATGCGTTCCTGCCAGCGCGATTCGGCACCCAGAAAGACGACGCGGCCGTCGATCAGGCGGTTGGCGGTGGCGACTTTAAGCGACATAGACAGCGACTCTTTCCTCAGTACGCGGCCTGCCAGGCCAGGTCGGCGGCCAGGGCAGAGGAAGCCTTGGCCCGCCGCGCGACTTCGCCGATGACGAGCAGCGCGGGGGCGACGATGCGGTGGTCGGCGACCAGCCGGCCAAGCTCGGCGACCGGGCCGGTGACCACGCGCTGGTCGGGACGGGTGCCGTTCTCGATCACGGCCACCGGAGTGGCCGGGTTGATGCCTTCTGCAACCAGGCGATCGGCGATGGTGCCGGCCTGTGCCACCCCCATGTAGACGACGACGGTCTGGTCAGGCCGGGCGGCCGCCTGCCAGTCGATGCGCGGCAGGCCGTCGGCGCCCTGGCCGGTGACCAGGGTGACGGCGCCGGCATCGCGGCGATGGGTCAGCGGAATGCCGGCGGCGGCGGTGGCGCCGAGCGCGGCTGTGATGCCCGGCACCACGACGACCTTGACGCCATGCCGCTCGGCATAGTCGACCTCTTCGCCGCCGCGGCCGAACACGAAGGGATCGCCGCCCTTCAGCCGCAGCACGCGCTTGCCGGCGCGGGTCGCGGCCACGATGAGGTCGTTGATCTCGTCCTGGGTGAAGTTGTGGGCGCCGGCGCGCTTGCCGACATTGACCCGCTCGGCATCGCGGCGGACGCGGTCGAGGATCTCTGGCGTCACCAGTTCGTCGTGGAAGACGATATCGACCTCGGCCATCACGCGGGCGGCCTTCAGGGTCAGGAGCTCGGGGTCGCCCGGGCCGGCGCCGACGATATAGAGGATCCCACGCTCCGGCGCTGCCTGGCCTTCGCGCCGGATCAGGGCGCCGAGCTCGGCATCCACGCCGCGCTCGTCACCCGACAGCACGCGCTCGGCCAGGTTGGAGGCGAAGAAGCGCTCCCAGAAGCGGCGGCGGGCGACGGCATCGGCCACGGTCGCCTTGACCTGATCGCGGAAGCGCGCGGCGATCTCGGCCAGCCGGCCGAGCCGGGCGGGCAGCACGGCTTCGACCGCGTCTCGCACGCGGCGGGCCAGGACCGGCGCCGCGCCACCCGTGCCGATGGCCACGACGATCTGGCCGCGATCGATGATCGCCGGCATCAGGAAAGAGGAATTGACGGCATCGTCGACGACGTTGAACGGAACGTTGGCCGCATCGGCCGCCGCACCGACGGCGAGGTCCTGCGCCCGGTCGCCAGAGGCGGCGAAGACCAGGGCGTGGCCGGCGATGTCGGCCGGGGCGAAGGCGCGGGCCGCATGCTGGACTGCGCCTTCGCCCAGCAAGGCGCGGACTTCGGCAGTGACGGCCGGGCTGAGGATGGTGACACGGGCACCGGCGGCCGCCAGCAGGCGGGCCTTGCGCGCGGCGAGTTCACCGCCACCGACGACGAGGGCCGAGCGGCCCTTGAGCGCGAGGAAAACCGGGAACTGATCCATGGCAGGCGGTCCTTCTGCGACCCGGGAAAAGGGTCTGACTGTGTGAAGGACTATTTCACATTCCGGTTTCGCACTCAATGACTTTAACAACACAATTGTGATTGTAAATATAAATAACTCTTTTTTTGTGTTTAATATGTGAAATATGACTATTTTATAACCCATTCAGCGATTTAAGCTAAAAAGCGAGCTTTGTGATTGCCAGGGAAAGCGGTTTCAGGCATGCTGTGATGGTTAAGGAAGCGTTAATCGACGCGTCCCGATTCACCGACATAACGCCACCCGACCAGCTCCAGGTGTAGAATTCACATGGCTGCAAATTTGCCGCTCAAAGTCGCCCACGGCCGGACCTATCTGGCCCCGGAAGCCAATCAGGTCATCAACCAGGCCCGTCTGCGGGCCGGTTACGATGCGACCAAGCTGGCGATGCATGTCGGACTGGACCGGGTGAAGCTGAACCTGATCATCGGCGGGCAGGACCCGGTGCCGGGCGCCCTGCTCGACAAGCTCAGGGATTTCGTCGCCCGCCACGGCTGATCGCCCGCAAATTTCCGTCATTCCGGGCGGAGCGAAGCGCAGACCCGGAATCCAGAGCAAGGACGTCGCAGGCGGCGCCGCGCTTACCCTGGATTCCCGCTTTCGAGCGTGTCACCGATTCCCCAACTCGCCCTGGTGTGATTCACTTGGTGTTGAGCACAGGAGGTTGAGATGACGGGTGGAGCGCGGGTTGTCGGAGCGGATCGAGGTCAGCCGCGTTGGGACCTTGTCGACCTTGACAGTCAGCTTTCGTCGGACCACCGGGCTCGGATCGTGTGGCGCTTCGTCGAGACGCTGGATCTGAGCGAATTCTATGCGGCGGTTAAGTCGCGAGAGGGTCGTGCCGGGCAAGCGGCGACGGACCCGAAGGTTCTGCTGGGGCTGTGGCTTTATGCGACGCTGGACGGGGTTGGTTCTGCGCGGGCGATTGATCGTCTGAGCCAGGATCATACGGCTTACCGCTGGCTGCGGGGCGGGGCGCCGGTCAACCATAACCTGCTGAGCGAGTTCCGGCGTCAGCACGTGGAGAAGCTGGACAAGGTTCTGACCCGGAGCCTGACGGTGCTGATGGCCACCGGGCTTGTGACGCTGGAGGAAGTGGCGATCGACGGGACGAAGCTGCGCGCGGCGGCGAGCCCCGGTTCGATGTCGGGGCGGTCGCGGCTGGAGAAGATCGAGGCGCGGGTCGCCGAGCGGATCGAGGCGTTGAAGCAGGAGCTGGATGGAGACGCGTCTGCGGGTGAGCGTCGGCATCGGCAGCGGGCGCAGGATGCGGCGGCAGAGCAGGCGCGGCGGATCACGGAGGCCAAGGCCCAGCTGGACAAGTTGGAAGAAGAGAAGAAGCATCGGGCAAAGACCCATGCCAAGGCAGAGGCTGAGAAGCGGGCTCCCAGCGTCTCCACGACCGATCCGCAGGCCCGATCGATGCGGCTGGCGACGGGAGCGACCTGCCCGGCCTGGAATCTCCAGGTCGTAGCCGAGAACGGCTTCGTTCTCACAGTAGAGCCAACCGACCGGCGCAACGACACCGGCTTGGCGCAAGGCCTGATCGAGCAGATCAAAAACCGTTGCGGGCAGGCGCCAGGCCGGCTGCTGGGCGATACGCGCAGCATTACCCAGGGCGACATTGAGAACTTCGCCGAAATTTACCCGGGCATGGTGATCTTCCGGCCACTGCCGGAGGACAGGGAAGACATTACCCCGGAGAGCCTGCGCAAACGTGAAGCGAAGAGAGCCAAGGAGGCCCAGCCGCTCCAGGATTGGCGTGCCCGGATGAAGACCGATGAGGCCAAGGAGATCTACGGGCGCCGGAAGCATATCGAGCGCGTCCATGCCCACATGAAAAACAGGGGATTGGCCAGGCTGCTGGTCCGCGGCATCGAAAAGGTGCGCGCCGTCGCCCTCATCCACGCCATCGCCCATAATCTGTGGCGCGCCTATCGGCTGATTGCGGAGAGCGAAGCGAAGGCAGAACCGACTGCCGCCTGAAACCTCCTCACTGCGCCCGGGGAGGGCTTTATGACTGTCTCAGGCAAGGTGAAAGAGCCGTCGGAACGGCCGACGGCTCCTTGCCAACCAAAATACACCCGAAAAACCCGGCTACTACCGGATCAGCGGCCAAAATCCTGATCTGGTTACAGGCTCGAAAGCGGAGATCCAGGGCAAGGATGCCGCAAGCGGCACGGCGTTTTCCCTGGGCCCCGGATCAAGCCCGGGGCGACGATTGGATTTCAAGTCGCCATCCAGGCCTAAAGTCAGCTCCCATGGGCGAAGGCCGGGATGACGATCGTAGGTTTATGAGCCTATATTAACCGCTCCGCCCACTATCAGCCGACGTCGAACCGGTCGAGGTTCATCACCTTGTTCCAGGCCTTGACGAAGGCATCGACGAACAGGCCGCCGGCATCGTCGGTCGCATAGGCCTCGGCCAGCGCGCGCAATTGCGAGTTCGAGCCGAAGATCAGGTCGACCCGCGTGGCCGTCCACTTCTCCGCGCCGGTCGCCTTGTCGGTCGCCACGAAGACGTCGCCGTCCCTGGCCGTCCATGTCACCTGGGTGCCGGAAGCCAGCAGGTTGACGAAGAAGTCGTTGGTCAGGGTTTCCGGCCGATCGGTGAACACGCCGTGCTTCGCGCCGCCGACATTGACGCCCAGCACCCGCAGGCCGCCGATCAGCACCGTCATTTCCGGCGCCGTGAGCGTCAGCAGGTTGGCGCGATCGACCAGCATCTCCTCGGGGAGGTACTTCTGCTCGATGCCGACGAAGTTGCGGAAGCCGTCGATCCTGGGCTCCAGCACCGCGTAGGAATGCGGATCCGTCTCCTCCTGCGCGGCATCGGTCCGGCCCGGGGTGAACGGCACCTTGATGTCGTGGCCGGCCTTCCTGGCCGCCGCCTCGACGCCCGCGCAGCCGCCCAGCACGACCAGATCGGCGAGCGAGACTTTCTTGGGGAAAGCCTTCTGAATACCCTCAAGCGCGGCGAGCGCGCGGGCAAGCTCGGCCGGTTCGTTCACCGCCCAATCCTTGGCCGGGGCCAGCCGGATGCGCGCGCCGTTGGCCCCGCCGCGCTTGTCGGAGCCGCGGAAGCTTGATGCCGAAGCCCAGGCCGTTGCCACCAGGCGCGAGATCGAAAGGCCCGAGGCCAGGATCTGGGTCTTCAGCGCGGCGATATCGGCTTCGTCGATCGGCGGGTGATCGGGTGCCGGCACCGGATCCTGCCACAGCCGCGCCTCGGCCGGCACTTCCGGCCCCAGCAGGCGGACATGCGGGCCCATGTCGCGATGGGTCAGCTTGTACCAGGCTTCGGCGAAGGCCCTGGCGAACTGGTCGGGGTTCTCGTGGAAACGGCGGGAGATCTTCTCGTAGGCCGGATCGATGCGCAGGGCGAGATCCGAGGTCAGCATCATCGGCGGATGGCGCTTGGCGGGATCATGGGCGTCGGGCACGCCGTCGGCCGGATCGAAATTCTTCGGCCGCCATTGATGCGCGCCGGCCGGGCTCTTCGTCAGCTCCCAGTCGTACTTGAACAGATTGTCGAAGAAGTGGTTGGACCATTGCGTCGGCTTCTGGCTCCAGGTCACCTCGAGGCCCGAGGTGATCGTGTCGGTGCCGCGGCCCGAACCGTACGAATTGGTCCAGCCCAGCCCCTGCTCCTCGATGCCGGCGCCTTCCGGTTCGGGGCCGACATATTTCGACGGGTCGGCGGCGCCATGGGTCTTGCCGAAGGTGTGGCCGCCGGCGATCAGCGCCACGGTCTCCTCGTCGTCCATCGCCATGCGGGCGAAGGTCTCTCGGATATCGCGGGCAGATTTCAGCGGGTCGGGTTCGCCGTTGGGGCCTTCCGGGTTGACGTAGATCAGGCCCATTTGCACGGCGGCGAGCGGGTTGGCCAGGTCGCGGTCGCCGCTGTAGCGCTTGTCGCCCAGCCACTCGCGTTCCGGGCCCCAGAAGATATCGTTCTGCGGCTCCCACACATCGGTACGGCCGCCGCCGAAGCCCGCGGTCTGGAAGCCCATCGATTCCAGCGCGCAATTGCCGGCGAGGATCAGGAGGTCGGCCCAGGACAGCTTGCGGCCGTATTTCTGCTTGACCGGCCAGAGTAGGCGCCGCGCCTTGTCGAGATTGGCATTGTCCGGCCAGGAATTGAGCGGGGCGAAGCGCTGGGTGCCGTAGCCCGCGCCGCCGCGGCCGTCGCCCACGCGATAGGTGCCGGCGCTGTGCCAGGCCATGCGGATGAAGAACGGGCCGTAATGGCCGAAATCGGCCGGCCACCACGCCTGCGACGTCGTCATCAGCGCGACGATGTCCTGCTTGACCGCCTTGAGATCGAGGCTTTTGAACGCCGCGGCATAGTCGAAACCGTCGGGCATCGGGTTGCCGGCCGGCGGGTTCTGGTGCAGCACCGAGAGATCGAGCTGGGCCGGCCACCATAGCCGGTTGGTCATCTCGAACAGCACCGCGTTGCCCTCGACGCGGCCATGGTCCACCGGGCACTTGCCTTCGCTGCTCATCGCGAGTTTCTCCTTGGCATTCTCTGCGTTTCTTATGCGTGGATGATCCAAGAAATCGGCATACACCCAGACGCCGGGCCCGATCGGGGCCCGGCGCCCGGATACCGTCGTTCAGCCGCGCGTCGTGGTCTTGACGTCGACGCTGGCCTTGATCGCGTTGGAATAGGGGCAGATGCCGTGGGTGGTGTCGACCAGCTTGCGGGCCTCGTCCTCCGGCAGGCCGGGCAGATAGACGTCGAGCGCGGCGGTGATGCCGAACCCGCCTTCCGAGCGCGGGCCGATGCCGATGGTCGCGGTCACCGTCGAGCCGTCGGGCACCTTGATCTTGGTCTGGCCGGAGGCGACGCGCATGGCGCCGAGGAAGCAGGCGGAATAACCCAGCGCAAACAGCTTCTCCGGGTTGGCGCCCTCGCCGCCCGGGCCGCCCAGTTCCTTGGGCACGACGAGCTGCAGCGCCATCGAACCATCGGCCAGGGCGGTCTTCCCGTCACGGCGGCCGCCGGGGGCGGTGGCCGTGGTCTTGTACTTCGCATCGACTGGCATGGGGTGCTCCTGTTCATGGGACCTGATCCGGCAAGCATACTAGCGCCGGCCAGGCGGCGCGCCCATGCCTTAGTATGATCGACGGCATTCTAGGACGCCGGACCTACTTCAGCAGTTCGTAAGGCCCGCCGGCCTGCAATGCCCGCTGGTACGCCGGGCGGGCATGGATGCGATCAAGGAAAGCCTTGATCTTCGGGTAGTCGCCGACACCCGCCCGGGCCATCGCCGCCTCCAGCGGGAACGACATCTGGATATCGGCCCCGGTCATCTCGGTCCCGGCGAACCACGCCGAGCGGCCGAGCTCGGCCTCCCAGTACTCCATGTGGGTCTTGAGCTGCGGGTCGACCATCGTCTCCTGCCCCTTCCTGGAGATCGCCCGCGCGATCGGCCTGGCAAAGAACGGCATCGGCGCCTGGGCCATGCGCATGAAGACGAGCTTGAGCAACAGCAGCGGCATCGCCGAGCCTTCGGCGTAATGCAGCCAGTAGCGATAGCGCTGGCGGTCCGCCGTGCCGGCCGGCGGGATCAACCGGCCCTGGCCATGGGTTTCCAGCAGGTACTCGATGATCGCGCCCGATTCGGCCACCGTCTGCCCCTGGTCGGTGATGACCGGCGACTTGCCCAGCGGATGGATCCGGCGCAGGGCCTCGGGCGCCCGCATCGTCGCGGGATCGCGGGCGTAGCGCACGACCTCGTAGGGCAGGCCGAGTTCTTCCAGCAGCCACAGGATCCGCTGCGAGCGGGAATTGTTCAGATGGTGGACGGTGATCATCCGAGGGGTCCTCTCAGGCGGCCGGTCGCCAGGTGCCGTGGAATCCGAAGGGTACACGAACCGGCAGCGTCGCGGTTGCCACCGGTCCCGCTACGATATCAAGGGCATCGTAGATCAGCAGGTCCGACCGGTTTTCCGCCCCACGATAGGCGACCGCGAGCAGCCAGCCGTCGCCCTCGGCGGCATCCGCCGTCCGCGGCACGAAAACCGGCTCGGAGATCGCATCCCCGGCCGGCAGGATATGCCGGACGGTGCGCCGCGTCGCATGATCGATATGCGACAGCCCGTCATAGGGCCTGGCGGTGCGGTCCTGGCTGTCGCAGGCGAAGAAGCCGTGCCGGTTGCCGAGCCCGGCGAAGCGGTCGTCGATCCGCGGGAATTCCCCGGCCATGTCGTCGAGCGGGGTTTCACGCACCGCGTCGGTTCCGCCCGCCAGGTCGAAGGTCCAGCGCACCAGGCGCGCGCCCGCGGCCTGGCCCGGCCGTCCGTCGGGCAGCGGGAACAGCGGCGCGGCATCGTAGCGCATGACGTCGGCCACGACCGTCGGCCCCTCGTCCCAGGCATTCATCACATGGAAGACGTAGCAGGGATCGACGGTGAACCAGCGGATTGCCGAGATTTCGGCATCGCGCCGCATCAACCCGATGCGGCCGCCCTGTTCCGGCTCCCAGGCATAGGCCGGCTTGCCGCCGGTCGCCCGCGCCATGCTGCCGGTCAGGGGCAGGATCGGAAACATGACGTGGCTGCGCGTCACCATGAAGTCGTGGACCATGCTGCAATAAGGCGCCTGGAACCGATCGTAGCGCATCACCCGCCCCGTGGCATCGACGACGCCGTAAGCCATGCCGGGCGACAGCGGGCCGGTGTTCGAATAGGCGAAGAATATCATCTCGCCGGTTTCGGGATCGATCTTGGGATGGGCGGTGAACCGGTCGGCATAGTCGAGATAACCGCGGGGCTCGAGCGTCGCGGGATCGAGCGCGAAGGGCCTGTGCCCCTCCTCCAGCGCCAGCAGCCGGCCGGCATGCCAGACGACGGCGGTATTGGCGACGCCGCCGTCTATGCCCGCCACCGACGGATCGGTCGTCGCCGGATTGCCCCAGGCGCCGTAGAGCGGCCGGCCGGCCTCATGCTCGGCATTCCAGCGCGGCGTACGCACCCAGCGGTTGAGATAGCGCACCCGGCCGCCTTCGATGTGAAAGCCATGGACCATGCCGTCGCCCAGGAACCAGTGGTAATTGGCGTCGCGCGGCGCGAACTGCGGGTTGGGGCCGTTGCGATAGAGGCTGCCGGCCAGATCATGCGGCATGTCGCCGGTCACCGTCAGTTCGATCTCGCCGGTCTCGGGCACCGGCGCGTAGTTGCCCTGCAGATAGGGATGGGTGGCGATGGTCTGGTCCATGCTGGTCATCTCCCTTGCGCCCGGCCATCCGGCGCTGCAATGTGGACAACATCAACATTAGATGTGGGCGATGTCAACATCGAACGAGTCTCCGTCCTATCACCATGGCGACCTGCACAATGCGCTGGTCCGCGCCGGGCTGGAATTGCTGGAAACCCAGGGCGAGGCCGGCGTCTCGCTGCGCGAGGTGGCGCGGCGGGCGGGCGTCTCGCACAACGCGCCCTATCGCCACTTCGCCAACCGCGAAGCCCTGCTTGCCGCCATCGCGACGGCGGGGTTCAGGGAGCTGGGTGCCGCGCTGACCGCGGCGGCGACGGGCGCGGCCGGCGGCCAGGCGCTCGGCCGGGCCTATGTCGCCTTCGCCCTCGCCCGCCCGGCGCTGTACCTGCTGATGTTCGGGCCGGAGATCCGGAAGGATCAGTACCCCGAACTGCGCGAGGCCGGCGGCCGCGCGCTGGGCGTGCTGGAACAGGCGATCGCGGCGCGCCGCGGCGGGGGCGACACGCGGGCCGCCACCATCGGTGCCTGGGCGCTGGTCCACGGCCTGGCCCATCTCCTGGCCGACCGCCAGCTGACCGACGATCTGACGCAGCCGCCGGCGCTGGACGCGCTGATCGATACCGTGCTGGGCATCTACGGTCAGGGATTGACGCGCGGCTGATCCGGCGAACGCGGCGCCTCGTAACCCGTGGCATGATCCGGCGCCTGGCACTGGCCTTCCGGCTCTTGACCCTGCTGCAGGCCTGCTCGCCGCTGGCCGTGCTGAACACGATGCTGGTGCGCGACGATCCGATCGTCGGCCGCGACATCGCCTATGGCGCGGATCCGCGCCAGCGCCTCGACGTCTACGCCCCGGCGGCCGCGCATGACCTGCCGGTCGTCGTCTTCATCTACGGCGGCAGCTGGCAGAGCGGCGACCGGCGCGACTACCGCTTCGTCGGCGCGAAGCTGGCCCAGGCCGGCATCGTCGCCGTCATCCCCGACTATCGCCTCTACCCTCAGATCCGGTTCCCGGCCTTCGTCGACGATGCCGCCGCCGCCACCGTCTGGACCGCGCGCAACATCGCCCGCTATGGCGGCGATCCGCGCCGGATCGTCGTCGCCGGCCATTCGGCCGGGGCGCAGATGGCCGCGCTGGTCGCGCTGGACCATCGCTATCTGCCGCCGGATATCAGGCCGGCCGGGCTGATCGGCATCGCCGGTCCCTATGCCTTCGACCCCTTCGAGCACGAAGGCACGCGTGACGTGTTCACCGGGCTGAAGGATCCCGACGAGGCCCGGGCGATCACCGTCGCCGACGCCCGGTCGCCGCCGACCGTGCTGCTGCATGGCCGCGACGACACCCTGGTCCTGCCGCGCAACTCGGAAGCGCTGGCCCAGCGCCTGCGGGAGCTGGACCGACCGGTGGCATACCATGCCTATGACGATATCGGGCATATCGGCATCCTGCTGGCATTCTACCCAGGCCTGTCGTGGCTGGCCCCGACCGCGGCGGATACCGTCGCCGCGGTCCGGGACTTTCCGGTGCGCGATGGCCCTTGACGGCCGGCGTTTTATCAGCGAACACCGCTCCCGCCACTAGCAGGGACCCGGATACCGGCAATGACAATCAGTCGGGGCGCCAGCGCGCCGGCCACCGCCGTAACGGCCGTGACCAAGCCGCCGCGGCGGCGCCGCACGCCGTCGGCGGCGCAGCAGCAGAAGAACGAGGAAACCCGGCGCCGCCTGCTCGAGGCCGCCGGCCGCGTTGTCGGCCGGCACGGCTATGCCGGCGCCTCGATCGCCCGCATCACCGAAAAGGCCGGGGTCGCCCACGGCGCCTTCTACCTGCATTTCAAGTCGCAGCAGGACCTGTTCGACATCCTGCTGCCGGTCATCGGCGCCGACATGCTCGACGCAATCAGCGAGGCGATCCAGGCCGCCGGCAGCCTGGACGAACTGGAACGGCGCGGCTTCCACGCGATGATCGACTACCTGGTCGCGCACCCTCATCTGTGGCGGGTGACGACCGAGGCCGAGCTCTATGCGCCCAAGGCCTATGCCCTGCATCTCCAGGCGATGACCCAGCGCTATGTCCGCTCGCTGAAACGCAGCCTCGCCCATGACGAGGTGCGCGATTTCGCCGAGAGCGAACTGGAGGCGGTGGCCGCGATGCTGATGGGCGCGCGCCACTACCTGATCACGCGGCATGCCATGGCCGGCGGCAAGCTCAGGCCCGTCGACGACAGCCTGGCCGAGACCTATGTCAAGCTGGTGCTGCACGGCCTGAAGCCGCGCCGGTAAGGCCCCCGCCTCATTCGCGCCATTTTGCGCTGCATGATCTTCCCCGCACGGTTTCGGCGCGGGAGAGATCATCCATGCTGTCCGACGACGCGGCGCGCATTGCGCTGACCAAACTGGCCTTCGGGCCCGATCCGGAAACCCTGGCCGCGGTCAGACGAGACGGCCTCGGCCATTGGCTGGACGTCCAGGCAAGACCCGACGAGGCGGCCGACGCGACGGGCCACGCGGCACTCGCCCGCGTCCGCCTGCGCATCCGCTATCCCGCCGACGCCGATCACCAGCTTTGGCCCGCCGTCGACGAGGCCCGGCCGCTCGGCCTGATGGAGGCCGAGCCCGACCGGCTGTGGCCGCTCAACGACAAGCAGCAGCCCTATGCCGACCCCGAGCGCAACCGGCCGCGCCAGGAAACCGCCGCGGCAACGCTGGCGCGCGCCGCCGCCAGCCGCTGGCAGCTGCGCGAGGTGATGGTCGATTTCTGGCATAACCATTTCAACGTCAACGGCGCCGGCGAGCGGGCCGTCGGCGTGCTGCTGCCCCCGCATGACCGTGAGGCGGTGCGGCCGCAGGCGCTGGGCAATTTCCGCGCGCTGCTCGAAGCGGTCGCCTCCAGCCCGGCGATGCTGGTCTATCTGAACAACCGGTCGAGCCGGGCCGGCGCGCCCAACGAGAATTTCGCCCGCGAACTGTTCGAACTGCACACCATGGGCCGCGATGCCTATCTGGCGGCCGAGCATCTGCGCTGGCGCGACGTACCCGGCGCCAGGCAGGGCAATCCGCGCGGCTATATCGACGAGGATGTCTACGAGGCGGCACGCGCCTTCACCGGCTGGAGCATCGGCGACGGCGCCGTCATCGCCGGGCGCGACCGGCTGGCCACCACGGGCCGCTTCACCTATGTCGCCGCCTGGCACGACAATTACCAGAAGCGGGTGCTGGCCGAGGAATTCGATCCTTATGCCGCGCCGCAGGGCGACGGCCGCCGCGTGCTGGACCGGCTGGCCCATCACCCGGCCACCGCCCGCCATGTCTGCACCCGGCTGGCCGAGCGGCTGGTCGGCGCGCCGGTGCCGCCGGCCCTGCTCGACCGTGCCGTCAAGACCTGGACGGCCGGCATCGACGCCCCCGACCAGATCTTCCGCACGGTGCGCGCGATCGCCCTGGCCCCGGAATTCGCACCCAGCTTCGGGCGCAAGGTGAAGCGCCCGCTGGAACTGGCGGCGAGCTTCGTGCGGGCTGCGGGCATCGAGCTCGGCGTCACCGAGGGCCTGCTCGGCGAGCTCGACGGCTCCGGCCAGCGGCTGTTCGGCTGGGGGCCGCCGACCGGCCATCCGGAGGATGTCGACTACTGGCTGTCGGCCAATGCGGCGCGGCGCCGGGTGTCGCTGGTGGTGGGGCTCGCCGACAATGTCTGGGGGGCGGGCAAGCTGCCGGTCGCCGCGATCCTCGGCGAGCAGCGGCTGCCCGCGGGTGAAGCCCTGAAGCGGATCGAGGCGCGGCTGCTGCCCGGCGCCGCGC
>JAEYTW010000725.1 GCA_023433835.1 Pseudomonadota bacterium | reverse complement strand
GCGGCGGCGGGTATCAGGTACGCGGCTTCAGGTTCTCCGGATCGTAGAGCGGCTTGTAGCCGACACCCGCGACCTCGACCGGATAGGTCTCGCCGAAATACTCGACATTGAACGTGTTGCCGACCTTGGCCTGCGCCCAGGGCAGGTAGGCCAGCGCGATGTTCTTGCCGATCGAGGGCCCGAAGGCGATCGAGGTGGTGTAGGACCGCCGGCCGAGTTCGTCGACCAGGGTTTCCCCGGTGGCCGGATCCTGTACCGGCAGGATGCCGACGGGGTAGCGCCTGACGCCCTTGGCGTCGACGTTGTCGGTCATCACCAGCGTGCACAGCATCGCCGGCTGGTGGGCGCGCTCGCGGTATTCGACGTGCCGGGCCTTGCCGCAGAAATCGTCGGCCTTGACCTTGGGGCGGGCGAGATCGGCCTCGAGCAGGTTGTACTCGGTCAGCAGGTCGGCATTCTGCAGCCGCAGGCTCTTTTCCAGGCGGCGGCTGTTGGCGTAGGTCTCGACGCCGACGGCGATCACGCCGGTCGAGCGCAGCGCGTCCCACACGGCCAGGCCGTCTTCATAGGCCATGTGCAGCTCCCAGCCCTGCTCGCCGACATAGGAGATGCGGAAGGCGGTGACATCCTTGCCGGCGATGCGGATCGGCTTGATCGCGGCGAAGGGGAAATTCTCCGGCGTCAGGCCCTCGGGGTTCTCGACCACCTTCTGCAGGTTGACGCGGGCATTGGGGCCCCAGATGCCGACGGTGACGTATTTCTCGGTGACGTCGGTGATGGTGACGTTCAGGCCGCGGTCCTGCGCCACCCGACGCATGTAGTGGTAGTCGCGCGGGCCGGCATCGGCGCCGTCGATCATGCGGCAGCGGTCGGCGAAGCGGAACACGGTGAAGTCGGCCCGCACCATGCCTTCCTCGTCAAGGAAGTGGGTATAGATGCCCTTGCCGACGTTACCGTCGCCGCCGATCTTGGCCGCCGCCAGATATTCCATCAGGGCGACGTGGTCGGGCCCTTCGATGTCGTACATGGCGAAATGCGACAGGTTGATGATGCCGCAATCATCGGACATCGCCAGCTGCTCGGCGTTCGAGACGCGCCAGAAATGGCGGTTGTCCCACTCGTTCTCGCGTACCGGCACGCGGTCGGCGTATTTCTCCAGCAGTTGTTCGTTGGCGGCGTAGCCGTGGGCACGCTCCCAGCCGCCCAGTTCCATGAAATAGCCGCCCAGCTCCTTCTCGCGCTCCCAGAACGGCGAGCGGCGCACGTTGCGGCCCTTCGAGAACGGCTCGCGCGGATGGACGGCGGGGTTGTAGACCTTCATCGCCGTCTCGGTGCAGCGGTCCCAGATGAACTGTTCCCGGGTCTGGTGCGGGTAGAAGCGGGCATAGTCGATCTGGTGATGGTCGATCGCGGTGCGGCCGTCGGTCATCCAGTCGGCGATCAGCTTGCCCATGCCGGGGCCGTCCTTGACCCAGATGCCGACCGCGTACCACAGGCCGCGCACCTTCTGGCTCTCGCCCATCGACGGGCCGCCGTCGGTCGTGACCTGCAGGAGGCCGTTGAACGAATGGCTTTCGTTGTAGCCGAGCTCGCCCAGGATCGGGGTCAGTTCCATGGCGCGCTCCAGCGGCGCCATGATCTGCTCCATGTCGAGGTCGCGCTGCGACGGCGACAGGCGGGCCTGTTCCTTTTCGAGGAGATCGCGCGGATGGACCAGGCGCGGATTGGTTTCCTCGTAATAGCCCCATTCGATCTGGCCGCCCTCGGCCGTCCGGGGGTCGCCGGTGTCGCGCATGTAGGCGGAGTTGCCCTGGTCGCGAAGGAGCGGCCAGCCGATCTCCTTGCCCGTCCCGGCGAATTCGTTATAGGGCCCGAAGAAGGTCAGCGGATGGTCGATCGGCATGACCGGCAGGTCTTCGCCGACCATGTCGGCGATCAGCCGGCCCCAGAGGCCGGCGCAGACGATGACGTAATCGGCCTCGATGGTGCCGCGATGGGTGACGACGCCCTTGATGCGGCCGTTCTCGACGACCAGCGACTTGGCGGGCGTGTTGGCGAAGACCTTCAGCTTGCCTTGGCGCTCGGCCTGGTCGACCAGCTTGCCGGCGACGGTCTGCGAGCGCGGCACGACGAGGCCGGCATCGGGATCCCACAGGCCGCCCTGGACCAGGCTTTCCTCGATGAGAGGGAATTTCTCCTTGATCTCGGGCGGGTCGATCAGCCGGGCGCGGGTGCCGAAGGCCTTTCCGGAAGTCACCTTGCGGCGGATTTCCTCCATCCGCGCATCGTCGCCGACGCGCGCCACCTCCAGCCCGCCGATACGGACGTAGTGGCCCATCTTCTCGTAGAAATCGACCGAGTACAGCGTGGTCCAGCAGGACAGGAAGTCGTGGCTGGTCGCATAGCAGAAGTCCGAGGCATGGCCGGTCGAGCCGATGTCGGTGGGGATGGCTGACTTGTCGATGCCGACGATGTCGTCCCAGCCGCGCTCTACCAGGTGATGCACGATCGAGGCGCCGACGATCCCGCCCAACCCGACGATGACGACCTTTGCCTTCTGCGGAAATTCAGCCATGGCTTGCGACCTTTTATTGGCATGGACGGGGAAGCCCCCATCCAATCTGCGCCGGCCGGCCCATCAGCACTATGACAAATGCGACATTCTGTCGGCCGCGCGCGTGGCCCGTTGCGCCGATCTCGCGGCGGTGAGCGATATCGTTTATTCGCCATTCGCGTATATCTTCAATATGATATCCAGATATTTCTTGGAGATATCTATATGGCTCTTTTCATCCGCGATCCGGAAGTCGATGCGTTGGCCGAGGAGGTCCGCAAGCTGACGAACGCCAAGACCAAGACGGAGGCGGTTCGCCGTGCCTTGCAGGCCCAGCTGGACGAAGCGCGGCGGATGATGCCGCTTGCCGAGCGGCTTGCCAGGTCCAAGGCCCTGGCCGATGCGATGGGGGCGGGCGACCCGGATTTCGACATGAAGGCTTTCACCGACGAGATGTGGGGCCAGCGCTGATGTTCGTCGACGCCTCCGTGATCGTCGCCATTCTCGGCCGTGAACCCGGCCATGAGGAGCTCGAGAAGCGGATGGCCGCTGTCCGCCGCCCATTCTTCGTCTCGCCGCTGGTGAAATTCGAAGCTGCGACGGCGTTGGCCAGGCAGAAGGCAGGCGGGACGCCGTCGCCCGATCTCCTGCGGCAAGCCCGGGATGTCGTCGATGTCTTCATCGAGGATATCGGCGCGGAGGAAGTGGCGATCTCGCCGGAAATAGGCCGGGGAGCTCTCGATGCCAGTGCGACCTACGGCAAGGCAGTCGGGCATGCCGCGGAACTCAATTTCGGCGATTGCTTCGCCTATGCCTGCGCGAAGGCGCTTGGCGCGCCGCTTCTTTATAAAGGCCGTGATTTCGCCCTGACAGACCTGGCCTGATCGTTCATCCCCACCGTTTCCGCGCGGCGCGGATCGCGTCGCGCACGGTTTCCGGGGCGGTGCCGCCGTGGCTGCGGCGGCTGGCGACCGAGCGATCGACCGACAGAACCGACGTCACGTCGTCGCCGATCCGCGGGTCGATCTCGCGCATCGCGGCGGGGTCGAGCCGGTCGAGCGTCACGCCGTCTGCCTCGGCGCGGGCGACGATGCGGGCGGTGACGTGGTGGGCGTCGCGGAAGGGCACGCCGGCCGCGCGCACCAGCCAGTCGGCAAGATCGGTCGCGGTGGCGAAGCCGCGCGTCAGGAAGGCGCGCATTTCGGCTTCGCGCACCGTCATGTCGGCGATCATCCCGGCCGTCGCCTCGGCGCACAGCGCGACGGTGTCGACCGCGTCGAACATGCCTTCCTTGTCTTCCTGCATATCCTTCATGAAGGTCATCGGCAGGCCCTTCATGGTGACGAGCAGCGCGGTCAGCGAACCGATCACCCGGCCGGCCTTGCCGCGCACCAGTTCGGCCGCGTCGGGGTTGCGCTTCTGCGGCATGATCGACGAGCCGGTGGTGAAGGCGTCCGACAGGCTGACGAAGCGGAAACCGTCCGAGCACCACAAGGTGAGATCCTCGGCCAGCCGCGACAGATGGACGGCGGCCATCGAGCAGACGAACAGCAACTCGGCGATATGGTCGCGCGCCGCCACCGAATCCATCGAATTGGCCGTCGGGCCGGAAAAGCCCAGCTCGGCCGAGGTGTAGTCGCGGTCGATCGGGAAGGCGGTGCCGGCCAGCGCGGCCGAACCCAGCGGATTGCGGTTGATGCGCTCGCGCGCGCCCGCCAGCCGCTCGCGATCGCGGCCGAACATCTCGACATAGGCCATAAGATGGTGGCCGAGCGTCACCGGCTGGGCCACCTGCAGATGGGTGAAGCCGGGCATCACGGTTCCGGCATGTTCCTCGGCGCGGTCCATCAGCACGGCCTGCAGTGCGGCCATCGCGGGATCGAGGCGCTGGTCGACCGCGTCGCGCATCCATAGCCGCACGTCGGTCACCGCCTGGTCGTTGCGGCTGCGCGCGGTATGCAGCCGGCCGGCGGGTTCGCCGATCAGCTCCTTCAGCCGGGCCTCGACATTCATGTGGATGTCCTCGAGATCCTCGCGGAAGGCAAAGCTGCCCTCGTCGATCTCGCGCTCGATGCGGGCAAGGCCGTCGACGATCGCCGCGGCGTCGGCCTGGGGGATGATGCCCTGGCGGGCGAGCATGCGGGCATGGGCGGTCGAGGCGGCGATGTCCTGGCGGTAGAGCCGCTTGTCGAAGCCGATCGAGGGGTTGATGCGCGCCATCACCTCGGCCGGGCCGCGGGTGAAACGCCCGCCCCACATCTGGTTTGCCGCCATCCCGTCCGACTTCCCGTTCATCCCGCAGATCCCCGCTTGCAGCCGCTGAGGCCGTATACAGGCGATCGCCGGCGCCGGCCAGGGTCTTGCTCGCCGCAAACCGGCCGCGTTACGCGCGGCCCCGCATCATCCGGCCGAGTGCCTCGGCCGCCGTCGCCTGTTCGGCCGGCGACAGCATCGCCACCAGCATCCGCTCGGTTTCGGCATGGTCGCGCATTGCCGGTTCGACCCGGCGGCAGCCCTGTTCGGTCAGCTCGACGATGACGCCGCGCCCATCGGTCTCGTCGGCCATCCGCCTGATATAGCCGGCCTTCTCCAGCCGTCTCAGCAGGTTCGACAGGCCGCCGGAGGTGAGGATCAGCGTATCGAGCAGCGCTTTCGGCGACATCCGGTAGGGCGCACCCTGCACCCGCAGCGTCGCCAGCACGGCGAACGCGGGATATTTCAGCCGATGGCGGGCCAGCGTGCGGTCGATCGCCTGCAGAAACACTTCATTGAGGTGCAGCAGGCGGCCGACGATCGCCTTTCCCGAACAGTCGATGTCGGGGAATTCGCGCGCCCATCGCTGCATGCCGGCCCCGACGCGGTCGTTCTGCCACAGCGTCGCCGGCGTCTCGTAGGGCGTCTTCCGCGCCGCGTCGTCGCGCATGCCGTTACCTCCTGGCGAGCCTTGTTCCATGGCGCCACGGTCTGCGCAAGGCAGCAACCCCCGGCGCCGTTCCCGCGATAATATCTTTTCAGTATCTTTCTTGAAAGACAAATAGCCACGTGCCATGCTGCCCCGCCGCAACCCGGAAAGCGGGCGGGGCGGGGACACAAACTGGGACGGGAGCCAGCCACCATGCGACAGATGCTTCGTTATGCGACCGCCATCGCCCTCGTGGGGTCGGGCATTGCCACCGGCGCCCGGGCCGAGGAACTCGTCGTCGGCGCTTTCGGCGGCTCGTTTGCCGACAACGTGAAGGCCTGCCATGTCGCCGCCTTCGAAAAGGCGACCGGGGCGACCGTCTCGCTCAAGCTCGGCAATTCGTCGCAGTTCGCCGCCGCGATCAGGGCCACCGGCGGCAAGCCGGACATGGATATCGTCTATATCGACAATTCGCTGGCCGCCCAGATCCACGGCGAGAAGCTGGCCGAAGCCATCGACCGTACCAAGCTCAGGAATGCGGCGGACATCATTCCCAGCGCCTGGGGCAAGGACGACGCCTATGTCGTCGCCATGGTCAGCGCGACGGCCCTGGTCTACAATCCCAAGCTGGTGAAGACGCCGCCGACTTCGTGGCTCGATATCGCCGATCCGGCCTATGCCGGCAAATATGCGATCGGCGACATCACCGGGACGTCGGGGCTGCATTATTTCCTGGCCCTCAACCGGATCAAGGGCGGCACGCTGGAGAACGTCGACCCGGGGATCGAGGCGATCAAGCCGATCGCCAAGGGTTCCGTCGTGCTCTACACCCAGGCCGACCAGCTGCTGTCGCTGTTCGAGCGCGAGGAGATCGCGATCGCGCCCTGGTACCCGGACCGGGCGGGCGTGGCGATGGACAAGGGCCTGTCGCTCGCCGTGGCCTATCCGAAGGAAGGCGCCGTCGGCATCCTGCCGGCCGTGATCATCCCGAAGGGCACGCCGCGCGGGGCCCTTGCCTTGCAATTCCTCGACCAGATCCTGTCGGCTGACGGGCAGGGCTGCTTCTCGGAACGCGCCTATATCGGGGCGGTCAATACCAAGGTGACGCTGTCGGAGAAGGTCGCCAGGATCGTGCCGAACGGCGAGAGCCTGCAGAAGGCATGGTTCGTCGATCCCGAGGTTGTCGCCAGGAATTCGGCCGCGTGGACCCGGCGCTGGCAACGCGAAGTGGCGCGCTGACCAGCGC
>JAEYTW010000813.1 GCA_023433835.1 Pseudomonadota bacterium | reverse complement strand
CCCGCCAGCAGCTGCGCCTTGACGGCGACCGGGCCGCCTGCCGCCTCGACGTCCTCGCCCGGCCGGTACAGCCGCCCCGGCGGCACCGCCATTCCGGCCTCGGCCAGCAGCGCCTTGCCCTCGGCCTCGATCAGGCGCATGGCGATGCCTCCGCCGGAGGGGCGCTCACGGCTGCAGGCCCCAGGACACCGGCACGGCGATCGGCATGTCCAGCGCCATCTGGGCGAAGCTCTTGGCCAGCGGGTCATTGCGCAAGCTGGCCATGCCGCCGCCGCCCAGCGCCTCGCGCAGCAGGAAGTTCAAGGCCGAGATGCCCGGCACGTCGAAGCGCTCGACCGGGCCTTTGACCAGATGGGCGAAATAGGCGCCGACCGTCTCCGGCGTCAGCGCGGCGCGCAGCAGCGGCAGATAGGCCGGATCGCGGGCGATGATGCCGACATTGGCGCTGTCGCCCTTGTCGCCCGAACGGGCCCAGGCCAGCCGGATCAGCGGTACCTCGACCGTCGGGCCTTCCGCTGCCTTGGGGGCGACCGGCACCGGTGCGGCGTGGGCCGACGCCTTGCCCGGGGCGGGCAGGGCGACCGGCGTCTCGGCCTCGCCGAGATGCACGACGGGCGCGGGCAGTGCCGATTTGTCGAGCAGGAACGAGAACAGCCGCACGATCGGCACCGGCTTGGGCCGGCCCCCCGCCACCCCCGTCGTGCCCGGCGACCACGAGGTGCCGGCCGGCGCGATCTCGCGGGCGAAGATGCCCAGGGCCGTCGGGTTCTCATGCTCGACGCCGAGCTTCATCACCACCTCGCGGGCGCCGCGGGCGCGGCTGTGCGGGCCGTAGCCGGCCTCGGCCCCCAGGATCTCGATGTCGGTGGCGCGGTAGTCGCCGAGATTGAGGTGGCGGAAGATGCCGCGGGTGCGGGCCAGGATCGCCTCGGCCGTGCGCTCGGCCTTGCGGGCGGCATCGATGCCGACGACGGTCAGCATGCCGAAGCAGCGCCAGCCGTCCATGTAGGTCGCCGAGACCTTGTAGGTACCGGTCGGGGCCCTGCCGCGGGTGCCGCGCACCTCGACCCGGTGCGGGCCGTCCCGGGTGATGGTCACGGCGGTGAAGTCGGCGATGACGTCGGGCAGGATGTAGGTCGAGGGATCGCCGACCTCGTAGAGCATCTGCTCGGCCACTACCGCCGGCACGACCAGGCCGCCGGTGCCTTCGGGCTTGGTGATGACGAAGCTGCCGTCAGGCCGGCATTCGGCGATCGGATAGCCGATGTCCTCCCAGCGTTCGACCGCTTCCCAGTCGGTATGCAGGCCGCCCGAGCCTTGCGCGCCGCATTCGAGGATATGGCCGACCAGGCTGCCGGCGGCCAGCCGATCGTAGTCGTCGGCCGCCCAGCCGAATTCATGCATCAGCGGCCCCAGCGCCAGCGCGCTGTCGACGCAGCGGCCGGTGATGACGATGTCGGCTCCCTGCGCCAGCGCGGCCGCGATCGGCACGGCGCCGAGATAGGCGTTGGCGCTGGCAAGCTTTTCGGGCAGCGCGATGCCGGAAAACATCTCGGCCACGCCCCGCTCTCGCAAGGCCGGCATCAGCGGCGACACGTCGTCGCCGGTGACGACGGCCACCTTGAGGTCGACGCCCATCTCGGCGCACAGCGCGCGCAACGCGGCGCCGCAGGCCAGCGGGTTGACGCCGCCGGCATTGGTGACGACCTTGATGCCCTTCCTGGCGACGTCGCGCAGGATCGACTTCATCGCCGTGCCGACGAAATCGGTGGCATAGCCCAGATTGGCATCCTTGGCCCGGGCCTTGACCAGCAGCGACATGGTCACTTCGGCCAGGTAGTCGTAGACGAGGTAGTCGACCTCGGCCCGCCGCACCAGCTGCGGCCCGGCCACCGCGCTGTCGCCCCAGAAGCCGGAGGCGCCACCGATCCTGACGATCTTCTCGCTCATGATGTTCTCCTCAGCGCCCGGTCCAGCTGGGCTTGCGCTTCTCGTTGAAGGCGGCCACGCCCTCGCGCGCATCCTCGGTCTGCGCCATCAGCGCGATCTGGCCCTCGGTGAAGGCGATCGCCTGGTCGAAGGTCATCGAGCGTACCGCGCGCATCGCGTATTTGCCGCGCCGGATCGCGGTCGGCGACTTGTCGGTGATGCGGCCGATCAGCCAGGCGACCTTGGCGTCGAGCTCGTCGCCCGGCACCACGTGGTTGACCAGCCCGACCTCGCGCGCCTCGGCGGCGTTGATCGGCTCGCCGGTGATGCAAAGCTCGTTCAGCACGCGTGGCGCGACGAGGTCCTGCAGCACCGACAGCACCTGCATCGGGAAGACGCCGATCTTGACCTCGGGCAGGCCGAAGATCGCATGATCGGCCGCCACCGCCATGTCGCACATGGCGAGCAGCCCCATGCCGCCGGCCATGCAGACGCCGTTGACGCGGGCGACGATGGGCAGGTTGGTCGATTTGACCAGGCGCAGCAGGTTGGCGTAGGCGGTGCTCGGCTCGGCCAGGTCGCGGCCGAAGGTCGAGGTGCCGACCGAGAGGT
>JAEYTW010000796.1 GCA_023433835.1 Pseudomonadota bacterium | reverse complement strand
CCCCCCACCGCGGGGGGGGGGGGGGGGGCGGCGCCCCCCCCCGCGGCGGGGCCGCTGCGGACGCTGCCGGTGTCGGCCCTGCGCCTGCTGATCGCCGAGGACAACCCGATCAACCAGATGGTGATCTCGGGCATGGTCGGCCGGCTCGGCTATCGCGCCGATATCGTGGCGAACGGCGTCGAGGCGGTCGATGCGGTGACCAGCGTGCCCTACGATCTCGTGCTGATGGACGTGCAGATGCCCGAAATGGACGGCATCGGCGCGACCCGCGCCATCCGCCAGCTGGCCGGGCCGGTGGCGCGCATCCCGATCATCGCGCTGACTGCGGCCGCCTCGTCGGAAAGCCGCGACGAATACATCGCCGCCGGCATGAACGACTTCGTCGCCAAGCCGGTGATGCTGGACCAGCTGTCGGCGGCCATCGGCCGCTGCCTTGGTGCCGGCCCGGGCGACGACCAGGCCGGGGGCCGCGGCGACGCCCTGGCCCAGCTGGCGCGCAAGAGCGGTGTCGACCGCGCCACCGCCCAGCAGATCGACGCGCTGCTCGCCCGCATCAACGCGGTCTCGGGCGCGACGATGACCGAAGCGCCGCCAGCCCCCTCGCTCGACGACGACGGCGCACGCCGCCTCGACGAGCTGATGGCGCGGATCAACGCGGTCGGCGCCGAACCGGCGCCGCCGGAACCGCCGCCCCCGCCGGAGGTCGAGGACCTGCTGGCGAAGATGAACGCGCTCTGACCGTTCAGCCCGCCAGGGCGGCGAGCTCGTCGCGGACGGCGCCCAGCACGCTGTCCCAGTCGCCCCAGTCCGGTTGGCGGAACTGACGTATCGCCGGGTACCATGGGGCGCCGGTTTCGCCGTCGCGCCAGCGCCAGTCCACCGCCCGCCGGTTCAGCAGCCAGGTCGGCCGGCCCAACGCTCCGGCGAGATGGACGGGGGCGCTGTCGATCGAAATCACCAGGTCGAGGGCGGCCATCAACGCCGCCGTGTCGGCGAAATCGGCGATGTCCGCGGTCAGGTCGATCATGTCGAGTCCGGCCGGCGCCGCCGCGCCGTCCTTCTGCAGGCTGACGAAGGTAACGCCGGCCAGGCCGCCGAGGGTCGCGAGCGCGGCCGACGGGATCGTGCGCGTCGGATCGGGAAAGGCATTGCCGGCCCAGCACAGGCCGACCTTGAGACCGCGGAGCCCGGCGAGGCGACCGGCCCACAGGCGGGCAAGCTCGGGCGGCGGCACCAGATACGGGATGGCCCCGGTCTGCATGTCGGCCGTACGGCCGAGCGCCAGCGACAGGCTGAGCAGCGGGCATTCGCAATCGGCGTCCGGCACGGTATCGGTGCGGGCGACCACCTGCTCGATCCCCGGCAGGCCGGCCATCAGCCGGACCAGCGGCGCCGGCACTTCGAACACCACCCGCAGGCCGCTCCGCGCCACCAGCGGGACGTAGCGGCAGAACTGGATGGCGTCGCCGAAGCCCTGTTCGGCATGGACCAGGATGCGCCGACCGGCGGCCCCCCGGCCATCCCAGCGCGGCAAGGCCAGCGGACGGCGCAGAAGATCGAACTCGCGCGTTTGCCAGCGCCATTCATAGGCCCGGAAACCAGCGGCGAAGTCGTCGTGGGCCAGCAGCGTGTGGGCGTGGTTGTAATGGATTGCCGCGTCGTCGGGCGCGCGGGCCAGGGCCTCAGCGAAGGCCGCGCGGGCCTCGGCGAAGCGACGCTGATGATGGCGCGCATTGGCCAGATTGGTATGAAGCTGGGGATTGCCGGGTTGCTGGACCAGCGCGCGGGCGACCCAGGCGGCGGCTTCGTCCAGGCGGTGCATGCCGCGCAGCATGCCGCCGAGATTGACCGCGGCACCGAGATGCGCCGGCTCGGCGGCCAGCGCCGCGCGATAGGCGCTTTCGGCACCGGCCGCATCGTGGCGGTCGCGCCGCAGATTTGCCAGGCAGAAACGGGCCTCGGCGTGATCCGGCGCCAGGGCGAGCGCCCGCGCCAGCGCGGCTTCCGCCTCGTCGGCCCGGCCAAGCATCTCAAGCGCCGCGCCAAGATGGGCCGCGATGGCGGGATCGCCTGGGTTCTTCTCGGCGGCCAGCGCCAGCAGGCGAACGGCGATCTCGCCCTTGCCGGTGACCTGCGCGATCAGCCCGAGGCCATGCAGGGCGCCGGCATTGTCCGGATCGCCGCCCAGGATGGCGCGATAGGCGATTTCCGCTTCGGCCAGCCGTCCGGCCGCATGCAGGGCCAGGGCGGCCGGCAACGACATGATGCCGTGGGGCCGGCCGTCAGGCCGGGTCGCGGCTGATCATCGTGCCGATGCCATGCTCGGTGAAGATTTCCAGCAGCAGGGCATGAGGCACGCGGCCGTCGAGGATCGTCGCGGTCTCGACGCCGGCGGCCAGTGCGTCCAGGCAATTCTCGACCTTGGGGATCATGCCGCCGGAAATCGTGCCGTCGGCGATCAGATCCTTGATCTGGCTCTCGGTCAGTTCGGAGAGGAGCTTCTTCTCCTTGTCGAGCACGCCGGGGATGTCGGACAGGACGATCAGCTTGGCCGCCCGCAGCGCGCCGGCGATGGCGCCCGCGGCGGTGTCGGCATTGATGTTGTAGGTCTCGCCGTCGGCGCCGATGCCGGTCGGCGCGATGATCGGGATGATGTCGGAGGCTTCCAGCGTCTCGATGATCGCCGGATTGATCTTGGCCGGCTCGCCGACGAAGCCGAGGTCGAGCACCTTCTCGATGTTGGAATCGGGGTCGCGCTTGGTGCGGGTCAGCTTGCGCGCCTCGATCAGCCGGCCGTCCTTGCCCGAGATGCCGATGGCCGAGCCGCCGACATTGTTGATCGCCGACACCAGCGATTTGTTGATCGAGCCGGCCAGGACCATTTCGACGACATCGACGGTGTGGCGGTCGGTAACGCGCAGGCCGTCGATGAATTCCGACTTGATCTGCAGCCGTTCCAGCATCGCGCCGATCTGCGGACCGCCGCCATGCACCACCACGGGGTTGATGCCGACCTGTTTCAGAAGGACGATGTCGCGGGCGAATTGCAGCGCCAGGTGGTCGTCGCCCATCGCATGGCCGCCGTATTTGACGACGAAGGTTTCGCCATTGAACCGGCGCATGTAGGGCAGCGCTTCCGACAGGATGGCTGCCTTCTGGTGCAGCGCTTCGGACAGGGCGATCGAGGGGACGGCTGTCTTCTTATCCATGGTCTGCCGATATAACGGATGAGGGGGAGCCTCGCTACCACGAATTCGTGACAGCAGATCGCGTGTCTCGCCCAGGATTCGCCCCAATTCTGCCGTCTCTGGATTCATGCCGTCCCGCCCCTGTTCCGAGGGAATTCATGCCGCGTCTGCTGATCGCCCTGCTGCTGCTCGTCGCCCTGCCGTTCACGGTCCGGGCCGAGCCTCGTCCCTTCGCCCATGAGCAGAGCGACCTGAAGCCCGATCCGGCCATCACCTGGGGCCGGCTGCCCAACGGCCTGCGCTATGTCGTGTGGGCGCGGGGCGGGCCCCCCCCGGACGCGCAGCGCCG
>JAEYTW010000762.1 GCA_023433835.1 Pseudomonadota bacterium | reverse complement strand
GCGCTCGGAGGACGGGTCGAGCGCCCCGCCGTCCGACGTCGCGGCGGCGTGCAGACGCGCCGTCAGGAGCGACGCCACGAGCAACCGGCGGGCGCACGCCGACTCGGCGAGGTCCGTCACGAGCTCCACCACCTGGGCCTCGGTCCCGAGACCCCGACGAGCCCGCGCCCGGCGCTCGACGGTCCCGAGCACGTCCTCCCACACGAAGACCGCCAGGTGGTGACGCGTCGGGTACATCGCCACGAACACCGACTCTGGGATCCCGGTGAGCGCCACCGTGCGCGACACGGTCACCGCGGCCCACCCCTCCCGGGTGGTCACGTCGCGGACCGCCTGGCGGATGTCGTCGGGCACGTCGGGCACCGGCGAGATGCCCGCGACCAGGCTGCGCAGATAGAGGCCCGTGCCGCCGGCCAGGATGGGCAGGCGCCGCTGCCCCTCGATCTCGTCCAATGCCGGCAGGGCGGCATCGCGGTACAAGGCAGCCGAGCAGGCGATCGCGGCCGGCATCATGCCGAACAGGCGGTGCGGCACCATCGCTTCCTCTTCCGGCGTCGGTCGCGCCGTGAGGATGCGCAGTTCGGCATAGACCTGCATCGAATCGAAATTGACGACGGTGCCGCCGAGCCGCCGCGCCAGTTCGATCGCCAGGGCCGTCTTGCCCGAGGCGGTCGGTCCGATCACGACGAAGGCGGGGGGCAGGTCTGTCGCAGCCATGGTTCATGCCAATAGCGGCTGACGCCGGCTTGCGCAATCGGCCGGCGCGCGGCACAGTCCCGCCGCCTTTGACGCCCGGAGCCGCCGATGTCCCATGTTCTCGTCCTCACGTCAGCCCATGCCGATCTCGGCGAGGCCGATCTGCGCGCGGCCGAGGCCGCGTTCGGCCGGGCCGGCGCCCGCGTCAACGACCTGCGCTGGCTGGCAAGGGAGCGTGCGGCCGAGCTGGCCTTCGACCGCGGCACGACCGAGGAGGTGGCGGGCCTCGTGCGATCAGCGCTGGACGGCCGGGCGATCGACGCCAACGTTGTCGCGGCGGCAGGCCGCCGCAAAGGCTTGCTCGTGGCCGACATGGAATCGACGATCATCGAGAACGAGATGCTGGACGAGCTGGCCGACATCGCCGGCATCGGCGAGCAGATCGCGGCCATCACCAAGGCCGCGATGAACGGCGAGCTCGACTTCTTCGCCGCGATCCGCGAGCGCGTGGCGCTGCTGCGCGGCCTGTCGGAGGGCGCGCTGGCCCAATCGGCCGACCGCATCCGCATCATGCCCGGCGCGCGCGCCCTGGTGGCGACGATGAAGGCCAACGGCGCCTATTGCGCGCTCGTCTCGGGCGGGTTCACCTGGTTCACCCGCCGCATCCGGACGGAGCTCGGCTTCGACGAGGACCGCGCCAACGTGCTGGTGGTCGAGGAAGGCCAACTCGCCGGTACGGTGGAAGAACCCATCCTGGGCCGCGAAGCCAAGCTGGCCTCGCTCGAGGAACTGGCCGCCGGCCGCGGCCTCGATATCGAGGGGACGATAGCGGTCGGTGACGGCGCGAACGATCTCGCCATGCTCGGTCGCGCGGGCTTCGGCGTCGCCTACCACGCCAAGCCGGTGGTCGCGGCCGCCGCCGGGATCCGCGTCGACCATTGCGACCTCACCGCCCTCCTGTACCTGCAGGGCTACCGCGAGGACGAGTTCGTCGCGGGCTGAAGTCTACCGCAGGCCCGGCACATACCCGATGCGGCCGACGACGCGCTGGTCGCGGTCGAGGGTGGCGTCGAGCACCGATTCGTCGCCGACATTGAGCGGCAAATGCTCGGCCACGGCCGCCTTCTGCATCGCCGGGTCGCGGCCGACCTTCATCAGCGCCTGCTCGACCGCCTCCTGCGGGCCCCGCTTCATCCCGGGCGGGCCGAACAGCGCCAGGCTCGAGGTGAAGGCATAGCGGCGGTCGCCGGTGACCTCGTTCAAGGTCGCGACATTGTCGAAGCCGGGATAGCGGTCGGCGCCGAAGGTCAGCAACGGACGCACGCCCGAGACGTTGCGCCCGACCGAGTAGGAGGTGACGAGGGCCGCCTCGGCCTTGCCGCCGCTGGTGGCGGCCAGCAGGTCGGCGGTGTTGGTCGCCGGCACGTCGACGAAGCGGACGCCCAGCACCTGCTCCATCATCGTCACGGCGATGCCGAAGGTGGTGCCGTAGCCGAAATGCGCGAGGCGGAGCTGGCCGAGCCGGGCGGCCGAGGCGAAGGCCGGCCAATCCTTGATCGGCGAGGCGTCGGGCACGACCAGCGCGTAGGAGAGTCCGTCGGTGATCTTGGCGATCGAGGTCAGCAGCGGGTGGTTGCGGCCGTTATTGGCCTCGCCCTCCCAATAGAGCGCCAGGGTCAGCGGATCGGCCACCGCGACCAGCGAACCGTCGCCCGGCCCCTTCTCCAGCCGGCGCAGCGCGTCGACGGCATCCATCGGCTCGACGGTGACCGGCACGCCGAGCACGCGCGACATGCCCGGTGCGATCAGCTTGGCCACGGTCTCGGTGGTGGTGCCGGTGCCGCCCGGGGCGACCATCGTCACCTTGTCGACGGAGAGAGAGCCTGCCTGCGCGCTGAGCGGCGCAAGGGCAAGGGCGGCAAACAGCGCAAGCGCGGCCGCAAAACGCATGACGAACCTTTCCAGCCGCAACCCGCGCGCGCGTCGTCGCGCCTGCGGGTCTGCGGCTTCATCCCTATGACGGCGTCACCCGCTGCCGCCGGCGCCGGGAACGGATCTCCCGGCGCGGCGGTGGCTCATCCCTTGAAGGGGATGGTCAGATAGCGGCGATCGGCGCCACGCTGGAGCAGGACCAGGACGGACCGACGCTTCTGGCCCTGCGCTTCCTTGGCGCGGCCGATCACGTCGTCCGGGGTCTTGACCTCGTTCTGCCCCACTTCGAGGATCAGATCGCCCGGCTGCACATCTCGCTGTGCCGCGGGCCCGTCGTCTGTGACCTCCGTCACAACCACGCCACGGGCATCGTCCGGAAGGTTGAAACGGCTGCGCAGTTCGGGGGACAGCGGCGCCAGCTTGACGCCGAGAAGCTCAAGGCTCTTCTCGCTCGGGGTCTTGGTGGGGGCCTTCTTCTCGCTCGGCGCGACGGCCGCGACCTGATCCTGCGATTCGTCGAGTTCGCCGACCGTCGCGGTCAAGGCCCGGCTCTTGCCGCCGCGCCACACTTCGACGGCGGCCTTCTTGCCGATCGGGGTCTCGGCCACGATGCGGGGCAGCGAATTCATGTTGGTGACAGGCTTGCCGTCGAACGACAGGATGACGTCGCCGGCCTCGATCTTGGCCTGCGCGGCCGGGCCGTTGTCCATCACCCGGGCGACCAGCGCGCCGCGCGCCTTGTCGAGCCCGAGGCTCTCGGCGATCTCGTCGGTCACCGACTGGATATTGACGCCGAGCCAGCCGCGCTTGGTGCGGCCGAATTCCATCAGCTGGGCGACGACCGGCTTGGCCAGGTTCGACGGCAGCGCGAAGCCGATGCCGATCGAGCCGCCGGACTGCGAGAAGATCGCGGTGTTGATGCCGATGACCTCGCCGTTGATGTTGAACAGCGGACCGCCCGAATTGCCCTTGTTGATCGAGGCGTCGGTCTGGATGAAGTCGTCATAGGGGCCCGAGCGTATGTTGCGGCCGCGGGCCGAGACGATGCCGGCGGTCACCGTGCCGCCGAGGCCGAACGGGTTGCCGATGGCGATGACGCCGTCGCCGACCCGCGACTTGTCGGAATCGCCCCACTTCACCGACGGCAGCGGCGACTTCGGCTCGACCTTGAGCAGGGCGAGATCGGTCTTGGGATCCTTGCCGATCAGCTTGGCCGGCAGTTCGGTGTTGTCCTGCAGGATCACCTTGATCTGGTCGGCGTCGGCGATGACATGGTTGTTCGTCACGACGAACCCCTTCGGGTCGATGACGAAACCGGAGCCGAGCGAGGTCACCGGCTTGGCCGGGCCGCCGCCGCGCTGCTGGCGGTCGAAGAAGTCCTTGAAGAATTCCTCGAAAGGCGAGCCGGGCGGCAGCTTGGGCAGGGCTTCCTGGCGCTTCTTGTCGGCCTCGGGCGCGGCCTGGGTGGTCGAGATGTTGACCACGGCGGGCAGCAGCTTCTCGACGAGGTCGGCGTAGGAATCGACCACCGCGCGGGCCTGGGCCGGCTGGGCCACCACGGCCGGTCCGGCTACGGCCAGCAGGACCAGGAAGGCGGCGCTGCCGCGGCGCGCCCAAGACATCCGTCCAACCTCGATCAGCCCGCCAAACATCCGAATCGCTCCTTGCCCGTCCCGCGGCCCGCTGCCGCACGGTAGCGACAAGAATTAGGCCGATCGGCCAGTGGCTTCAAGCTGTCGCGGCCGGCTTACGAAAAGTTCATCTCGCGCGACGGCGCCCCGCTACCCCACGTTGCGCAGCTTGGCGGGCTTCAACGCCCGCACGTAGCTGCGCCAATCCTCAGAGATCGCGTCGGCCAAGGCTTCCGACACGTCGATCAGCCACTTCTTCGGCCGGCGGTCGAGCCAGGCGATCACCGCCTCGGGCTCATGGGCGGTACCAAGATGCACATTGGCGACTTCCTGGCCCATCGCTTCCAGCAGGCGGGAGGCGTCGTCGTCGCCAAGGCTCTTGCGCAGGTCGATCTTGTCCGCTTCCGGCGACAGGCGACGGACCAGCCATTTCGGCGTCAGTACCCGGCAGGGATCGTGCGAGCGGATGGCGTTGGCCTCGATTCGCCGGATCAGCGCCAGCGGGTCGCCCTTCTCGCGGCGCAGCCAGCAGGCCGCCGACGGCAAGAGCGCCTTGGCCTCGCGCGCGATCAGCCCGCCGCGCCAGGAGGCCAGCGCCACGACGCGCGGCCGCCCCAGGCTGCCGATGCC
>JAEYTW010000756.1 GCA_023433835.1 Pseudomonadota bacterium | reverse complement strand
GCCGCCAGCCGCGCGGCGAAGGCTTCCGTCGCGGCAAGGTCGGGCAGATCGAGGGCAAAGAGTGCGTCGTCGAGCATGGTCGGAGCTTTCTAGCCCGGATCTTCCGCCTTCGCCAGGGTTGCAGCGTCGCGGGAAACCCGCTACAAACGCCCGCGCGCTTTTCAGTGCCCGGCGCGGGTGTAGCTCAATGGTAGAGCAGAAGCTTCCCAAGCTTACGACGAGGGTTCGATTCCCTTCACCCGCTCCAAGCCTTTTCAAGGGCTTGGCGACAAGATCGCGAAACGATCGCAATCCATACGGAAAAAATACGAAAAAGCGCCTTTGGACTTAGGCGGATGCAGGCGGACAGGTCGCATTTGCGTCAGGTCGACGCAGCGTCGGAACTGGCCGCTTGCGACGCCCTCGGCGATGATATCGACGAAGATCTATTCGCCCTTGTCGCGCATTTCGATGACCGAGCGCAGCGTCTTTCTTTGCGCCGGCGTCGTGCTTCTGAACATGTGAAGCTCGACACCCTGGACCGCGAACCTCGAGAACGCGAAACGCGTCATGATCTGGAGGGCCAGCGCGCGAAGTACGCCGCGCAATCGTTCCTCCGGCGTGCCCGCCGCCAAGCGCGGTCCGCTCGATCGCGCGACATATTGGGTCATCGAATCCTGATGGATCGCAAGGAACACGCCGGTCTTGCTTTTGAAATGGTAGTAAATCTTGCCCGTGGTCGAGCCCAGCACGTCCGCAACCGTATCTATTGAGGTTGCCGCAAACCCGTTCCCCATGAGTGCGACGGCGGCAGCATTCGGAATCAGAGACAAACGATCCCGCTTGTCGATCTTTTCCTGCTCAGCAATGATGCGACGCGACTTTTCATATTTCCCGGCTCCGAACGAACGGCTTGACTTCAATATTGCGAACTGTTTACCGAACCCTGGCCTGCATTCCCAGCCGATCCTGCCGGTTACCTTCATGCGGCGCGGCCTGGTCGGCGAAATTGCGCATCTTTTCCGCAGAACGCCGCATTGACGCATCTTCGTCGAAAACCATCCGAGCGCGATTGATCCGGGTTCCGCGGCAGCGCCCTCGCCGTTCAGCCGAATTCGAAGGCTGAAAATCCCTTGCGCTCGGCATCGATGGTCAGCGGCCTGGTCATCGGCGGGAAGGCCCGCGCGCTGCAATTACGGCGCTCGCACATCCGGCAGGTGACGCCGATCGGCGTGGCGGCATGCTTTGCCGCCATGTTGATGCCATCGCCATAGACGATGCGGTCGGCATAGGCAGCCTCGCAACCCAGACTGACCACGAGCTTGCGGCCGGTGTCCGGATAGGCACCCTGCGGCACCGACACCGTGCGCGAGATCGTCAGATAGCGGGTGGTATCGGGCAGTTCGAGCGGCTGGATGATGATCTGCCCCGGCATCGGGAAGGCGTCATGCACCCGCCAGCGCGAACAGGTGCTGCCGAACCGCGCGAAATGCCGCCGGTCATTCTTCTTTCGGGCGGCCATTGCCCCTGTCCCTGCCGCGCCACGCGCGGTACCGCGCCCTGCCATCGCGGGGATCCACCACCCGCCTGCGCCCTTGCGCCCTGGATCTGCAACGTGGTCCGCCTCCTCAATAGGGTCCTTCACCAGGTACGACGAGCTTTCCGGGATTCATCATGTTCGTCGGGTCGAGCGCGAACTTCAGCGTCCGCATCAACTCTATCTCGACGGCTGATTTGTAGCGCTTGATTTCATCACGCTTTAATCGGCCAAGCCCGTGCTCCGCCGAAATCGACCCGCCGAAGCGGTAGGTGATCCGGTGCACGATGGTCGTCATCTCATCACGGCGAGCGAGAAAGGCAGAGACATCCATACCGAGCGGCTGGGACAAGTTGAAATGAATATTACCGTCGCCAAGGTGGCCAAACGCGATGACGCGGACGCCTGCGCATGCAGCCTCGACCGCCGCCGCAGCCTCGGCAATGAATAACGGGGTTTGTGAGATCGGGACGGCGATATCGCATTTGATCGAGCCACCTTCCGGTTTCTGGGCATCCGGCAGGCTCTCGCGCAGATGCCAGAAAGCCCGCGCCTGGTCGATGGTTTCGGCAATCACCGCGTCGGCGACGAGCCCCTGATCCAGCCCGTCGGAAAGCGTCGCCTCCAGCGCGGCGCGCAATGAGCCACCGGTGTCGCTCGAGGCGAACTCGAGCAGTACCGCCCATGGGTAACGGTCGGCGAACAACTCGCGCGCGCCGGCAATGTGCCGCATGACAAAGTCGAGGCCGAGCCGCGGCATCAATTCGCAGGCAGTCGCCTGACCGCCGGAATGCCGCTGGGCAAGCGCCAGCAGGTGCAGCGCGGCGGCGGGATCGGGCACCGCGGCTATCGCGGTCTCGACCGCGGCAGGGCGAGGATGGAGCTTCAGCACCGCGGCGGTGATAATGCCAAGCGTGCCCTCGGCACCAATGAAAAGCTGCTTCAGATCATACCCGGTATTGTCCTTGCGGAGGGCGCGAAGGCCATCCCAGATGCGCCCGTCAGGCAGTACCACCTCCAGGCCAAGCACATGGCTCCGCGCGCTGCCGTAACGCAGGACGTTGGTGCCGCCCGCGTTGGTCGATAGCACGCCGCCGATCTGGCAAGACCCTTCCGAGGCAATCCGCAACGGATAGAGACGGTCGGCCGCGGCCGCCGCGCTCTGTACCGCCGAGAGTACGCAACCAGCCTCGACCGTGATCGTGTCGTCGAGCGGATCGACTGCCCTGATCCGGTTCATCCGGGAAAGGCTGACCACGATCTCGTCACCGCCGCCAAACGGCACCGATCCGCCGACCAGCGAGGTATTTCCTCCCTGGGGCACCAACTTCGTGCCGGTTTCCCGGCAGATGGCGACCAACCGCGCCAGTTCATCGGTGGAGCCGGGCTTGAGCAACAGCGGGCTGGCACCGAGGTAGACGCCCCGCCAATCCGCCAGATGCGGCGCGATCTCGGCGGGCTCGTCGGTGTAGCCTCTGGGACCCGCAGCCGCCTTCAGGCGTTCGATCACGCCGGCGCTGATGGCGGTCATGGCGTCAACCGTGAACGGAGATCATGGGCCTGCTTCACAATGGAGCGGGATCGAGGAAACGGCGGAGCACGTTGGCCGTGATCTGGCTGACGTTGTTCCGGTAGCCGTTGTGGGACAGCGCACAGCACCATGCGATCGAGCCGACCGAGAATACCGCCCCCCCGGCCGCCGTGGGAAAGAACACCATGTCGGCGCGCGCCAACCGGCTTTCCTCGCCGCTGAACCCCCGATAGAGCACCGGCAATTCCTCGGGCGCCGGAACGCCGCCGGGGCCCGTGCGATCAGCGGTGGCGAGTACCACGATGTTCGGCGGCGACCCGAGGCTGTGGTCCGCCCGGTCGATTTCCAGGCCGGCCGCACCGCCGAGACGGAGGCCGAAGTTGCCGATCACCTCATCCCTCTCTATCCCCTCGAAGATGAAGGCGGCATTTGGCTCGAAGCTTCCAGGCAGCCGCCGGTACGATGTCGAGAAATCGAACACCTGGGCACTGAACCCGACCCCGGCCAGGCGCTGTGGCGCGCGACCGTTGCTGCGCCACAAGCCGCTCGGCTCGCCGGTAAAGGATAGATTGCCTTCGCCTGCCTCCGCTTCCCAGCTGCGAATGCCCGTGATGCCACGCCGCAACTCTATGATCCCGCGCTTGGTCGGATGAAAGGCGATCCGCCAGTAGAAGCCGTTGCCGCCGAGATACATGTGCCGGCCGCCACCATTCTGGTAGGCCTCAAGGGCGTCGTACATCGCGCGCGAATAGTATTCGGGATGCGTCAGATTGATCACGACCCGATATGGCCTCAGCGCGCGCGCCCCGTCGCGATCCATGTCTTCATCGGTCAGGACATCGTAGGCAAACCCTTGCTCCTCGAGCCAGTCGAGGCAATGGGTGTCATTCACGTAGTTGAACGTGTTGGCGCGCGGCCGCGTATTCAGAATCGGCCGGGCTGCCGTCGAATAACAGACTCCGCTGCCGTCGCTGTGGGTGTCGTAGGTCGACAGGCCGAGCTCGCGATGGACGCTGAGATAGGCGTCGTCACGGCCGATGATCAGCAGTCCGTCGGCCATCACCTCGAAATGCGTCTGGTCGAGCCGAGCGTGATTATTGGCGTAGGCGAGATAGGTTGCTGTCGGGGCGATGACCGCGATCTCCGCCCCGGGCTTGCCCTCAGGTGGCTTTATGAAGAACGAGACATAGCTTTCGAGCGGCTCCGCCCCTTCGGTCGACGTAATCTTCAGAGCGTAGAATCCGGAACGCCAGTCCGCGGGAATCGTCAGCTCGCGCGTCGGCGCCCAGCCCGCATCTTCCAGATCATCCTCGTGAAAATGGATCGCCCCGTATTGGCGCGGATCTTCCGTCCAGCTCTGAATAGTGCCGGTCCAGTTGGCGCCGGTCGCGGCGCGCATCGGCATCCTTCGCACGACCCCGTTCAACCGATTGGCGGAGAGGTCGACAAGGTCGTCGGACGAAACCCGCTGTGCAAAGTCCCAGGCGCCCAGCAGCAGCGGATCGTTCAGGCCGGACTCCACTGCCTCGACAAGCTGCCGCATCTTCTGAGCGTCGGCCACGGCGCCGTAGAGCCGCGGGCGATCGATTCTGCCGTTGAAATGCCGGTTCGTCGGTTTCTGCGGCGACGCGGCCCCCGTCCACTGAGCGGCAAAGAGCAATGGTGTTTCAGCCGGCCAGGCGCCGCCTGCAGCCGTCTCCGCCTGGATCAGGAAGTCGCGGGCGCGGCCGCCGTCCCGGGCCAGACTCGATCCAAAAAGTGCGAGCTGACCTGTCGCGAGGGAAACCGACGCGCCGACAAAGATCCATTCCCGCTTCAGCACCGGAACGGTGGACCGTAGCCGATGGCTGTTACCCTGCCCAGCCACGGCGAACACGACATGCCCTTCGGCGTCGAGCTCGAGCTTCCAGCCGGTATCAGTCGTCTCATTCCAGCGCGCGAAGATGGTCTGGTGCAAGCCGCCGACGATGGTCGGGAATAGGTGCAGCCCGATGGAGAATTCCTGCAACCCGGCCAGGAGTTCGTTGTCGGCCACCATGCCGTACGAACCCGTGTGGGTCGGCTGGTCAACCAACGCTACCGTACCATCGATCGGCGACGGCACCGCGATGAGTTTGAGGCCTGGCCCGTTCTGGTCGGGGTCGCCGCAGCGGACGCGAACAATCCCTATGTCGGCGCTGGCAAGGGTCGCGCTGCTGAGATTGAACGAGATCTTTTCTCCGGGCCGGACGTCGAGCGGCCGGGCGTAGCCAATAACGCTGGTTGTGTCGATCATCATCTATCTTCCAGGGCCTGCGGAATCTTTTCCCCGGTTATCGCTTCCCACCTGATCTTGAAGACCGCCCATTCGGCATCCTCGAGGCTGGTGAAGATCCGGTCGGGAAACTGCTGGATCGGATCGCCGCGTCGCTCGGGCAGGAGAGCGAGCATCCAAGTTCGCCCGGGATCGAGTGGCATCAGCGCATAGCGGCCGCCCTCACCCGACCAGCGCATGCGGTGCACGACCTTCTGCAGTTCGGCCCCATAGGGACCTTTGGGCCGCGTTCGGAATTCCTCGACAAGATCGAGCCGCCGCGGGTCGACCGGGTAATGGGCTGTCGTGGGATCGGTCCCGATCATCAGTCATGCCTCGGATCGATTGGTCGCCAGGGAGGTTCCGGCCGCCTCGGGCGAGGCCGCCGGCGCGGGATTACGAACGCCGGACGTTCCAGAAGAGAGGAATGCCGTCGAGGATGCCTGTCAGGTTCGCCTTGTGGGCGGTGGGCAGGTAGTAGAGGCCCAGCGGAACGTAGGGCACCTTCTCAAGCGCTATTGCCTGTATCTTGCGACCGATCTCGGCCTGGGTCTTCGCGTCCGAAGCCTCGAACCAGTCGGCACGCAGAGCCTCGACCTCCGGGATGTCAGGCCAGCCGTCGAAGGCCTTTTCGCCGTTGCTGCGCAGCCAGGTATGTGCGGCTGGATTGTAGGTGCTGTTGGCTGCGGTGAAATTGCAGATGACGCTCCAGCCACCTTCGGCCAGCGGCCCCTTGTTCTTCATGCGGGCGGAAACCGTCGCCCAGTCCTGGACCTGGAAATCGAGGTTGAGCCCGATCTTGCGGAACAGATCCGCCGCGACTTCGCAGAAAGCGGAGATCGTCGGGTAGTCGGCCGTTGACATCAGGACGACGCGTTCCCCCTTGTAGCCTGCCGCCTTGAGCTCCGCCTTGACCTTCTCGTAATCCACCGCCTTGGTGAAAGTCTCCAGGCCCTCGGTGCTGGCCATCGCCGAATCCGGGTGGAAGTAGCCGACCGGAACACGCCACATGGACTTGTCTTCACCGGCCGCCGCCAGCATGAAGTCCGCTTGCCGGACAGCACTGAGAATGATGTGCCGGATTTTTGGATTGTCGAACGGCTTTTGCAGGCAGTTCATGCGCAACAGCCCGAGATTTCCGGACTTGTCCTTGATCTCCACCTTCACGTCGCCGCCGGTGAAGAGGGGCAGCAGGTCGGGGGTCGGCTGCTCCCACCAGTCCATCTCGCCGGCCTGCAGCGCCGACGCAGCCGTTGCCGGATCAGGAATCGTATGCCATTCGACCCGATCGAAATAGGCAACCTTGCCGCCTGAAAGATAGTCGGCCGGCTCGGCGCGCGGCACATAGTCGCCAAATTTCTCATAGACGTTGAGCGAGCCCGGCACCCGCTCGGCAGCGACATAGCGGAAGGGGCCGCTGCCGACCAGTTCCTTCAGGGCAACAGACGCGTCCGTCTTGGCCAGGCGCTCCGGCATGATGCCAGTGCTATAGGACCCGATCTTGCCGAGCAGATCGGGCAGAAGGGGAAAGGGCTTCTTCAGCCGGAACTGGATCGTACGATCATCCGGCGCGGAGATCTCGTCGAGAACCGCGACCAGCGCCTGCGAAAACGTGTCCTTGACCATCCAGCGCTTCAGGCTCGCGACCACGTCGCGGCCAAGCACCGGCGTGCCGTCGTGGAATTTCAACCCCGGACGAAGCCTCAACTTCCACAGCTTGCCGTCATTCTCGATGACATGGCCTTCGACCATCTGGGGCCTGGCCTGGAACTTCGCGTCCACCCCGTAGAGCGTGTCGAAGATCATCATCGCATGATTGCGGGTTACATAGGCGGTGGTGCCCGCCGGATCGATTACCGCGAGATCGGCTTGCGGAACGAATTTCAGAACCTTCGACGCCTGGGCGAGTGCAGGCCTGTGGAACCCGGATGCCAGTGCCACACCAGTGACGGCAGCGGCCCCGCTCACGAAATGCCGACGATTTATCATTTCGAATTCCCTCTTCCCAAGTTCGAAGCCTCATTTGATATATAGTGTATCATATATCAAAATGGATAAAAGCGATTGATATTGCCCGCGCGTCAATTCGCGAGATGGCAGGCAGCGGAGTGCCCGGCACGCAGCTCGACCAGTGGCGGGGCCTCCAGCCGGCATCTGTCAAAGGCGAGCGGGCAGCGGGTATGGAAATGGCACCCTGCAGGCGGGCTGGCGGCACTGGGGACGTCACCTTTCAGGATGATCCGTTCACGCTTGCGGCCAACCTGCGGCACGGGTATCGCCGACAGCAGCGCCTGGGTGTAGGGATGCGCCGGTGCCGAAAACAAGGCGGCGCGGGGCGCCAGCTCGACGATCCGCCCGAGATACATCACCGCTACCCGATCGGTGAGATAGTCGACGATCGCCAAGTCGTGGCTGATGAATAACAGCGAGAGGCCGAGCTCCTCGCGTAAGTCCTTGAGCAGGTTGACGATCTGAGCCTTGACGGAGACGTCGAGCGCCGAGACCGCCTCGTCGCAGATTATCAGGTCGGGCTCGGCGGCGAGAGCGCGGGCGATCCCGATACGCTGACGCTGGCCACCTGAAAACTCATGGGGAAACCGACTGGCGGCATCCTTGGGCAGGCGGACCAGGTCCAGCAGTTCGGCAACGCGGCTTGCCGTTCCTGCGGCGCCTCGGCCCAGGCCGAAATTCCGGATCGGCTCCTCCAGGATCTGCCTGACGCGCATGCGCGGATCGAGGCTCGAGAACGGGTCCTGAAAGACGACCTGAATGTGCTTGCGGCGCTGCCGCAAGGCAGCGGTCGACAAATTGTCGATACGTTCGCCGCGAAGGGCGACCTCGCCCCCGGTCAGCGGCAGCAGACCGATGATGGTCTTGCCAACGGTGGACTTACCGCATCCAGACTCGCCAACGAGCGATAATGTTTCCCCTTTTGAAATATCAAAACTCACTCCATCGACCGCGCGAATGGGCTGCCGCGCTCTTCCGAGCAAGCCTCCGCTCGTTCCGTAATATTTCTTCAGGTCTTTTACGGCCAACAGCGGATGGTCCTGGCGCGTGTTCATGCGGGCAACCGCTCCCTGGCGGAAAAATGGCAAGCCGCGAAATGTCCCGGGATCTTCTCTTCGAGCGCCGGCGCCATGTCGGCACAGACCGCAGCGGCCTTCGGACACCGGTTGGCAAAGACGCAGCCTCTTATTTTCTGCTTCAGGCTGGGCACCATGCCGGGAATCTCGGCCAGTCGCGAAGGCCGCTCCGCCGCGGAGCCGAGTGTGGGCACTGCGGCCAGCAAGCCCTCGGTGTAGGGGTGAAGCGGCCTGCCGAACAGGCTCGTCGCCGGCGCTTCTTCGACTTTCCGCCCGGCATACATGACCACGACCCGCCGGGCGACTTCCGCCACGACTCCCAGGTCATGGGTGATCAGCAGGATCGCGGTGCCGGAACGCCGCTGGATATCCAGCAGCAATTCGAGAATCTGAGCCTGGATCGTGACGTCGAGCGCGGTGGTCGGCTCGTCTGCGATCACGAGCTTGGGGTTGCAGGCAAGGGCGATGGCGATCATGACACGCTGGCGCATGCCGCCGGACAGTTGATGCGGATATTCCGTCAGGCGGCGTTCGGGCGCCGGGATTCCGACCAGCGCGAGCATCTCTCGCGCCCGGTCGTTCATCGCGGCGGCGCTGGCCTTCTCATGCAGGGATATCGCCTCGCGGATCTGCCGCCCGATCGTCAGCACCGGGTTGAGGCTGGTCATCGGCTCCTGAAAGATCATGCTGATCTCGTTGCCGCGGACCCCCCGCATCTCTCTTTCGCTGAGACCGAGCAGGTCGCGGCCGGCGAACCTGATGCGGCCTGCGATCGCGGTGTTTCTCTCGGGCAGCAGCCGCAGGACAGACATTGAGGTGACCGACTTGCCGCAGCCGGATTCGCCGACGATCGCCACGGTTTCGCCGGCCTCGACGCTGAGCGACAGCCCGTCGACCGCGCGATTGACGCCGTCGGCCGTCTGGAAATGGACCTGAAGATTTTCAATGGCGAGCAGCGACATCGTCAGACCGCCTTCGCCAGGCGCGGATCGAGCGCATCACGCAAGCCGTCGCCCACCATGTTGACCGCCAGCACGGTAAGCGACAGGAAGGCGGCGGGGAACATCACGATGTAGGGCTTCACCTGCCACAGCGCACGCCCGTCAGCCATGATATTGCCCCAGGAAGGGATGGTCGCCGGCGTGCCGGCGCCGATGAACGACAGGGTGGCTTCGATGATCATTGCGGATGCGCAGATATAAGTGGCCTGCACGGTGATCGGCGCGATCGCGTTCGGCAGGATGTGGCGCCAGATCACCGACGCCGTCGATGTGCCCGACGATACCGCCGCCTCGATATAGGCGAGTTCGCGGAGCGAGAGGACGACCCCGCGCACCAGCCGTGCCACTCGTGGGATCTCGGCGATGGCAATCGCCATCACGACGTTGCCGACGGATGCCTTTGTCAGGGCGACGAGCGCAATGGCAAACAGGATGGAGGGTATGGACATGACCGCGTCCATCAGCCGCATGATCGGACCGTCCACCCAACGGACATAACCGGCGACGACACCGACCGCCGCGCCGAGCCCGGTCGCGACGGCGGCAACCGAGAAGCCGACGATCAGCGAAATCCTCGTTCCGTAAATCACCCGGGAGTAAAGATCGCGACCGAGCATGTCGGTACCGAACCAGAATTGAGCCGAAGGCGCGCGCGCCCGCATTGCCGGCGATATCGCCAGCGGGTCGGTAGTGCCGAGATAAGGCGCAAGGATCGCGACGACCACGAGCAGGGTGAGGACGAAGGCGCCGATGGTCGCGGCAAGATGCCGCGAGGCAAGGCCGAGAATGCCTTTTCGCGGCGCGCGGGCGGCAATGATGTCGGGTAGCGGTTCGGCTGTGGCAAACCCGGTCGATGATGGCTGGGTCAATAGCGGATCCTCGGATCGAGCAGCGGATAGATCAGGTCAACCGCAAGGTTGACGAGCACGTAGGTGAAGGAGAAAAGCAGCACGACGCCCTGAATGACGGGATAGTCGCGCCGCAGGATGGCGTCCGCGGTCAGCCGCCCCAGGCCGGGCAGCGCGAAGACGGTTTCGGTCACGACCGCGCCGCCGATCAGCAGACCCACCCCGATGCCGATGACCGTCACGATCGGAACCGCCGCATTCTTGAGCGCGTGGGCGAAGAGGATGTTGGTGGCGCTGGCGCCCTTGGCCCGGGCGGTCCTGATGTAGTCCTGCTGCAGGATTTCGATCAGCGTCGCGCGTCCAATTCGGGAGATCAGCGCGACATAGGAGCTGCCGAGTGCAATGGCTGGAAGAGCGAGGCTGTTGAGCCACGGCAAGATGCCCCGCGACAGCGGAACATATCCCTGAATTGGCACCCATCGCAGGTCGATCGCGAATACATAGGACAGGCAGTAGGCGAACACGAAGACGGGCACGGAGAACCCGAGGATGCCGAAAGCCATGACCAGCCGGTCTATGGCCGTCCCCCGCTTCCAGGCGGCAAGTACCCCCAACGGGACGGCAACGATGACCGACCATAACAGGGTCAGCACCATGAGAGAGACCGTCGGCTCGAGGCGCTGGGCGATCAGCGTGGCTACGGGCGTGTTGCTGATCAGCGACGTACCGAGATCCCCCCGCAGCACGCCCGATATCCAGATGCCAAATCGGACCCAGAAAGGCTGATCCAGCCCGAGATTGACGCGCACCTGCTGGATCTGCTCGGGGGTGGCCTGATCGCCCGCGATGACGATGGCCGGATCCCCCGGTGCGAAATAGAGAAGGCTGAAAACGACCACCGCGACCAGCGCGATGACTGGGATTGTCGCAGCGATACGCCGCAACGCGAACTTCAGCATCGCCCACCTCCTGTTTGGTATATGATATTTCAAAATGCGCAGATGTAAATCTTCGATCTGGCTGCCTCAGGACCGCGCCGTGTTCAATCGGGCAGGACGGAGACGATCATCTCGATTTCCACCGTGATCCCGCCGGGCAACGAGCCCACGCCGATGGCCGAGCGCGCATGCCGCCCGTGTTCCCGGCCGAAGACTTCGACCAGAAGATCCGAGCACCCGTTGATCACTTGCGGATGGGCCGCGAACTCAGGGACCGCATTGACGAATCCAAGAACCTTGATGACCTGATCGACGCGGTCGATGGTGCCGAGCGCCGCCGTGGCGGCGGACAGCAGGTTGAGCGTCGTCAGGCGCGCATCGTCGTATGCCTGCTCGGCGGTAACGTCACCCCCTACCTTGCCCATGCGGCGCCGGCCGTCCGGATCGACCGGCCCCTGTCCGGACAGGAAGAGCAAGTCTCGATGACGGCGGAACGCCACGAAATTCGCAATCGGCTGGCGTGGAGCCGGTAATGTGAGCCCCAGGCTGCTCAGGCGCGCCGAAGGCGAGCCTGCACGCTGTTTCGTCATGGACGGGCTATTCGGCAAGGGCGCCGGCGGCACCCTTGATCTGCTGCACCGTTTCCTGCGCGATCTTTCCCAGGAGCGACGCGTCGCTGGTGATGGTGACGAGCCTGAAGCCCATCTCGATCATCCGCGCCGCGTAAAGCGGCTGAGCATTGTGCAGGCCCGCGATCAGGCCGCGGCGTCGCGTGCCTTCGATGATCCGGCGATAGATGTCGAGCACGTGCGGCTCTTCCCGGTCGAGCGTCGGCGAAAGGCCCAACGACAGGCCGAGGTCGCTGGGCCCGACATAGACGCCGCTGATGCCAGGCACATCGAGGATTTCCTCAAGGTTTTCGACCGCCTGCCGCGTTTCGATCATGGGCAACACCAGCAGCTGGTCATTCGCAAAGCTCTGGTAGATCGCACCCGGCCGTCCGTAGACGGAGGCCCGGGTGGGACCGTTCGACCGACTGCCGGCTGGCGGATAGAGGCAGGCATCGACCAGGGCCCGGGCGGCAGCCGCCGTATTGACCATCGGGCAAATGACACCCCAGGCGCCCGCATCCAGCGCCTTGCCGATGATCCCGGGTTCGTTTGACGGCACCCGCACCATTGGCGTTACCGGAAAAGCAGCTGCTGCCTGGAAGCACTGGACCATGCTCAGGAAGTCCTGAACGCCGTGCTGAAGATCGGCGGTAACGCTGTGCCAGCCCGATCGGGCCATCACCTCGGCGGCGTAGCCGGACGGTATTGCAAGCCAGCCGTTCAGACACGCCTTGCCTTCGCCCAGTCGAGTCTTCAACGCGTTGGTCATGCTTTCCTCCTGGTGAGCGGACACCCTGTCCGCCTGTATAAAATGGGATTGCCAATTTTGATATATCATTTTAGAGATTTATCCAGCCGAAGCGGCGCAGGACGCGAAAATTTCGAGAGTGGCAATGATTTCGATCCAGAATGATATACTGGAAGCGCGCTTTACGGCTTGGCGGGCCGAGCTCGTGGCGCTGAGGGACCATCGCCACGGCCGGGACTTCCTTTGGAACGGCGACCCGGCGGTCTGGAAAGGGCACGCCCCAATCCTGTTTCCCATCGTCGGGATGGTTCCGGCGGACAGTGTTGCGATCAACGGTCGGCCCTATACGCTTCGCCAACACGGCTTCGCGCCGACTTCGACTTTTGAGATTGTCCAGTCGGCACCGACGACCTGCGCATTCAGACTGGTGTCATCACCGGAGACGCTGGCTGCATACCCGTTCGACTTCTCGCTCGATATCGTCTACGCGCTCGAGGGCGCGACACTTTCGATGCTAGCGACTGTTTCCAACCGGTCCGCCATGGAGATGCCATTCTCCTTCGGCTTCCACCCAGGCTTCTGTTGGCCTTTGCCCGGTGCGGGGCCGCGGGATCGGCACGCCCTGGAGTTTGCCGAGGACGAGCGGTCGCCTATCCGCCGCCCCCTGAACGGCCTGCTCGACCCGGCTCTCCATCCGACGCCCGTCGCGGGGCGCACACTCGCGTTGAGCGATGACCTTTTCGAGCAGGGCGCAGTCATGTTCGACCAGCTCGCGTCGCGCAGCCTGCGTTTTGGGACCGAACGGGGCCCGAGTCTCGAAATCGAATGGCGCAACCTGCCGCATCTCGGGATCTGGAGCAGGCCTGGCGCCGGCTATCTCTGCATCGAGCCGTGGCAAGGCTATTCGGCATTACCCGATTTCGACGGCGAGCTTTCGGCAAAGCCCGGCACGGTCCTGCTCGAACCCGGCACGATCCGTGACTTCAGCATGAGAGTGACCATCGCGGACCAGCCAAGTGAGAGATCTTGATCCCATGAACCCTTACCTCAGCCATCCCGGGCACGCTGCCCTGACATCCCTTGAAAAAGGTATCCCGCCGCTTGAAGGCACCTTGCCCATCGCCCGCGTTGGCGAGCAGGAATGGTCGCTGTTGCGCGAAGACCTCCCCCTGCCAGCCGCGTTGATCAGGGCAAGCGCCCTGCATCATAACAGCGCCTGGATGCAGAATTTTCTCTCGGCCAGCGGCGCGTTGCACGCACCTCACGGCAAAACGACGATGAGCCCGGCGCTGTTCGACCTGCAACTCGCCCAGGGCGCCTGGGCGATCACCGTTTCAACGCTGCAGCAAATACAGGTCGCTCGCGCATTCGGCCACAGGCGGATATTCCTTGCCAATCAGTTGATCGGCCGTCAGGCAATTGACTATGTGGTCCGCGAGCTGGCAGCCGATCCTGCATTCGAACTGATGTTCCTGGTCGATTCCGCGGCCAATGTCGACGCCCTAGCCCGCGCCGCTCGCGCCGCTGGCCTCATTCGGCCGCTGGAGGCACTCGTTGAGCTTGGCTACCCCGGCGGACGGACGGGTTGCCGCACGATTGAGGAAGCCCTTGCCCTGGCGCGGCAGGTTCATGCCTCCGGGGGCGCATTGACCTTGCGGGGGATCGAAGGGTTCGAAGGACTGCTGAAGGGCCCCGACAGCGCGGGGACGCTGAAGCGGGTCTCTGATTTCCTCGACGCCATGGTAACACTGGCACGCAGCTGCGATTCCGAGCGCCTCTACGGCACCGGCACGGTCATTCTCAGCGCAGGCGGATCGGCTTTCTACGATATCGTGGTCGAGAAACTCGGATTGGCCCGACTGTCTGCGCCCGCGGCCGTCCTGGTGCGCGCGGGCTGCTACATCACACACGACTCGATCCTGTATGTCCGGGCCGTCGATGCGCTGCGCGAACGCAACCCGTCACTGGCTGAGATGGACGGCGGGCTCAGGCCGGCGCTGGAGGTCTGGGCCTACGTTCAATCCCGCCCGGAAGCCGAAAAGCTGATAGCCGGACTGGGCAAACGCGACGTGTCCCATGACGACAAACCGTTGGCCTTGGCCTGGTTCCGTCCAGATGCCGGCATGACCGCGCCGATGACACTTTCAGCCGATCATGTCGTTACCGGACTGAACGATCAGCATTGCCACGTCAGCGTTCCAGCAGCCTCGCCCCTGCAAGTGGGCGACATGATCGGGTTCGGGATCTCCCACCCTTGCCTGACATTCGACAAGTGGCGGGTTCTCCACGTCGTCGACGACGACTATCGGGTCACGAGCTCGATCCGTACCTATTTCTGACAAGGCCGCGGGCTGCGGCCGCACTGCAGAGGAACAAGATGAAAGCGTCCAAATCTCGGGTATTTCTGATTACCGGCGCGGCCAGCGGCATCGGGGCGGCGCTGTCGCGACTGGCGGCACAAGCCGGCCATAGGGTCGTGCTGGCCGACATCGATCGAGCGGGAGCGGAAGCGGTCGCCCGTGACATCGGCCGGTCCGCCTCGGCCTTTCAACTCGATATCCGCTCGCAGCAGCAATGGGATGAAATTCTTGATCATGTCTGGTCGACGCATGGCGGCCTGGACATCCTGGTCAACAATGCCGCCATCGTTCACACCGGATTTGCACGCGACGTGCCGATGGACCTGCACGAGCAGACTTTCGCAACGAATTTCTTCGGTCCGGTCAAGGGCATGATGGCCGCATTGCCGCGCATGAAGGCGCAAGGTCACGGCCATCTTGTCACGGTGTGCAGCATGACGGCCTTTCTGCCGTTTCCTGGCATTGCCAGCTATGCCGCCGCCAAACATGCATTGCGCGCGTTCCACCTCGGCCTCGCGCTGGAAGAGCGCGCAGGGCCTGTGAAGTTCACGATCGTTCACCCAACCTCGACGGAGACGCCGATGCTCGAAAAGGAGGCGGAGGATGATGCAATGGCTCTCGCCTTCGCAGGCAATCCGGTGTCGCCGGATTATGTAGCCGGTGTGGTGCTCAAGGCGACCGAGAAGAGCGCGATCGAGGCCTTCGCTCCACCAGAACGGGGCAAGGTGGTCAAGAAGCTCGGTGTTAGCCCCCGCAGTCTGTGGGCCATGATGGACCGCAACGCCGTCATCGGCGCGGAGAAGCTGACCGCGCGCCGTACGGCGAAGGCCGGCGCGGCATAATACCAACAACCCTAGATGCGGGGACTTCCGGTCCTTCTGCGACGGCGCGGCCCGACACCGGGTTCGCCCGCGCTCTTGAGTTTTTCCAAGATCATGTAAGACCCTTCGCGCAGGTCGCGGATCACGAGCTCGCCGGTTTCGCCCGGCGAGCGACGCCTTAGGGCGTCGATGATCAGCAGATGAGGGTGAACGCCCTGAACGCCGCCGCGCAATACCGGGTACTGGTTATTGACGAAGGGGCCGGCCAGGAGCCACAGATTCTCGATGAATCGGACCAGGATGTCGTTGCCGGAGGCGCGATAGATAGTGAAGTGAAACTCCTGATTGGCGGCCAGCGCCTCTTTCCACTTTTCCTCGATCTCGGACTGAACGAAGCGGGCATGGAGTTCTTCGAGCCGGGCGATGTCCTGTTCGCTGATGCGGACGGTACCAAGCTCCGCCGCGAGCCTCTCCAGGGGCGCCCGGGTTTCGCGGATGTTGATGTATTGCGGGATGGTGAGGATCGGCACCCGGGGCTGATGTCCCGGGCGCAACTCCAGCGCACCTTCTCGGACCAGCTGGAAGATCGCCTCACGAACTGGCGTCGGCGAAATATTATATGTTGCAGCCAAACCCCTGATATTGACGCGGCTGCCAGGTTCGTATTGCCCGGTTATCAAGGCGACGCGCAAGCGGTTGTAGATGCGGTCTGAAAGACTGTCTCGATTGGCGCTTAAGTCCTCATTGGACTCGGCATCGCCCCAATCTGGATCATTCGACGTCATCTACATTTCTTCCCCGGGTGAAGTCTTCGGCGACAGGTCGGACGCGGAATGACGCATAACATGCGGTGAAGCTGCTGTCCCGGCCTCCCGCGGCGGCAGATTACCTGCGAAACTTCGCCTGCCGCCTTCTCGAGCAAATCGACATCGACAATGCGCCCTCGCCATGGGGCGGGCCGTTCTGGTCCGGCCCTTATTCGGCGAACGTTGCGATCCGGCAGCAGCAAGCAAGCCTTAATTTACATCAGAATTTCAGAAAATGATATATCATATCGTTCGATTTTACGGACGGTGAAACCTCTTTAGATTGCCCTCAAATTACCCCCTCCGCGGCTTTAGCCAGTATTTATGGGCCCATGTGGCCCCTGGTCGATCGGATCGACAATCCCGGATTCATCCTCTCGACAGAATATCGATATATGATGTATCAAAATGCCCTATTAGCCTGAATTTACGTTGCGACTGGAGAGTGCCGTGCTCCCAAGGGAAGCAGAATTTGTCAATTGCATCAGCTTCGATCTGGAGATCGGAGAAAGCCCCGTCTGGGATGACGCACGCGGGGTTCTGTGGTTCGTTGATATACTGAAGCCGGCGATCTACGCCCTGGATCCGGTTACGCATCACGTTGAAGCCCATCCCATGCCCTGCGCCGTCGGGAGCATCGGGCTGGCGTGGGGCGGACGGCTGATCGCGGCGTTAAAGACGGGGGTGCATTTATTCGACCCGGCCACAGGCAGCCTGAATTTTCTGGTTCATCCTGAGCCCGGCATGGAGATGAACCGGCTGAATGACGGCAAGGTGGGGCCCGACGGCTGCTTCTGGATCGGCAGCATGCATGACGCATTGCCGCGTCTTCCGTCCGCCGGGCTCTATCGAGTGACGCCTGACGGCGTTGCGACACGGATGCTCAAAGACCTCTACGTCTCCAACGGCCTCGCCTGGAGCCCCGATGGCCAAACCCTCTATCACTCGGATTCGCGCGGGCCTTACGTCCAGGCTTTCGATTTTGACATCCAGAGTGGCAGGATCTCGAATCCTCGCCGCATTATCACGCTCGACGAAGGCCGGGGGCTACCCGACGGCGCCGCCATCGATGCAGAAGGTTACTACTGGAGTGCCGGGGTGTCGGCCGGCGTGCTGAACCGGATTTCGCCGAAGGGAGATATCGTCGATATAGTGAACCTGCCGGTGCCCGCCCCGACCATGCCCTGCTTCGGCGGCACTGACCTGCGGACACTGTTTGTCACGTCGCTCACCAGGAATCGACCCGAAGGTCATCGGGCCGGCACGTTGATCTCGTTCCGCACCGAAGTGCCGGGGCTCCCAACAAACAGGTTCGGGACTGTTGCGGCGCCGAGCTGATGTCACGGCTGGAAGATGTCGACTTGCAACATCGCACTTTTTTAGAACGGGCTGAGCCCAACTTCCTTCGCTCGGGGATCCGGGACCCTGGCTTGGGCAAAATCGAGAATGGCGCTAGCCCGGATTTCTCAAAAGGGTAAGGAGAATCGGGGCTGTGCATCTGAGAAAATTGTTTTGCGAGAACGACTTGACCAATTTCGCCGGAGGTCCTCGATGCCGGCGGAGTGTAACCCGGATCTTTTTGGATTTGCACGTGACCAACCAGCGCGGCGGCTGACGGCGTCGATCGGCCGGCGTCACATCGCGTCCAGCGCGTCCAGAACCCGTTCGGGCGTCAGTGGCAGGCAGCGCAGCCTGATGCCGTGCGCGGCGGCCACCGCATTGGCGATGGCCGGCGCCACCGGCACCAGCGGCGGCTCGCCGATGCCCTTGGCGCCGAACGGGCCGGACGGCTCGGGATGCTCGACGATGATCGGAATGATCTCGGGCATCTCCCCGGGCCCCGGAACCTTGTAATCCATCAGGGTCGGGTTGGCCGGGTTCGGCCCGTCGAACCGCAGGTCTTCGTACAGGGCGTAGCCCAGCCCCTGCGCCACGCCGCCGGCAATCTGCCCCGCCACGGCGGTCGGGTTGATGGCGCGGCCGACGTCGTGGGCCGCCCACAGGCGCCTGACCGCGATCCGGCCGGTGACGTCGTCGACCTCGACCTCGGCCGCCTGCGCGCCGAAGACGAAGGCGCCCAGCTTGCCGATGCCATTGCCGGTCACCGCGCTGCGCTTGGGGTCGAAGCCGCCCCCCTCGAACATGACGGAGGCATTGCCGATGATCGGGCCGCCGACCGCCCAATGCGCCCGGCCGGAGATGTCGCGGAACGAGACTTCGGCGCCGGGCACGCCGGCGATGCCGACCCGCCCGCCGGGGCGCAGCTCGAGGTCGCAGGCCGCGCATTCCAGCATCTCGGCGGCATGATCGAACAGGCGGTCGCGCGCCTGGCCTGCCGCCGCCGTCACCGCCCGCCCGACCATGTAGGTGACGCGCGACCCGCCGGTCGACCAGTTGTAGGGCGAGCCGTCGGTGTCGGGTACCGCATAGTTGACCCGGTCGAGCGGTACCGCCAGCGTCTCGGCGCAGATCTGGGCGAGCACTGTGTCGGCCCCTTCGCCCAGGTCGACCGCCCCGGTCGACAGGGTGATCGTGCCGTCCTCCAGCACGCGCACGATCGCGCTGGTCGACAGGATGCCGGAGATATGGGCGACACAGGCCACGCCGATGCCGCGGCCGGGGGCCGGGGCCGGCAGGGCCTGGCGCAGCCGTTCCAGGCATTCGGCCAGGCCGCAGGCCTCGATGCGCTGGCCGCCAACCCAGTCGTCGCCGGCGCGCACCACGTTCTGCAGCCGCAGATCGATCGGGTCGCGGCCGAGCCGCGCGGCGATCTCGTCGATCTGGCATTCGCCGGCGAAGGTCACCTGCGGGTTGCCGTAGCCGCGAAAGCCGGCGGCGCGCAGCCGGTTGGTATAGGCCACCCGGCCTTCCATCCGGATATGGCCGATGCGATAGGGGCCGCGCGCGATCAGCAGCGCGAAGCCCAGCACCGCCGAAGAATCCTCGGCATAGGCACCGCCGTCGAACGTCACCCGCGCGCTGCGCGCGACCAGCCGCCCGTCGGCCATCGCCCCGGTCTTCATCCAGACCGTGGCGGGATGGCGGGTGCGCATCATCATGAAATCGTCGTCGCGGGTCAGCACCAGCTTGACCGGCCGCCGGCTGCGCAAAGCGAGCATGGCGGCCAGCGGCTGGACGGTGACGTCGGACTTGCCGCCGAAGGCGCCGCCGACCTTGGATGCAATCGCCCGCACGCGCGACATCGGCAGGCCCAGGATCTCGGCGACCGTCGCCTGCACGCGGAACACCGACTGGCAGGACGACCAGATCGTCACCTTGCCGGCGGCATCGGCCTCGGCCAGCGCGCCACAGGGTTCGAGATAGCAATGGACCTGCGCCTGCGTGCGGTAGGTGCCTTCGACGATCACGTCGCAGCCGGCGAAGGCCGCGTCGACATCGCCTTCGCTGATCGTCGTCGCCGCGCAGACGTTGGGCGGCAGCGGCACGGCGACGCGGCGGGCATAGCCGGCGAAATCCTCATGCACCAGCGGCGCGTCCGGCGCCAACGCCGCCTCCGGCGTCATCACCGCCGGCAATTCCTCGTATTCGACCGCGATCAGCGCCAGCGCCGCGCGGGCCAGCGCCGGCGTCTCGGCCGCCACCGCCGCGATCGGTTCGCCGACATAGCGCACGCGGTCGCGGGCCAGCGCGACCTCGTCGGCCACGAAGGCCCCGTAACGATGCGGGAAATCGTCGCCGGTCAGCACGCAATGCACCCCCGGCAGGACCAGGGCCGCGCCGATATCGACCGACACCAGGCGCGCATGGGCATAGGCCGAGCGCAGCACGGCGCCATGCAGCAGCCCCGGCCGCGTCATGTCGTCGACATAGGCCGCCCGGCCGGTGGCCTTCTCCAGCCCGTCCAGCCGCGGGGCCGAACTGCCGACGATCGTGAACTCACCCATGGGCGGCGGCCGCGATGGCATCGACGATCGCGCCGTAGCCGGAGCAGCGGCAGATATTCCCCGAGATCGCCGCGGCGATCTCGGCGCGGCTCGCCCGCGGATTGGCATCGAGCAGCGCACGGCCGGCCAGCACCATCGCCGGGGTGCAGAACCCGCATTGCACGGCACCGGTCTCGACCAGGCGCTGCTGGATCGGGTCGGGCGTGCCATCGGCATCCAGCGCCTCGACCGTGGTGATCGCCCGCCCGGCGCAATCGGCGGCAAGGGTCAGGCAGGCGCGGCCCAGCACGCCGTCGATCAGCACGCTGCAGGTGCCGCAGACGCCGTAATTGCAGCCGCGCTTGGCCCCGGTCAGCATCAGCCGCTCGCGCAGGATGTCGAGCAGCGTGGCGGTGCCCGCCGCCGGCGCGGCACAGGGCCGGCCGTTGACGGTAAAGGTCGCGGTCATTGCAAGGCCCCCAGGGCGCGGGCGACGAGGCCCGGCAGGATGCGGCGGCGATAGGCGGCGCTGCCGCGCACGTCGTCCAGCGGGTCGACGGCATCGGCCAGCATCCGCCCGGCCTCGGCAACCAGCGCGGGTTCGAGCGCCCGGCCGGTCAGCAGTTCCTCCGCCGCGGCGACCCGCACCGGGGCGGGACCGCAGGCGCCGACCGCCAGCCGCACGAAGCAGCAGACGCCGCCCCCGATGTCGGCGGCGCAGGCGACGATGACGGTGGCATAGTCGGAATCGACGCGCGAGAATCGCAAATGAATGCCCCGCCCGGGCAGCGGCGGCACGATGACGGCGGTGACCAGTTCGCCGGGCTCCAGCGCGGTGGTCAGGAAATCGAGGAAGAAGTCGGCAGCCGCGACCAGCCGCCGACCACCGGGGCCGGCGATCTCGATCGACGCATCGGCCGCGACCAGCGCCACCGGCCAGTCGGAGACCGGATCGCCATGGGCGCAGGCCCCGCCGATCGTGCCGAAATTGCGGATCGCCGGGCTGGCGATCTGGCCGGCCGCCTGGGGCACGATCGTCTGGCCACCGGCGAACGCGGCGCTGGCCGCGATGCGCGCATGGGTTTCCATCGCCCCGATGCGCACCGACCCGTCGATGTGCGCGGTGATGCCGCGCAGATCGGCGACATCGGCCAGCGAGACGATCGCGGTCGGCGCCAGCAGATCCAGGTTGAGCATCGGCACCAGGGTCTGGCCACCCGCCAGCGGCCGGGCATCCTCGTCGGCGGCCAGCAGCGCCAGCACGTCGTCGAGGCAGGCCGGACGATGGAAGGCCGCCGCGGTCATGCCTTGGTATCGAGGCGCGCGATCACCTCGTCGACGGTCAGCACGTCGCCGAACTGCTGGATGAAGGTTTCCAGCGTGGCGCGATGCTCGTCGTCCGACAGCGCGGCGCAGGCGTCCGAAACGATGACCGCCCGGAAGTCGAGCATCATCGCGTCGCGCCCGGTGGCCTCGCAGCAGACATTGGTCTTGGTGCCGGTGATCAGCAGCGTATCGATGCCGAGATTGCGCAGCTGGCGCTCGAGCGTCGACGCGCCCTGGATCAGCGCGCTGTAGCGGTTCTTCATCACGATCAGGTCCTGCGGCTCGGTATGCAGGCCGGACCAGACATCCTGCCGGCTGGCCGCCAGGCTCTCGATCGTGCGGGCCTTGACCTCGTCGGCGACGACGTTGTTGAAGAACAGTTCCCAGTCGCTGCGGCCCTGCCAGTGGCTGTTGGCATGCAGCACCCAGATCACCGGCATGCCGCGCTCGCGCGCCGCCCGGTTCAGCCGGTCGATATTGGCGGCGATACCGCGCGAGGTCGGCACCTCGGCCGGGCCGCCCGGCGCGCAGAAGGTATTCTGCATGTCGATGACCACGACGGCGGTGCGCGCCGGGTCGAAACTGTCAAACCAGTGGACGCGACCGCGTCGCGCCATGACCCGATCGACGATTTCCTGGCGGATGGACACGTTATGCATCTGGTGTTTCCTCAGAACGAAAGACCGTTGGAGAACACCCACAGCACCCGGGTTTCGCCAGTATGGGCGTTTTCCCAGGAATGGCGGATGTCGCTCTTGAACTGGAGATAGTCGCCGGCCCTGAGCTCGACGATCTCGTCGTCGATGCGATAGCGGATGGCGCCGGCGATGACGTAGCAGAATTCCTCGCCCTGATGGGTCATCGCGTCGGTGCCGGACAGGGCGCCCGGCGCCAGGATGCCGACACGCGATTCCAGGACGCCCGGCCTGAAATGGCCGTTCAGATCCTGCAGCGTCAGCCCCATGTCGCCGTAATGGATGGTGCTGCGCTCCTGCGCCTTCACCACCACCACCGGTTCGGGCCGGTCGCGATACCGGCTGATCAGGAAGCCCAGGTTTTCCTCGAGCGCCTCGGCCAGATTGATGGCATGCACCAGACTCGGCCGCAGCTGGCCGTTCTCGATCTTGGAGATGGTCGAGGACGGGACACCGGACAGCTCCGACAGCCGGCTCAAGGTCAGGCCCTGGCCGACGCGCAGCGCCCGCAGCCGTTCGCCCACCTGTTCGGTCTCGTAGGCGGATTCGGGCTCCGCCGGCTGTGCCGCCTTGCGCCGCGCCATGTCCCTACCCCGCCACGGCCAGGCGATCTTCGAGGAACGGATCCTCGGGCAAGGCGACCTCGGTCTCCAGCAGGCTGCCGCAACCCTTGCAGGCGAATCGGCGCAGCACGATCCGGCTGTCGATGCCGAGGCCGGCGCCGGGCAGCGAGGCCACCGGCACGACGGTCAAGGCCGCCGCCTCCTTCCAGGAACCCGAGGCCGAGGCCACGGCCCGGTCGCAGGCCGCACAGCAGACGTTGCCGTCCGCGAGGAAAAGGGTTTCGGAGAACCGACGGCGTTCCATCACGCAACCTCCCCGAGGCGGCGGGCCTTCAGCTCGCGCCGCCGCGCCTGCGTTGCTTCCACGTCCAGCACCTCGCCGGCAAAGACGGCACCGTAGACTTCGCCGGCCGCCCGGGCGGAAATCGCCCCGGTGGCGACGTCGCTTGCGACCTGCTCGGCCGGCCTGTCGAGCGGATCGCCCAGCCCGCCGCCGCCGTTCCAGCGGACATAGAGGCCGTCGCGGCCGCGCAGCGGGAACACGCCCCAGGAAATCGGCTCGCGCCTGCCGCCGGCCTCCGCCAGATCGCGGGCGAAGACGGCTTCGCCCTCGGCGCTTTCGGCCTGCACCCAGACGTAGTCGTTGACCGCCCCGGGATAGCCGCCCGCCAGCCCGTCGCTCTGCGGAAACTTGGTGCCCTTGCCCGAGACGACGTAGTCGATGCCGCCATCGGGCGCGTCATGGGCGACGATCATCATCTCGCCGCCGGTGCCGCCGCGATGGCGACCGGGGCCCCCTGAATCCTTCAGCCGCCGGCGGAACAGATAGCGGATGGGGAAGGTCGCCTCGATGGTCTCGACATTGGCCATGCGCGAGATCGGGTTCGGCACCTCGCCGCCGATATCGACGCCGTCGCCGATCTGGCGGGCGCCGCCGGCGCCGGCGAAGGTTTCGGTCAGGATGCCGATCGACAGCCCGCCGCGCTGGTTGGTGCCGAACATGAAGATGGCGAAGTGGTTGGCATGCCAGACCGCCGTCGATTCCTCGGCATAGATCTCGCTGGCCGCGAGCATCTTGCCGATGGTGCCGCAGGCGGCATTGTTGACCGACTGGATCGCCCCCACCGTCGCCACCGATACCGGGGCGGGGCGGGTGCAGTTCACGATGCTGCCCTCGGGCGCGATCATCGTGATCGGCCGGATCACACCCTCGTTCCAGGTGATGTCATAGCAGAGCAGCGGGAACAGCGGCGCGAACAGCCCGCCCAGCGAAGCCCATTTCGAGCAGTTGACGCTGTATTTCGATTGCGGCGACGACCCGGTGAAGTCGAAGACCAGCTCGTCGCCCTGCTTGCGCATGGTCAGGCAGACCTTGTAGGTCTCGCCCTTGACCTCAAGATACTGGCGCGACTGCCACTGGCCATCCGGCAGCTCGCGCAGACGCTCGCGCAGGCGCTGCTCGGACTGCTCGATCAGCATGCGGCAGGCTTCGTCGACCGTTTCGGCGCCGTATTTGCCGAACAGGGCGACCAGCCGTTCGCGCGCCACGTTGTTGCAGGCGATCATCGAGCGCAGGTCGAGGGCGACCATCTCGGGCCCGCGCACCATGTTGAGGATGGTGTCCCACACATCCTGGCGCATCTCGCCACGGTCGATCAGCTTGAGGCCCGGCGACGAGAACCCTTCGGTGAAGATGTCCTGCGCATCGGGGGCGAAGCCGCCCGGGTTCATCGCGCCGATGTCGAAGACATGGACGAAGCAGGCGCTCCACGCCACCAGCCTGCCCTCGTAGTGGATCGGGGCGATCAGGTAGATGTCGGAGGTATGCAGGGCGGCCGTGTAGGGATCGTTCAGCAGGAACAGGTCGCCTTCGTGGATCTGCCCCTGGAAGCGGCGGATGATCGCCTTGCAGGCTTCGGCCGCGCTGGTCAGGTGGTGCAGGAACCCGACGCCACCCATCAAGAGCGAACCGTCGGCGCGATAGAGCGACACCATCAGGTCGTGCCCCTCGTTGGTGATGGCGCTGCCCGAAACATGCTTCAGTGTCATCACCGCCTCTTCCACGACGCGGAACAGGCGATGGCGGATGATCGAGAACGTGATCGGATCCATGAGCTGTCCTCCCCTCGTCAGACGAAGTCGACGATGACGTTGCGATAGCCGTCCAGCGTGCCGGTCTGGCCCGCCTGCAGCACGATGGTGGTGATCGGCGTATGGATCACGGCCGGCCCCGCCACCACGTTGCCGGGTTTGAGCTTCTCGAAATCGTAGATGTCGGATTCGACCATCGCGCCCGCCGCCTCGACGAAGATCGGGCGGCGGCCGCTGCGGGCGGGGGGGGGGGCGGCATCGGGGCCGCGGGTCGCCTCGGCCTCGATCTCGGGCCGTTCCATCAGGCCGCGCGCGGTCAGCCGGAACTGGGTCATCTCCATGCCGGCCTCGCGATAGGCCGACCCCTTGCCGTATTTGCGTTCGTACAACGCCTCGAAATCGCCGATCACCTGGGCCAGCGCCGCCTCGTCGAGCGGCCAGGCACCGCGGACCGGCGTCGTCACCTCGTGCACCTGGCGGGAATAGCGCAGGTCGATCGACCAGTCGAGCCGCACGCGATCGCCGGCGAAACCTTCTTCGGCCAGCTGGCCCACCGCCTTCTCGGCCAGCGGTGCGAACAGCTTGTTCACTGCCTCGGCCGGCGAGGGCACCGGCAGCAGCGCAGTCGTCGCGTATTCGTGGACGATGTCGGCCGAAATCAGGCCGAAGGCGCAGTTCACCGACGCGGTATAGGGCACCACCATGCGGCGGACGTTCAGCTCGGCCCCGAACATGCCGGCGACCATGCCGCAGGACCCGCCGAAGGAATGCAGCACGAAATCGCGCGGATCCAGGCCGCGTTCGACCGTGATCTGGCGGATCAGGTCGGTGATCTGGGCGGTGGCGACGCGATAGACGCCGATCGCCGCCTCCTCGACCGACAGGCCGAGCGGCCGGGCGATCTTCTCGTCGAACACCGCGCGCGCCCGCTCGCGGTCGAGCTTCATGCTGCCGCCGAGGAAGATCGCGGGATCCATGTAGCCGATCAGCATGAACACGTCGGTCAGGGTCGGCTCGGTTCCGCCCAGGCCATAGCAGACCGGGCCGGGGCGCGACCCGGCCGAGCGCGGGCCGATGCGCGGCGCGTTCGAGCCGGGTTCCAGCGAGATGATCGAGCCGCCGCCCGAGCCGATCGAAACCACTTCGATCTTGGGCTGGGTATAGTGAAAGCGGTCGACCATCGGCTCCTTGGCGTATTCGATTGTGCCGCCCTGGATCACCGAAACCTTGAAGGTGGTGCCGCCCATGTCGGTGGCGATGACGTCGGGCTGGTCCAGGAGCTGGCCCAGCGCCCGGCTGCCGATGACGCCGGCGGCCGGGCCGCATTCCAGCATGCCGATCGAGCGCTCGGCCGCCTCATGCGCCGGCAAGAGGCCGCCATAGCCCTGCATCACCATGACCGGCCCGCGATAGCCGGTATCGGCCAGCAGGGTTTCCAGGCTGGACAGATAGGCGCGGGTGATCTGGCCGGCATAGGCGTTGATCACCGTGGTCGAGCTGCGCTCGTATTCGCCGGGCACCGGGGCGATGTCGCTCGACAGCGTGCAGTAGACGCCGGGCGCGACGCGCTCGATCAGCGCCTTCACCTTGCGCTCGTTGGTCGGGTTGTAGAACGACCACAGGAAGGAGACCGCGATCGCCTCGACCTTCTGGCGGTCGATCAGGTAGCGCACCGCGCGTTCGACCTGCGCCTCGTCCAGTTCGCGCAGGATCGCGCCCTTGTAGTCGACGCGCTCGGCGATGCCGACGATGGCGTCGGCGTCGACCAGCGCCGGCGCCCGCTCGGTCTTCACCGGATGCTTGATCCGATCCTCGGTCAGCCCGCCCCAGCGGCCATAGGCGCCGCGGGTGACCAGCACGGTATCCTCGAAACCCTCGGTCGTCAGCAGGCCGGTACGCGACCCGTCGCGGGTCAGCACCGTGTTGTCGACCACGGTCGAGCCGTGCATGAACAGCGACGTCTGCGACAGCAGCGCCTCCAGCGTCATGCCCATGGCGGTCGCCGCCGAGCGGATCGAGTCGAGCACGCCGGTCGCGAAGTCGGGCGGCGTCGACAGGGCCTTGCCCAGCCGCACCGGTTCGCCGGCCGCGAACACGATGGTATCGGTGCAGGTGCCGCCGACATCGGTGGCGACGAGGTATTTGCGGACCACGGTCATTTCGGCTCCGAAGTATCGTTGGATTCGCGGCGGTCGGCCAGGCACAGCACCTGGCTGCGCCGCGCCAGCTGGCCGGTCAGGCCGAGCGCGACATCGGCATCGAGATGCACCGCGTCACCCGCGCGCAGCACGCGCGGCATCGCGCCGTCGTTCTGGTCGATGGCGACCGTGCCGTCCAGCACATAGGCGAAGGCCGGGCCGACGATGCCGTGCGCGCGCAGATCGAAACGCTCCTTGGCGGCGACCGGGATCAGATGGGCTTCCATCTGCGGCGTGGCCAGCTCGGTGGCGAGCGCGATGGCCTCCTGCGCGCGGGCGGGCAGCGTGCCGCGCACGCGGTTCACCGCGCGGCCCAGCTCACGCGAGGCTTCGATCAGCCGGTCGACCGGTTCGCCCAGCACCTCGGTGACGGCCAGCACGGTCAACAGGCTGGGGTTGGCCTCGCCGACCTCGATCTTCTGGATGGCCGCGATGCTGATGCCGCTCTCGGCCGCCAGCTTCTTCAGCGACCAGTTGCGCGCTTCGCGCAGCTGCCGCAACCGGCGCCCGAGCGACCGCAGCTGCTCCTCGCCAAAGGCGACGGCGCGCGCCGGCGCGGCCGCCTCCTGTTTCTTTCTTGCCATCGAGCGCCCCTGTCTTTTCGTATCAGATACGATATCGGCGTTGTTGTGAAAGAAATTTGCCTTGCCGACCGTTCCTGTGTCAAATACTATATCGACAACGCGGTAATTGAAAATCGCCGCCGACTACCAAAGCAGGTCGCTCGACAAAGATCTGCGCAAGAACGCCGGCAGGGTACACGGGCAAACGGAGGGGGCTATGGCGTATCGCATCACGCGGCGCGGATCGATCAAGGCATTTTCGGGCATCGTCGGCCTGGCGGCATTGGGGCGCGGCGGCCGTGCCACGGCCCAGTCGCAGCCGACCGTCACCTTCGGCGGCACCATCCCGTTCAGCGGCCGCTGGGCCGAAATCGGGCAGAGCGTGCATGCCGGCTATCAGACCGTCGTCAAATACGTCAACGAGGTGCAGGGCGGCGTCGAGATCGGCGGCAAGCGCCATCGCTTGGAACTGAAGCTGGTTGACGACGCCTCCGACCCGCAGCGCGCCACGACCCTGCTGCAGAAGCAGATCGACGACGACGTCCAGCTGTTCCTGGGATCATATTCCACACCGATCATCCTGCCCCAGGCCGCGCTGACCGAACGGGCGCGTCGCCCGATGGTGCAGGCCGGCGGCGGCGGCGATCCGATCTTCAGCCAGGGCTACAAGTTCGTCTTCGGCATGTATCCGCGCGCCTCGCGCTCGGCCTTTCCCGCGGTCGACGCCTTCGAGGCGCTGTCGCCCAAGCCCAAGACCTTCACGGTCGTCTATACCAACGATCCGTTTTCCAAGCCGCAGGGGCTCGGCGTCATCGAGCGCCTGAAGGAAAAGGGCATGCAGGTCGTGCGGGTGTTCGAACTGCCGGCCCAGCTGCAGGACGTCTCGGCCGTACTGACTTCGGTGCGCGAGGATCAGCCCGACGTCGTGATGTGCCTGACGTCGGACCAGAACTCGCTGCTGATCGCGCGCCAGATGGCGCAAAGCCGCACCGACGTGAAGATGCTTTTCACCTCGCTCGGGCCCCAGGCGGCGAGCTTCCGCGAGGCGCTGGGCAAATATGCCGACGGCATCACCTGCATCTCGACCTGGTCGCCGACCTTTCCCTATACCGACCCGATCTTCGGCTCGACCGCCAAGTTCGCCGAATACTACCGCGCCAACAACACCCTGCCGCTGATCTACCACCAGGGCACGGCGGCCGCCTGCATCGTCGCCTATGTCGAGGTGCTGAAGAAGGTCGGGCGGACGGACGACCCGATCGCGGTGCGCGACGCATTGGCCAGGCTCGATATCGAATCGCTCTATGGCCGCATCAAGTTCACCGCCGAAGGCGACGGCGATCCCGTGCTGATGGGATCGGCCGTCACCCAGGTGCAGAAAGGCGAGATCAAGGTGATTTCGCCCGAACGCCTGCGCGAGGCCGCGCCCCTCTGGCCGATCGAGCCCTGGTCGAAGCGCTGATCCGGCCGGGTACCGGGCGATGAGTGCGTCGGTTCCCGCGGGGCAGGCATGATCACGCTGCTCCAGACCCTGGTCAACGGCCTGCTCTACGGCGGCATCCTGTCGATCGCCGCCGTGGGGTTCTCGCTGATCTTCGGCGTGATGAACGTGATCAACCTGGCCCATGGCATCTTCGTCATCGGCGGGGCCTACGGCGCGCTGATCGCCTGGTCGGTGCTGGGCATCGACCCGCTGCTGTCGATCCCGCCGCTGATGGTCGTGGCCTTCATCCTCGGCTGGCTGTGCCAGCGGCTGGTGATCCAGCCGGCGGTCCAGCGCGGCAACCCGGTCGCGGCACTGCTCGTCACCTTCGGCTTCACCCTGGTCGCGCTGAACCTGCTGACGGTCGCCTTCTCCTCGTCGGTCCGCTCGATCAGCCCGCCCTACTCGTTCATCAACCTGCGGCTGGGCGAGGTGTCGTTCGATCTGGTCCGCGTCATCGCCTTCGCCTGCGGCCTGGCGCTGATCGGCATCCTCGGCTCGTTCATGCGCTTCTCGCGCTGGGGCCGCATCATCAGGGCGACCGCGCTGTCCGAGCTTGGCGCGCGGCTCTGCGGCGTCGACGCCCGCGGCGTCTATGCGGTGACCTTCGCGGTCGGGTCGGCCTTCGCCGCTGCCTCGGGCGTACTGATCGGCATGATGCTGCCCTTCACCCCGGCCGAGGAAGTCACCTGGACGGTCTATGCCTTCATCGTCGTCACCCTCGGCGGTGTCGGCAGCCTGGGCGGCGCGATGCTCGGCGGCCTGCTGCTCGGCCTCGTTTCGGCCCTCACCCAGACCTATCTCGGCGGTGTGTTCACCAACATGGTGATGTTCCTGATCCTGCTCGGCACGCTGTTGCTGCGGCCGAACGGCATCCTCGGCAGCGCGTTCAAGGCGAGCCGCTGACATGGCCCGCACCCTTGCCATCGTCATCGTCGCCCTGGTGCTGTTCGCCGCGCTGGCGACGCTGCCCCTGTTCCTGAAAGCCTTCTACATCCGCGTCGGGCTGTCGATCTTCCTGTCGGCCGGCTTCGCGGTGTGCTGGTGGCTCCTGGCCGGCTTCACCGCCTATTACAGCTTCGGCCATACCGCCTTCATCGGCGTCGGCGCCTTCGCCGCCGGCCTGACCTTGCGCGAGTTCACCGCGGCCGCGCCCGTGCTGCAGCTCGGTCTTGCCCTCGCCGCGGGGCTGGTCGTGGCCGGCATCATCGCCGCCGTCATCGCCTGGCCGATCCTGCGGCTGCGCGGCCACTACTTCACCATCGCCATGCTCGCCGTCGCCCTGGTGCTGGGCGAGGCGGTGTCGGCCTTTCCCGTCTTCGGCGGCTCGGCCGGGCTGTCGCTGCCCAACATCGCGCCGATGAGCGTGCGGGTGGAAGCCTTCTTCTACTGGCTGGCGCTCGCGCTGCTCGCCCTTGTCATGGCCATCGCCTGGATCATCTCGCGCAGCCGGCTCGGCTATGGCCTTGCCGCGATCCGCGAGGACGAGGATGCCGCCCAGATGCTCGGCGTACCGACGACGCGCTTCAAGGCCATCGCCTTCGTGCTGTCGGGCGGGCTGACCGGGGCGCTCGGCGCCGTTTACGCGCTGAACCTCGGCTACATCACCACCGATTCGGTATTCCGCGGTTCGCTCAGCCTGGAAATGATCGTCAACAGCCTGGTCGGCGGCATGGGGTCGCTGCTCGGCCCGGTGATCGGCGCCGCGATCATGACCGGCGTCACCAAGCTGGTCCTGGCCGATTTCCTGGAATATCACCTGGCCATCACCGGCCTGCTGATCGTCGCGGTCGTGCTGGTCGCGCCCGACGGCATCGCCGGCCTGTGGCGGAGGGCCCGGCGATGACCGCCCCCCTCCTCCAGGCCGAAGGCATCGGCCGCCGCTTCGGCGAGCTTGCCGCGGTCGAGAATGTCAGCTTCACGGCCGAGGCCGGCACCATCGTCAGCCTGATCGGCCCGAACGGCGCCGGCAAGTCGACGATCTTCAACCTGCTGACCGGCTATCTGCCGCTCAGCGCCGGCCAAGTCACCTTCCGCGGCCAGCGCATCGACGGCATGGAAACCTGCCGCATCGCCGAGCGCGGCATCGCCCGCGCCTTCCAGATCGCCCGGCCGTTCCGCGGCCTCAGCGTGCGCGACAATGTCCGCGTCGGCGCCTTGTTCGGCAACAAGGCCGGGCGCGGCGCCGCCATCCTGGACGAGGCGCTGGACCTCGCCGGGCTGACGGCGCTGGCCGACCGGCCGGCCGCCGAACTGACGATCGGCCAGCTGCGCAAGCTCGAACTGGCCCGCGCCTTTGCCGCCCGTCCCCATCTGCTGCTGGCCGACGAGCCGCTGGCGGGGCTGGTGCCGGCGGAAAGCGAGGAAATCCTGGCCAGCCTCAAAGCCGTGGCCGCGCGCGGCGCCGGCGTGCTGCTGGTCGAACACGACATGCCCGCGGTGATGAAGGTCTCCGATCGCGTCATCGTGCTGGAGGCCGGGCGGCTGATCGCCGCCGGCCGGCCCGACGAGGTGACGCGCGATCCCCGGGTGATCGAAGCCTATCTGGGGCAGGACGCATGACCGCGCTGTTGAGCGTCGAGGGCCTGTCGGCCGGTTACGGCGGCGCGCTGGCCGTGCGCGGCCTCGATTTATCGGTGGCGCAGGGCTCGATCGCGGTGCTGGTTGGCGCCAACGGCGCCGGCAAGACCACGACGGTGCAGGTGATCGCCGGCGCGCTGCGGCCGAGCGGCGGCACCGTACGCTTTGCCGGCGAGGCCGTCACCGGCCGCGACTGCCCGGTGATGGTGGATCGCGGCGTGACGCTGGTGCCGGAAGGCCGGCTGATCTTCAGCCGCATGACGGTCGAGGAAAACCTCAAGATGGGCGCGCTGAACCGGCGCGCCGCCCCCAATCTCGACCGCAATCTCGACCGCGTCTTCGCGCTGTTTCCGCGGCTCGCCCAACGCCGCGGCCAGCTCGGCGGCAGCATGTCGGGCGGCGAACAGCAGATGCTGGCCATCGCCCGCGGGCTGATGGCCGAGCCGCGGCTGATGATCCTCGACGAACCCTCGCTCGGCCTCGCCCCCAAGGTGGTGGCCGAGATGTTTGCGCTGATCCGCCAACTGAACGCCGAGGGCATCACCATCCTGCTGGTCGAGCAGAACGTGCGGCAGAGCCTGCAGCTGGCCGACCAGGCCTTCGTCATCGAAAAGGGGCGCGTCGTGCTCGCGGGCGACGGTCCCACCCTGCTGGACGATCCGTTCGTGCGGACGGCGTTCCTGGGGCTGTGAACTTCTTGGAGGAAGACCGGATGTCAGACAGCAGCGCCGCCATCGACCAGATCCCGATCATCGACATCGGCGGCTTCCGCGACGGATCGAACAAGGAAGGTGTCGCCCGCGCCGTCCAGCAGGCGGCCGAGGGCGTCGGCTTCCTCTACATTGCCGGCCACGGCGTCGACCAGGCGCTGATCGACCGCGCCTTCGCCGCCTCGCAGGCCTTCTTCGCCCTGCCCGACGAAGACAAGCTGGCGGTCAAGGTCAACGCCTCGCATCGCGGCTTCATGCCGATCAACAATTCGACCTACACTGCCGACCTGAAGCCGAACTTCAACGAGACGTTCCTGGCCGGCCTCGACCTCGGCCCGGACGACCCGGACGTGCAGGCCGGCGTGCCGCTGCACGGCCCCAACCAGTGGCCGGCGGCGATGCCGGCCCTGCGCACCGAGATCGAGGCTTATTACACCGCATTGATGGGCGTCGGCGAAACCATGCTGCGCATCTTCGCCATGGCCCTCGACCTCGAGGAAAACTACTTCCTGCCCTATTTCAAGAAGCCGATGCCGTTCGTCCGCCTGCTGCACTATCCGCCGCAGCCGCCGACCCGCGCCGACAACGAATTCGGCATCGCACCGCATACCGACTACGGCTTCGTCACCATCCTGGCCCAGGACGAGGTCGGCGGCCTGCAGGTGCGCAAGCGCGGCGGCGGCTGGATCGACGCGCCCTACATTCCCGGCACCTTCGTCGTCAACATCGCCGACATGCTGAAGCGCTGGACCAACGACCGCTGGGCCTCGACCCCGCATCGGGTGATCAACACCACCGGCCGCGAACGCTATTCGATCCCGTTCTTCTTCGACCCGACCTACCACACGCTGGTCGAATGCATCCCCGGCTGCAACCGCGACGGCGAGGCGCCGAAATATCCGCCGATCACCTGGGGCGATTACCTGAAGCAGCGTTTCGATTCGACCTACGACTATCGCAAGAAGCGCCAGGCCGGCGCCTAGAACAGAACAGAACAGACAGGAAAGGCTTCCCCGATGAAGACGATACTGGCTCTCACCGTCGCCGCCCTGCTCGCGGCCCTGCCCGCCGAGGCCAAGACCTTGAAGGTCGCGCTGGTCCTGCCCGGGCCGATCACCGACGGCACCTTCAACTCGGCCGCCAACCAGGGCATCGAGAAGGCGAAGGGCAAATACGACATCCAGGTCTCGCTGCGCGAGAACACCCAGTTCGCCGAGATCGAGGAAACCCTGCTGTCCTACGCCCGCGACGGCTATGACGTCGTCATCGGCCACGGCTTCCAGTTCGCCGAGCCGGCGATGAAGATCCACAAGCAATTCCCCAAGACCTGGTTCATCGTCAACACGGCCAAGGTGGCGGAGGCGCCCAACCTCGCCTCGTTCGACAACCGCTGGGGCGATGCGGGCTATGTCGCGGGCGCCGTCGCCGGCCTCGTGACCAAGAAGGGCGCGGTCGGCCATGTCGGCGGCATCCCGGTGCCGGTGATCAAGGAATACAACGACGGCTTCGGCCGCGGCGCCAAGCGCATGCGGCCCGACGTCAAGGTGCTGTCGGCCTATGTCGGCTCGTTCTCCGACGTCGCCAAGGGCAAGGAGATCACCGCCTCGATGATCGAGGGCGGCGCCGACGTCGTCACCTCGACCGGCAACGAAAACGTGCTGGGCACCATCCAGGCCGCCAAGGATGCCAAGGTGATGGCGATCGGCACCGCCTTCGACGCGGCGGCGATCGCGCCGGATACGGTCGTGACGACAGCGCTGATCAACATGGATACCAACATCGACATGGCGATCGGCAAGGTCGTCGACGGCACCATCGAACCGAAGAACTACCTGCTCGGCTTCAACGAGAACGGCCTGGGCCTGGCGCCCTATCGCAACTTCGCCGACAAGATTCCGGCGGCCGACCAGCAGAAGATCACCGATCTGATCGCCGACATCAAGGCGGGCAAGGTGACAGATCTGCCGGCGATTCAGTAGGCCCGCGATGGCCGCATTGCTCGAACTGCGCGGCATCACCAAGCGCTATCCGGGCGTGCTGGCCAATGACGACGTCGGGCTGACGATCGCGGCCGGCGAGGTCGTCGCCGTGCTGGGCGAGAACGGGGCGGGCAAGTCGACGGTGATGAACGTCATCGCCGGGCTGATCCGCCCCGATGCCGGCGAGATGCTGATCGAGGGCCGCCCCGTGCGGCCGCGCTCGCCGCGCGAGGCGGCGGCATCGGGCGGCGGCATGGTGCATCAGCATTTCAAGCTGGTGCCGACGATGACCATCGCCGAGAACATCGTGCTGGGCGACTATCGCGCCGGCCGGCTGCTGCTGCGCCCCGGCCGCAATGCCGCGCGCATCGCCGGGCTGTCCGCCGAGCTCGGGCTGTCGGCCGGCCCGGATACGCTGGTCGGCGACCTCGATCTCGGCGCGCGCCAGAAGGTCGAGATCGCCAAGGCGCTGTTCCGCGACGCCCGCATCCTGATCCTCGACGAGCCGACCGCGATCCTGTCGCGCCAGGAATGCGGGCAGCTCTACGAGATCATCAGGCGCCTGGCTGCGCGCGGCGTCGCCGTGGTGCTGATCAGCCACAAGCTGGACGACGTCTTCGCGGTTTGCGACCGTGTCTATGTCATGCGCGGCGGCCGCGTGGTCGGCGAACGCCGCGTTGCCGAGACCGCGCGCGACGACCTGGTTCGCCTGGTGGTCGGCGGCACGCTCGACCTGCCGC
>JAEYTW010000745.1 GCA_023433835.1 Pseudomonadota bacterium | reverse complement strand
CCACCCGCCATATCCGCCTGAGACTGCCGGAGGCCGAAACCTATGCGGTCGGCGACCATCTCGCGGTCTATGCCCGCAATCGGCCCGACCTGGTCGATGCCGTGATCGCCCGGCTCGGCCTCGAGGCCGACGCGCTGGTTCAGCCGCGGGGCGAGCCTGCGCTCTTCGGCCACCTGCCGCTCGGCCACGCCGTGAGCGTGCGCCGGCTGCTGACCGATTTCATCGAGTTGCGCGAGCCGGGGACGCGGCGCAGCGTGGCCCGGCTGCTCGACCATGTAGGCTGCCCGCATACGCGCGGCCGGATCGAGGCGCTGCTGGCCGACGAGGCCGCATTCCACGCCGCGGTCACCGAACCGCATGTGGCGCTGGTCGACTTGCTGCACCGCTATCCCGCCGTCGAATTGCCGCTGTCGGTCCTGGTCGAACTCTGCCCCGCCATCCAGCCGCGGCTCTACTCGATTTCGTCGTCGCCGCTGGCGACGCCCGGCGAGATTCACCTGCTGGTCGGGACGATCGATGCGCCGGCCTGGTCGGGCCAGGGGCGGCACCAGGGCTTTGCCTCGAGCCATATGCGCGACCTTGCCGTGGGGGATGCCGTGCTGGGCGCGATCCGCCGGCCCAGCCCGCCTTTCGCGCCGCCGGCCGATCTCGGCAGGAAAATGATCCTGATCGGGCCGGGCACGGGCTTCGCGCCGTTCCGCGGCTTCCTGGCCGATCGCGCCGCCCGCCGGGCCGCGGGGCAGGAGGTTGCCCGGGCCATGCTGTTCTTCGGCTGCCGCCATCCCGATCACGACTGGCTGCACCGGGACGAGATGGAAGGCTGGGCGGCCGGCGGCCTGATCGACCTGCATCTCGCCTTCTCCACCGTCCCGGGCCATCCGCATCGTTTCGTGCAGGATGCGCTGTGGGCGGCGCGCGACGCGGTCTGGGCGGCGCTGGAGGGCGATGCTGAAGTCTTCGTCTGCGGCGACGGCCGCTGGATGGCGCCGGCGGTGCGCGACACGCTGATCCGCATCCACGGCGACCGGACCGGGGCCGGTCGCGATGCCTCGTCCCGGTGGCTCGATGGCTTGCGCGCCGCCGGGCGGTATCACCAGGATGTCTTCGGCTTCGGCAAATAGATCGCCATCAATGGCAATTGCTTACAATTCTAGATAATTGGTTTGGCCGCCACACTATATCTTCCCGCCTCGTTTGCTCTGGGAAGGTAGGATGGACGTGGGCAAGTTGTGGCTTTATGACGCGATGTCGCGGTTCGGGTGGCTCAGCTATCGCGGCAAGATCATGGTGATGGCGTTCATCGGCGTGCACGTGCCGCTGCTGACCGTCATCGGCTATTACGCCGTCGACACCGCAACCGACTGGCATGCCGCCTTCGTGGTGATCGGCGTCGCGCTGGCCGCCACGCTGATCGGGACGGGCGTGACCCTGCTGGTCCTGCACATGCTGTTGCAGCCGGTGCTGCTGACGGCAAGCGGGCTGCGCCGCTATCGGCTGGAGCGCAAGCTGCCCGCGCTGCCCATCGGCTATACCGACGAGGCCGGTACCCTGATGGAGGATGCCGAGCGCACGTTGAACGAACTCGACATGGTGATGGACACGCTGGCCAACTACGATCCCATCACCGGCCTGCACAACCGCGCCGGCCTGATCAAGGGCATCGGCGATCGCATCGCCCAGCGCCAGCGCTTCGCGTTGTGCAAGCTACGGCTGGGGAATTTCGACCGGATGATCGCCACCTTCGATCTCGGCACCGCCGAGGGGGTGTTGCGCGCGGTGGCCCGCAGGGCCAGCGCCGCGCTGCCGGTCGATGCGCTGGTCAGCCGCCTGGGCGGCGGCACGCTCGGTTTCGTGATCGACCAGCCCGGCGACGTCCATGCCATTGCCAGGCGTACCGCGGCTGCCCACGCCGCATTGCAGGCCGACGTCGTGCTGGGCGAACTCAGCATCACGCCGGAGCTGACCTTCGGCATCGCGGTCTATCCCGATGATGCCGATGACGCCACCGCGCTGCTCGACAATGCCCTCTCCGCCTTGACCACGGTCGACGAGGCGGGCAACCAGCCGACGATATTCTTCTCGCCGGCGGCGCGCGAAGCCGCGCGCGACCGCTTCGATACCGAACAGGAATTGCGCCGCGCCCTGCAGGACGATGAATTCACGCTGCATTTCCAGCCGGTGGTCGACGTCGCCGCCGGCCGTACCGTGGGCGCCGAGGCGCTGGTGCGCTGGCAGCATCCCGAGCGCGGCATGGTTCCGCCGGCTGCCTTCATCCCCGTGGCCGAAGCCTCCGGCCTGATCGAGCCGATCGGCCTGTGGGTCTTCAATGCCGCCTGCCGCCAGCTGCGCCAATGGTCGGAAGACGGGATGGACGGCCTGACGCTGGCCGTCAACCTGTCCGGCCGCCAGTTCAGCGACCCCGGGCTGATCGATCAGCTGGCCCGGGCGCTGCGCGAGAACGATGTGGCCGCTGGCCGCCTGGAGCTCGAACTGACCGAGACGGCGGCGATGGCGGATGCCGGCCGTACCCGGGAAGTGTTCGGCGAACTGCGCCGCCTGGGCCTTGCCGTCGCCATCGACGATTTCGGCACCGGCTATTCCAGCCTCAGCTATCTGAAGGACCTGCCGTTCGACCGGCTGAAGATCGACCGCCAGTTCGTCTCCGACGTGCATCTCGATCCGTCAAACCAGGCGATCTGCGGCGCGCTGATCGAGCTGACCCGCGGCCTCGGCATCTCGGTGCTGGCCGAAGGGGCCGAGCATGTCGCCGAGGTCAGCCAGCTGCAGGTCCAGGGCTGCCATCTGTTCCAGGGCTTCTATTTCTCGCGGCCGGTGCCCGGCGCCTCGTTCATCGAAACCGTGCGGCGCCTCGACCAGCGTATCGCGACCGAACGCCTGATGGTCCACTGAGGATCAGCGGGCGATCCCGACCACCCAGTCCCAGAAGGCCCGCGCCGCCGGCCGATGCAGGCTGCGTGGGCCACCGGTCAGCCAGTAGCCATAGCGGTCGGGCCAGTTCCGGCCGAACGGCGCCACCAGGCTGCCCGCGGCCAGCGCATCGGCGACCAGGCTGGTACGACCGATCGCGAAGCCCAGACCGGCCGTCGCCGCTTCCAGCACCATCGTCGTCTCGCTGAAGCGCGGCCCGCGCGCGGCCTCGACATCGTTGCGGCCGGTCAGCGCCAGCCACCAGGGCCAATCGTCCAGCTCGGCGAAATGCAGCAATCCGGCGTCGCGCAACGCGGCATCGGCATCGCGTGTCTCCAGCAGCGCCGGCGCGCAGACCGGAAAGCAGCGTTCGTCGCCCAGACGCTCGATCACCGTCGCATCCGGCCAGTCGCCGCGACCGAAGCGCAGGCAGAGATCGGCCTCGCCGCGCGTCAGGTCGGCATCATGCCGGCTGCCGTCCAGCAAGACCGCCAGGCCGGGTTGGCTATCGAGGAATGTTTTCAGCCGCGGCGCCAGGAAGCGCGTCGCATAGGCCCGCGGCACGCCGACGGTCAGGCTGCGCGGCGGCCGGCCCTGGTCGAAGCGATGAATCGCCTGGGTGATCAGGGTGAAGGAATCGGCCAGCCGCTGAGCCAGGTCCTGGCCGGCATCGGTCAGGGTGATGCCGCGCGCGCCACGCTCGGCCAGCCGCACCTTCAGCCGCGCTTCCAGCCCCGCCAGCTGGCGGCTGATCGCGCCCGGGGTGACGCCGAGCTCGGCCGCCGCCGCGGTGACGCTGCCGCAACGGGCCAGCACGGCAAAGGATTCGAGGGCGAGCAGCGGCAGGCGGGCCATGGCGAATTGAGCGTCGAGCCTTGAGTTGAAGTCAAGGCTCGGATGAGCAACGGGTCATGGCGCGGGCCGGGCTCGCTGCCGTATTGCTTGGCGCGTGACACTTGGCGGAGGGGTGGCGATGGACATTACGTTGCGCGAGGCGACGGATCGGGATGGCGACGCGGTCGGGGCGGTGATCGCGCGCTGCTTTGCCGACTATCCCGGGATCGTCTTCGACCGGGCGCTGGAATTTCCCGAACTCGACGCCATCGCCACTCATTTTGCCGCGGGCGGCGGCAAGATCTGGGTGGCAGAGCTCGGGCAGCGCATCGTCGGCAGCTTGGCCATCGCGACCTCGGACGAACCGCGCGTGATGGAACTGCACAAGGTCTACCTGCTGCCGGAGATGCGCGGCCGCGGACTGGCGCGCCGCATGCTGGATCGGGCGCTTGCGTTCGCCGCGGCCTGCGGGGCGGTCGAAGTCAAATTATGGACCGACACCCGCTTCGATGCCGGCCATCGGTTCTACGAGGCCAACGGTTTCGTGCGCCAGCCCGGGACGCGGGCGCTGCAGGACATCTCGAACTCGCTCGAATACGCCTATCGGCGTCCACTCTCCGCTTTGGCTGCCTGAAATGCCCGGGCCAATGCGCAGAATTCCGGCACGGTCAGCGTTTCGGCCCGCCGGGTCGGGTCGATGCCGGCCGGCTCGGTCAGCGCCTCGACCGGCACGCCCAGCGCCTTCAGGCTCTGGCGCAGCATCTTGCGGCGCTGGCCGAAGGCGGCCGCGGTCACGGCTTCGAGGTCCGTGCGTTCACAGGAGGCCATCGGCGTGGACCGCGGGCGCAGCGAGACCACGGTCGAGGTAATCTTCGGCGGCGGCACGAAAGCCTTGGGCGAGATGTCGAAAGCGGCCTTCGCCTCGCACAGCCACTGCACCAGGATCGACAGCCGGCCGTAATGCTCCGACCCCGGCGGCGCGACGATGCGCTGGGCCACTTCCTTCTGGAACATCAGGGTGAAACCGACGAACAGCCCGGGCGGCCGCTGCAGCCATTTGATCAGCAGCGGCGTGGCGATGTTGTAGGGCAGGTTGGCGCAGAGCTTGGCCGGCCCACCATCGAGGATCGCCGTCTCGTCGATCTCCAGGGCGTCGCCCTCGATCACCTGCAGCCGGCCGGGAAAGGCGTCGCCGAGTTCCGCCAGCGCGGCGAGGCACCGGCTGTCGCGCTCGACCGCGACGACGCGCCTGGCGCCGGCCAGCAGCAGCGCGCGGGTCAAGCCGCCGGGGCCGGGGCCGACCTCGAACACGGTGACGTCGTCGAGCGGGCCGGCGGCGCGGGCGATGCGCAGCGTCAGGTTGATATCGAGCAGGAAATTCTGGCCGAGGGTCTTCTTCGCCATCAGCCCGTGGCGGTTGATGACCTCGCGCAGCGGCGGCAGGCCGGATGTGTCCGGCTCAGCCACGGCGGCGGATATCGGCGATGGCCGCCGCCGAACGGAGCGCGGCGATCAGGCTGTCGGGCCGGGCGATGCCCTGGCCCGCGATGTCGAAGGCGGTGCCGTGGTCGGGCGAGGTGCGCACGATCGGCAGGCCCAGCGTGACGTTGACGCCGCGGTCGAAGTCGAGCGTCTTCAGCGGGATCAGCCCCTGGTCGTGATAGAGGCAGATCGCGGCGTCGTAGGTCTGGCGGGCGGCGGCGTGGAACATGGTGTCGGGCGGTACCGGCCCGCGGGCGTCGATGCCCTCGGCCTGCAGCCGGGCGACCGCCGGGGCGACGATCTCGATATCCTCGCGCCCGATGCCGCCGTTCTCGCCGGCATGGGGATTGAGCCCGGCGATCGCCAGCCTTGGCCTGGCCAGGCCGAAATCCTGGGCCAGCCCGGCCGCCGCGACCCGGGCGGTTTCGACGATCGCGTCCGCGGTCAGCCCGGCGATGGCGCGGGCCAGCGGCTCATGGATCGTGACCAGCACGACGCGCAGCTCGGGCACCATCAGCATCATGGTGCCGACGGCGCCGCAGCGCTCGGCGATGTACTCGGTGTGGCCGGGATGGCGGAAGCCGGCCTCGTAGAGCACCGCCTTGGCGATCGGGTTGGTCACCATGCCGCCGACGCGGCCGGTGAGGGCCAGGTCGGCGGCCATGTCGATCGCAGCGATCACCGTCGGGGCGTTGCGCGGATCGGGCCGGCCCGGGGTGACCGGGTAATGCAGCGTGACCGGCAGGACGGGCAGGGCATCGCGGAAGATGGCGGCGGCCTCGCCGGGGTCGGCGATCGGCCGCAGTGGCACCTCGGGCGCCAGCGGGGCGAGGCGCGCCGGGTCGTCGATCAGGAAGAACGGCGGCAGGCCGAGGGGGCCACGTTGCGCCCAGGCCTTCAGCGCGATCTCTGCCCCGATGCCGGCCGGATCGCCCATGGTCAGGGCCAGCGGGGCCCCGGCCTGCGGCCGCACCGGCGCCGGCATCAGCGGATCTCGATGGCGGCGTCGCGGCGCAGGTCGCGCAGATAGCGCCGGGCCAGCATGCCCATGCGGCGGTTGGCGATGGATTCGCGCACCTGGTCGGGGTCGAAGGCGGTCGAGGCCGCGTCCTGGCGCTCGCAGACGATCAGCAGCGTCATGCCGTTGTCGTTGCGGATCGGGCCGGCGACCTGGTTGACCTTCAGGTCCTTGACCGCGTTGCCGAAGGCCTGCGGCAGGTCGCCGATCTTGACGCTGCCCAGGCTGCCGCTTTCCTTGGTGCCGACCTGCTCCTTCAGCTTGTCGATGTCGTTGCAGGACTTGAGCTCGGTGGCCAGCCGCCGGGCTTCGACGGCGGCCTTCTCGACATCGTCGGGGGCGGCATCGCGCGCCAGCGGCACCACCAGCTGGCTCAAGGTGACGGTCGACTGGGCGACATCGGGGCCGGCGATGGCGCGGCGGTCGCGCAGCGCCAGGATGTAGTAGCCGCCCGGGCCGCGGATCGGGTTGGAGATCCGGCCGACCTGGAGGTTGGCCGCCGCGGTATCGAGCTCCTCGGGCAGGGTGCCCGGCTGGACCCAGCCGAGATCGCCGCCGGAAGCCGCCGAGGTGCCCTGGCTGAACTGGCGCGCCAGGCTCGGGAAGGCGCCGAAGCTGCCGGCCTGCTGGACCTGGTCGACGATCCGCTCGGCGGTGCGGAAGATTTCCTCTTCCTGGTCGGGGTTGTCGACCGAGAGGAAGATCTCGGCCAGCAGCATTTCCTGCTGGCCGACGCTCGATTTGGCCTTGGCGATCGCCTGCTCGACGTCTTCGTCGGCGACCTGGATGGTCGGGCTGATGCGCTGGCGCAGCAGTTTCTGCCAGGCGATCTCGGCGCGGATCTGCTGGGCCAGGCTGTATTTGTCGATGCCGACCTGGGACAGGAAGTTGTCGAACTGGCCCTGGGGGACGTTGTTCTCGCGGCTGATGATGTCGTAGGCGCGCTGCAGGTCGGCCTCGCCGACAGTGATGCCCTGGCGCTTGGCTTCCTGGATCTGCAATTGCTCGTCGATCAGGGTGCGCAGCGCCTGGTCGCGCACCCGGCGCATGTTCTCAGGGCTGGGCTGCTGGCCGGTCGAGACCAGCACCAGCCGCATGCGGGTATCGAGGTCGCGGCTGGTGACGATGTCGTCGTTGACGATCGCGGTGATCGACTGCAGCGCCTGCGCCCGCACGGGGCCCGGGCTCATCAGGCCGCAGGCGGCGACGGCGAGAACGATGACGGCAGGAAGACGCATGGTCTCAGACTATCCCAGGTTCACCATGATGAAGCGCACGCCATACGTGGTCGACGGCCGGATGTCGCGATCGATCGTATTGTTCCGGTCGACGAAGAACATAATGTCGAGGCACTCGTCGGTATAGCGCAGGCCGCCGAACAAGCGCAACGTGCCGCCGCCGGTCAGGTCGGTCAGGTAGGTGCCGTTGACCGTCCAGTTGCGCGTGATGCGGGCGCTGCCCGCCAGGCCGATCGCTTCCTGGTCGCCGGTCAGCGACGTGAACAGCGACTTGTTCAGCCGGGCATAGGTCACGCCGCCGTTCAGCGCGGCGGTGCCGGCCGACGCCATGATCTCGAACCGTTCCATCGTCCGCTGATGCGGGTTGTAACGGATGCGGTTGGAGAAGTTCAGGTAGGGCGTCGGCGCCACGGTCAGGCGGCCGACCACGTCCGAGATCTGGTCGCGCAGGCCGGAGCCGGGCGCGAAGGCGGTATTCTCGACCGTACGGGCCGACTGGCCGACCAGCAGTTCGGTGAACCCGCCGCCGACCGTATAGGCGCCGGCGCGCACACCGTAGTTCACGCGCGGACTGCCGTCATAGCGGTCGAGGCCGGGAAAGCGGCTGACCGAGAACAGGTTGGTCTCGTCGAACTCGTAGGTCTGCGAATCCTCGTTGGGGATCTTCGAGGAATTGCCGCCGTTCGGCGTGGCGATGAAGTTGACGATCGGCTCGATCAGCAGGTTGTAGTCGGTGCCGGGCCGGATCAGCGGCCAGCGCCAGTCGAGCATGGCAAGCGGCATGGCACGGCCGGCGACACCATAGGTATTGACGGTGGTCGGCGTGCCGCCGCCGACGGTCTGGTCCGACCAGTAGCCGTCGCCGCGCATCTGCACCTGCAGGGTGTAGACATCGCCCATTGGGCCGTAATAGGGCAGCTTCCAGTAGGGCGTGACCGAGGCGCGCTGGGTCTGGGTGCCGCGGGTGCGGTAGAGCGACAGGTAGGAGACGTCGGCCCCGACCTGGCCGCCGAACTTGTCGGGCTCGCCGACATAGTTGTAGGCGGCGAACGGCCCGATGATCGGCGAGATGCCCTGGTCGGCGTTGGGCCGCAGGTTCTGGAACGAATAGGCATTGATCGAGCCGAACGACCGGCCGTCCTGACGCTCGACGAACGCGCGGCTGGTCAGGGTGTTCAAGGTCGAGATGCCGTAGAGATTGGCGTAGGTCGAATCGGTCGCGCGGAAGACGTTGAAGCCGTAGCGCGTCTTGTCGTCCAGCTCGAACCGGCCGGCGCCGCGGATATGGCCGCGCCAGTATTTGTCGCCGGTGTCGTTGTTGTTGTCGTCGTATTTCTCGACGAACGTGGCCGAGCCGTCGACCCAGTATTCGCCGGTCTGCGTGCGTTTGCGGAATTCGCCGGCCATCTGGGCGCCGCGCTTGGTCGTGATGCGCGGGGTGACCGTCACATCGGTCGATTCGTCGATCGGCACGTAATAGCCCTGCTGGTAGCTCATGCCGAAATAGGTCGAATGGGTCGGCGAGGGCGGTAGCAGGCCTTCCTGGCGCTTGACCGAGGGATCGGGATGGCTGAAGCGCGGGGCATAGGCGACCGGCACGCCCCACAGCTCCATCGTCGCATCCTCGTATTCGACGACCTTGTTGGCCTGGTCGTGGATCGCGCGCTTGGCCTTGATCTGCCACAGCGGCGGACGGCTGCGATCCTCGCGGCAGCTGTTGCAGGGGGTGTAGGTGACGTTGTCGACGACGGTCCGGTTGCCGTCGGCCCGCTGGCCGCCCGACGCGACGAGGCGCGAATTGTCCGACAGCAGCATGCGCAGGCGGCGGATGACGCCGTTCTTCATCTCCTCCTGCAACTCGGCGTAGTCGGCGAAGGCAACCTCGCCAGTCGGTTCGACCAGCACGACGTTGCCGGTCGCGGTGACGCGGCCGTCGCGTTCGTACCAGCTGACCTTGTCGGCGGTCAGCATGCGCTCGCCCTGGGTGATCTCGACCCGGCCCTCGGCGGTGACGACGCCGAGTTCCTGGTCATAGGTCATGTGGTCGGCTTCGAGCAGCGCGGGCGTATCGCGCGTATTCTTCTGGCCCTGCGCGCCCGATAACACTTTCAGCCGGTTCGGCGGCTGCTGGGCCCCTGCCTCGTCGGTCGCGGCGGCTGCCGCGAGGGCGAGTGTCAGCGCGACGAGCGCGATCCGGTTGCGGCGCATCAGCCGTCCTCGAGGTGGAACAGCCCGGCGGTGCCGAGCATCAGGCCGATGACGGCCGGGCTCGATGCCGCCAGCGCAATGGGAATATTGCCCGAGAGGCCCAGGGCGTGGATCAGGTCCGACATCACGTAGAGCACGAACCCCGCGACGATGCCGCCGGAGACCAGCCAGCCCGCGCCGCCCCGCCGGGTCAGGCGCAGCGAGAACAGCGCCGCGATCAGCACGTTGGCGCAGTAGAGGAAGGGATCGGCCAGCAGGCTGTAGAAATAGAGGCGATGGCGCGTGGCCGAGAAACCGGCGCGCTCCAGCGTGTCGATGAAGCCGGGCAGGGTCCAGAACGACAGCGTCTCGGGCGAGGCGAACGAGTTCTGGATGCGGCTCAGCGTCAGGGTGGTGTCGACGGTATAGCGGGGCAGGAATTCCGCCGGCCGGTCGAGCGAGGTGATCAGCACGTCGTCGAGCTGCCAGCGGCCGTCCTCGAGCACCGCATGGGCCGCATCGATCCGTCGCACGAAGCGGTCGGAGCCCTGATAGAAGAACAGGATGACGTCGTTCAGTTCCAGGCCGTTCTGGGCCACGCGCAGCGCATGCACGACGATCTGGTCGTCACCCGATGAATCGCGCAGCCACAGCCCCGAGCCCGAGACCGCGAGCAGGCTGGTGCGGCCTTTGAGGAAGCGGGCCTCGACCTGCTCGTAGCGCGACACCATGGCCGAGCCGAGCGGGTTGTAGACGGTGACGACGAAGACGCCGAGCAGGAAGGCCGTGATCAGTGCCGGGGCCAGGAATTGCCACACCGAGATGCCGGCGGCGCGCGCCACCGTCAACTCGTTGGCCCGGTTGAGCCGCGACAGCGACAGCATGCCGCCGAACAGGAAGGCGAAGGGCAGCAGCTGGGCCTGCAGGACCGGCTGGCGCAGCAGCGCCATCGAGATGACGACGCCGAAGGTCGCCTCCGGCCGGCCGGCGGCGCGGCGCAGCAGCTCGACGGTATCGATGACGAAACCCAGCGCGGCAAAAGCCAGGAAGATGATCAGGACGCCGACGAGGAAGCGCTTGGCGAAATAGAAGGACAGCGTGGGCGACAGCCGCATCAGGCGGCCTCCGCCGGGGCGCCGGCCGCGGCCCGGCGCCGCGGGCGCATCGGCCGGAACAGGAGGAAGGCGGCGCCGGCGGTGAAGGCCAGCGGCGCGAGATAGAGCAGCGGCACCAGCGTCAGCGTCTTGCCGGCGAGGTAGTTGGCGGCGAGCGCCGTGACCTCGACGGCGAGCGCGCCCATGGCGGCCACGATCAGGCGCAGGTTCTGGCCGCGGCGGCTGAATTCCCCGCCCAGCACCGCCGCCAGCGCGATCAGGGTCAGGGCCGGTACCATCAGCGGCGCGGCCAGCCGGCGATGGGCTTCCTTGGTCAGGCGACTGGCATTGGCCTTGTCGTCGGGCGTGGTGAAATTGCCGGCCAGCAGTTCGTCGAGCGGCCGTTCGCCGGGATCGCGCCAGCCGGCGCCCTCGTCCTGCAGATAGGGCTTCAGGTCGAGGGTGTAGCTGTCGAAATAGAGCAGCCCGACATCGTGCTTGGACTGCTCGATCTGCTGGCGGTTGCCGTTGACCATGACGAAGCGGGGGCCTTCGGGCGTGCGCACCAGCGCGCCGCTTTCGGCCATGATCGTGACCGGTTTTGCCGGGTCGCGGTTGTCGTGCACCAGGATGCCGTGCAACTCGCCGTTGGGGTCACGCTGGCGGACATAGACGGTCAGGCCGGTCGACGGGTTGTTGAACACGCCTTCCTGCAGCAGGATCGCCGAGAGATTGGTGCGGAATTCGTACTGGGTCGCGCGCAGTTCCGACAGGCCCCAGGGGCCCAGCCACAGGGCGAGGGCGGCGACGACGGCGGTGATCGCACCGGCGACGATCAGCGCCGGCCGCGCCAGTGCCCAGTCGTTCCAGCCCACCGCGCGCATCACCACCAGTTCCGAATCGGCGAAGAGGCGGTTGTAGGCGAACAGCAGCGCGCCGAACATCGCGATCGGCAGGATCATCGTCAGGATATTGGGCAGCAGCAGGATCGTCATGTACAGGAACGACCCGAACGGCAGGCCCTGATTGACGATACGATCGATAACGCGCAGCGATTGGGTCAGCCAGATCACGCCGGTCAGCGCCAGGGTGGCGAACACCATGGGCCCAACCATCTGGCGGATGAGGTAACGGGACAGGATCGACATTGAAACGCTAACCCTCTGTCTCCCCTTGAGTTTTCTCGCGCGAGCGCAAACGGAATCCCCCAAACCCTGTTCGAGCGGCGACAATAGGCGGGGGCGGCCGGCAGGGCAAGGCGAGATCGGGCGCGGGCTTACGGCTGTCTTTCGGCAATCCGATAGGCGCAGCGACGGGCGCCGGCGATCAGATGCTCCGATCGCTCGATCGTGGCGTCAGGCCCCAATACCTCGGCAAAGATCTGGAGTTCCGAACGGCACAAGGCCTGGCAGCGGGTGGCGGCGGCGCAGATCGGACAGTGGTTCTCGACCAGCAGGAAGCTGCCGTCGGGTTCGGCCGACCATTCCGCCATGTAGCCCTCGGCCTCGCGCAAGGCCGCGAGGGCCGCGCCCCTGGTGGCCAGATCCGGGGCAAGGGCCAGCCGCCTTGCATAGGCGTCGCGGGTGGCAGCTTCGCGATGGGCGATCAACTTGTCGAGACCGGCCGACCCGAACACCGCCGCGGCCGCCTCGATGATCTCGAGCGTCAGGCCGGCATGGTTGTCGGGAAAACGGCTGTGGCCGGCCGCGGTCAATTGCCAGTAGCGTTTGGGCCGGCCGACGCTTTCCCGGCGGTCCTCCGGGATGACCAGGCCTTCCTCGGCCAGCCGGTCGAGATGCTGGCGGATGGCGACTGCGGTGACGCCCAGCCGGTCGGCCAGCAGCGCGGCAGTCTGCGGCCCGGCAGCCTTCAGCCGCTGCAGCAGGCGTTCGGTGGTGCGTGACGGCTCCATGGGCGCTAAATGCCGATCGTCGTTCCGGCGAAAGCCGGAATCCAGGGTAGGCGCCGTGCCGCTTGCGACGCTCCTTGCCCTGGACCCCGGCTTTCGCCGGGGTGACGATTGGTCATAAGGATAAGCTGCGCCATGGCTGAAGCTTATTAGAAAAGGAATTGCTTTTCAAATTTTCCGCGCCACAGTTAGGAAAGATTTTTCTTATCTAATAGGATTCGCCATGGCCGACATCGATGCATCGCAAGGCAGTTGGGCCGAACTGTTCCGCCCCCGCTTCGCCGCGGCGCTCGCCACCCTCTCGCTCGGCATCACGCTGCATGCGCTGAACGGCTTCCTGGTCTCGACCGCGCTGCCCAACGCCGTCATCGAGATCGACGGCGTCGAGTGGATCAGCTGGGCCTTCACCGTCTATTTGGTCGCCTCGATCCTCGGCGGCTCGCTCGCCGCCCTGTTCAAGGCGCGGTTCGGCGTCAGGGCGACGTTCTTCTGGTCGGCGCTGGTCTTCCTCGGCGGCACGCTGGCCGCGGGCCTGGCCCCGTCGATGCCGGTGCTGCTGCTCGGCCGCGTCGCGCAGGGGGCGGGTGACGGTGTCATCTTCGCGCTGTGCTACGTCCTCATCCCGGCGCTGTTTCCCTCGCGGCTGGTGCCCAAGGTGTTCGGCGTCGAGGCGGCGATCTGGGCGGTGGCCGCCTTCGGCGGGCCGCTGATCGCCGGCATCATCACCGAATTCGTTTCCTGGCGCGCCGCTTTCCTGGTCAACGTGCCGCTGATCGTGCTGTTCGTCGTCATGGTGCCGCTGGTCGTGCCGGCCGAGGCGGGCGGCGCCGTGGCCGCGCGCGTGCCCTTCGCCCGGCTGGTCGGCTGCGGCGCCGGCATCATGCTGATCGCGGTCGCCGGCATCCTGCCGGGGCC
>JAEYTW010000718.1 GCA_023433835.1 Pseudomonadota bacterium | reverse complement strand
CGGCGGGACCACCCGCTCGTGGCTGGAACTGAAGGCCAGGATCGCCCGGCTCGCCGGCGGCCTGGCCGGAGCGGGAATCGGCACGGGCGACCGGGTCGCCATCCTGGGTTTCAATTCCGATCGCTATTTCGAGGCGATGTACGCCATTCCCTGGGCCGGGGCGATCGCGGTACCGTTGAATACCCGGCTGGCGGTGGTGGAGCTCGAGGCACAGCTGGCCGATTGCGGCGCCCGTCTGCTCCTCCACGACACGGCCTTTGCCGATCCGGCACGCGCCCTCGCATCAGCCTTGCCCGAGCTCGCCACGGTCTGCCTCGACGATGGCTGGGATCGGCTGGCCGGCGGCCCCGAGGCCCGGGATGCCGAGCGCGGCGGCGATGACGCGGCCGGCATCTTCTATACCGGCGGCACGACGGGGCGGGCCAAGGGCGTGGTCCTGAGCCACGCCAACCTGATCCACAACGTGCTGAACCTCGGGCCCCATTTCCGGTTCGGCCGCGAGACGCGCTGCCTGCATGTCTCGCCGATGTTCCATATCGCCGATGCCCTCAGCATCTTCGGCGTCACCCTGCATGGCGGGCATCACTTCTTCGAACCGAAATTCGAGGCCGCGGCGGTGCTGCGCCGCATCGAAACCGACCGCATCAGCTATCTCGCCATGGTGCCGACCATGCTGAAGCTGCTGCTCGAAAGCCCGGCACGCGAGGACCGCGATCTGTCGTCCCTGGTGCGCATCTTCTACGGCGGCAGCGCCATGCCGGAGGCGACGGCGCGCCGGGTGGTGGCGGCCTTCCCGCATGTCCGCTTCCACCAGGGCTACGGCCTGACCGAGACCTCGCCGACCATCACCCATCTGGCGCCGGAGGATCATGATCCCGCGGCCGCCAGCGCCCGCATCCGCTCGGCCGGCCAACCGGTCTTCACGGTCGACCTGTCGATCCGCGACGATGCCGGCCGCGCCCTCGCGCAGGGCCAGATCGGCGAAATCTGCGCGCGCGGGCCAACCGTGATGCGGGGCTATTGGGAGAATCCGCAGGCAACCGCCGCCGCCTTCGTCGACGGCTGGTTCCGCACCGGCGATGTCGGCCGCATCGACCGGGACGGCTATCTCCACGTGATGGACCGCGTGAAGGACATGATCATTTCGGGCGGCGAGAACATCTATTCGGCCGAGGTCGAGAACGTCCTGCTGCAGCATCCAGCCGTGCTCGAATGCGCCGTCATCGGCCTGGCCGACGATGCCTGGGGCGAACGGGTCCATGCCGTCGTCCGCCCACGGTCGGCCGTCACCGAGGCGGAGCTGCTGGAACACTGCCGCGCCACCCTCGCCCGCTACAAATGCCCGCGCAGCTTCGACATCTCCGCCGAACCGCTGCCGCTGTCGGGCGCGGGAAAAATCCTCAAGGCCGAACTGAAACGCCGAGCTCTTCGATAAGGACAATGCATATGCGCAAGGACATCGAATTCCGTACCGGCGACGGCACGACGTTGCGGGGCTGGCTTTACGAGCCGACGGAAGCAAAGACCCCCTCGGCGATCGTCGTGATGGCGCACGGCTATTCCGGCGTCAAAGGCTCACTGACCAAATATGCCGAGGTATTCTCCGCCGCCGGCCTCGCCGTGCTGCTCTACGATCATCGCGGTTTCGGCAGCAGCGACGGCGCCATCCGCCAGGAAATCGATCCGCAACAGCAGGTGGCGGATCTGCGCGATGCCATCACCTTCGCCCATACCCTGCCCGGCATCGATACGGCCCGGCTCGGCGTCTGGGGGTCGAGCTTCGCCGGCGGCCACGCCATCACGGCCGGCGCCGCCGATCATCGGGTCAAATGCATCGTCGCCCAGGTGCCGATGATCAGCGGCCATGAAACCGTGCGCCGCATGTTCCCGGCCAACCGGGCCGCGAAGCTCGAAAAGATGTTCACCGAGGATCGCCTCGCCCGCGCCGGCGGCGCGGCGCCGCAGGTCATCCCGGTGTTCTCGACCGGCGACGACATCTGCAGCCTGCCGCCGCCGGTCTCGCCCCGCTTCATCAAGGCAAGCGAGGACGAGGACCCCTTGTGGAAGAACGAGGTCACCTTGCGCTCGCTCGAGCTGATGGGCGAGTACGAGCCGGGCGCGATCATCGACCTCGTCGGCACCACGCCGATGCTGATGATCGTCGGCCTGCGCGACATCATCACCCCGGCCGACGTCGCGCTGAAGGCTTATGAGCGAGCCCTGGAGCCGAAGCGGCTGCTGACCTATCCCGGCGGGCATTTCGCGGCCTACTACCAGTTCTTCGACCAGACCAGCGCGGCCGCGCGCGACTGGTTCCTGCAGCATCTCGCAGCGGCCGACGCGTGATGGCCACCGCGGAGAGCCTGCGGCGGCTGCCCCGGGCCGAGGCGCTGGCGCTGTTCGCCGACCTGCCGGCCCCGGCGCTGCCGTCGGGGGAGTATGCCGGCCATATCCCCGCCTATATCGAGCCGGCCTGGCGGGCCTTCCTCGCGGAGGCGCGGATCGGGCACTGGCTCGGCAAGGGCTATGCCGACGGCCAGGGCTACAACGTCTACCAGGCGGCGTCCGGCATCGTCCGGCGCCTGCGTTTCGCCTGGTCGTTCGGGGTCTCGTCGCTCGACGGCGGGCCGGCGCTGCTGATGCATTACGCGGCCTTCCCCAACTGGGCGGGCCAGCAGGACCTGACCGACGAACTGCGCGAGGTGGCGCCGGGCCTGCTGCTCGGCATCTATCACACGCGCACGGTGGTGCCGGGCTTCACCCCCCGCGCCGGCAACGGCCGCACCGAGCCCGAATTGTTCATCCTCAGCGGCCCGGTCGACCAGGTGCACCGCCCTGATCGGGACTGATTATTCGGCAATCTCGCCGAAGCGCTGGGCCAGGGCGGCGCGGGCTTCGGTGAACCGGCTGGCCACGGCGGCCAGCGCCTGGTCGAGCGCGGCTTCGTCGCTGGTCTGGATCACGGTCTCGACGGCGGCGGCGGCCTGCGACAGACCGGCAAGGCCGAGATTGGCGGCCGCGCCCTTCAGGCTGTGCGCGGCCCTGCGG
>JAEYTW010000708.1 GCA_023433835.1 Pseudomonadota bacterium | reverse complement strand
GTCCAGCGCCGCGCCGGCATGGCGGGGCGAGCCCACCTCGTGGCGGACGCCGCCGATCACCGCATGCGCCGCTTTGCCCGGCACGGCCCCGGCCCCGGTGGCCGCGGGCAGGATCAGGTTGCGGGCGCGCGCTTCCAGCGTGATGGCCTGGGCCAGCGGATGGCTCGATCCGGCCTCGACCGCGGCGGCCAGCGCCAGCACGTCGGTCTCCGGTGCCAGCGCGACGATGTCGGTGACACGCGGGCGGCCTTCGGTCAGCGTGCCGGTCTTGTCGAAGGCGACGTGGCGCACGCGGCCCAGCGCCTCGAGCGCAGCCCCGCCCTTGACCAGCAGCCCGCGCCGCGCGCCGGCGGCAAGACCCGAGGCGATGGCGGCCGGGGTCGACAGCACCAGCGCGCAGGGGCAGGCGATCAGCAGCAGCGACAGGCCGCGATAGATCCAGGTGGTCCAGTCCTGCCCGAAGGCCAGTGGCGGCACGGCAATGACCAGGGCGGCGACGAGCATCGCGGTCGGGGTGTACCAGCGGCTGAAGCGTTCGATGAAGCGCGCCGTCGGCGCCTTGTTCCCTTGCGCGTCCTCGACCATGCGGATGATGCAGGCGATGGTGTTGTCCTGCGGGTCGCGGGTGACCCGGGCGCGCAGATGCCCGTCGCCGTTGATCGTGCCGGCACGCACGGTATCGCCCGGGCCGCGCAGCACGGGCATGGATTCGCCGGTCACGGCGGACTCGTCGAGGTTCGATCGGCCCTCGATGATGACGCCGTCGGCCGGTACGCGGTCGCCGGGGCGCACGCTGACGATATCGCCGATGACCAGGCTGGATGCGGCCCGGGTGACGACCTGGCCGTCCCTCTCGACCAGGGCGTCGCGCGGCACCAGGGCGACCAGCGCCTTGATGCCGGCCCGGGCGCGGCCGGCGGCTACTCCCTCAAGCAGCTCGCCGACAGCGAACAGGAAAACCACGATGGCCGCCTCCTCGGCCGCGCCGATGCCGATCGCGCCGACGGCCGCGACCGTCATCAGCATCTCGATCGAGAATGGCGACCCGGCGCGGGCCAGCGCCAGGGCCCGCAGCCCGAACGGCACCAGGCCCAGCAAGGCGGCGGCGACGTAGGGCCACTGTGCCAAGGCGGGGTCGAAGAACGAGGCGACGAAGGCGGCGGCCGTCAGCAGGCCGGTGCCGATCACCAGCCGGCCCTTCCCCGTCCGCCACCACGGCGTCTCGTCGGCGACGGCCGGGCCGGCATCGTCGATCGGCCGGGCGGCAAACCCCAGCGCGCCGATCCAGTTCGGCACGCTGCGCTGCGCCTCCTCCGGCGCCGCCGCCGTCAGGCTCAGCGTGCCGCCGGTGAAATTGACCGAAACCTCCGATATGCCGGGCATGCGGCCCAGCGCGGTTTCCAGCTTGGCGACGCAGCTGGGGCAATCCATGCCGCTGACGGTGAATTGCAGGCGAGTTGACGACATGACCGGACCTCCACGCTTGCCGTGGATCCGACCGTGCAACCTCCAGTCGCTGTAGGTTCAAGCGGAAATAGCGTGACGGCCGCTACGCCGCGCGCTGCCGGTTCCGCAGATAGATCGCCTGGCCGATGACGGCGGTGATCAGCATCAGCACGTTGGTCGAGACGAACACCCAGTTGCCGACCAGCCAGGAATAGATCACGAACAGCACCGAGGCGGCGATCTGGCCGACGAACAGCCATTTCGATACGCCCTTGGCACTGCCGCTGCGCCACTGGGTGTAGACCTGGCGCACGACGGTCGCGAGCAGGATGCCGGCGGCCAGCCAGCCGATCACTTCTGTCAACATGGCCGCTCCAACGCCGCGGGTGGGAGAGGGTTCCGGATCAAAAACTGGAAATGAATTCATTTTTATTGACGACCCAACAATCCGATGGTTTCCTATGCCCAACCAAACGGCCAAGCGCCGATAAACCGGGGAGGAAAATAAGCCTGATGAGCTTCATCATCTGACCTAGACGACATCCGCAGCGCGTTGAGCCGCGCGCCCTGGCCGGGCGCGACCGATGCCCTGCGTCCGCCAGTTTCCCAAGCCTTTTCCAACTGCACCCATCAGGAGTTGCGGCCGATGATCATCGACGTCCACGCCCATGTGCTTGCCGCCCCCCAGCTCTACGCCTGGCAGGCCTCACTGCTCGGTGCCCGCGGCGCCCACGGCTTCGTGCGCCCGAACCTGCCGGCCGAACTGGTCCGCGACCATCCGGAAACCAAAAAGAACCTCGCCATCATGGACAGGTTCGGGACGGATCTGCAGCTGATCTCGCCCCGCCCGTTCATGGCGATGCACGGCGAGAAGCCGGTGCGCATGGTCCAGCACTGGACGATGGGGGTGAACGACTACATCGCCGAGCTGGTCGGCGCCTACCCGACCCGGTTCGCCGGCGTCTGCGGCCTGCCGCAGGTCGGCGGCGAGCCGGTGACGGTGGCGCTGGCCGAACTCGAACGCTGCATCACCGAGCTCGGTTTCGTCGGCACCCTGCTCGATACCGATCCGGGCGAGGGCGACAACAGCACGCCCACGCTGGACAACGAATACTGGTACCCGCTTTACGAGAAGCTCTGCGCCCTCGACGTGCCAGCGCTGATCCATTCGACCGGGTGCAAATGGGGCCGCGAGACCTATTCGATGCATTTCATCTCGGAAGAGAGCCTGGCGGTGCTGTCGCTGGCCAATTCCCGGGTGTTCCTCGATTTCCCGACGCTGAAGATCATCATCGCCCATGGCGGCGGGTCGATCCCCTATCAGGTCGGGCGCTGGCGGGCCGAACGGCTGCATCCGCAGATGAACAAGGACGTGCCGCTGAAGGAAAGCTTCGACGACAGTCTGCGGCGCCTCTATTTCGACACCGTGGTGCACAACCGCAATTCGCTGGAAATGCTGATCAAGCTGGTCGGCAGCGACCGGGTGATGTTCGGCACCGAGAACCCGGGCTCGGGCTCGGCGATCGACCCCGGGACCGGGCGGCAGTTCGACGACATCAAGCCGTTGATCGAGGAAATTCCCGGCCTGACCGCGGCCGATCACCATGCGATCTTCGAGGGCAATGCAAGGCGCGTCTTCGGCCGCCTCAAGCTGCCCGCCGCCCAGGCGGCCGAGTGACGCCATGGCCAGCATCGTTCTGGGCATCGGCACGTCGCATACGCCGATGCTGAGTTCGCCGGCCGAGGACCTGCCGCTCTATGTCGAGCGCGACATGGGCCTCGACCATCTCGATCGCGACGGCCGGCCGACCAGCTATGCCGCGCTGCTCGCCGC
>JAEYTW010000706.1 GCA_023433835.1 Pseudomonadota bacterium | reverse complement strand
GAGGTCGAGGCCGCGATCGCCGATGCTCAAGGAGCCTTCCCGGGCTGGGCGGCGCAGTCGCCGATGGTGCGCGCCCGCGTCATGTTCAAGTTCAAGGAACTGATCGAGAAGCACATGGACGAGCTGGCCGTGCTCTTGTCGAGCGAGCATGGCAAGGTCGTCTCCGACGCCAAGGGCTCGATCCAGCGCGGTCTCGAGGTCGTCGAGTTCGCCTGCGGCATCCCGCATCTGATGAAGGGCGAGTTCTCCGATTCGGTCTCGCGCGGCATCGACCTCTATTCGATGCGCCAGCCGCTCGGCGTCGTCGCCGGCATCACCCCCTTCAACTTCCCCGCCATGGTGCCGATGTGGATGTTCGCCGTGGCCATCGCCACCGGCAACACCTTCATCCTCAAGCCCTCCGAGAAGGATCCGAGCGTCCCCGTCCGCCTGGCCGAGCTGATGCTCGAGGCCGGCGCGCCCCCGGGCGTGCTCAACGTCATCCACGGCGACAAGGTCGCGGTCGACACGCTGCTGACCGACCCGCGCGTCCAGGCGATCTCCTTCGTCGGCTCGACCCCGATCGCCAAGTACGTCTATGCGACGGGCGCGGCGCACGGCAAGCGCGTCCAGGCGATGGGCGGCGCCAAGAACCACATGATCATCATGCCCGACGCCGATCTCGACCAGGCGGTCGACGCGCTGATCGGCGCCGGCTACGGCTCGGCCGGCGAACGCTGCATGGCCGTCTCCGTCGCCGTGCCGGTCGGCGAGCGTACCGCCGACGCGCTGATCGAGCGCCTGGCCCCGCGCGTCCGCGCGCTCAAGGTCGGGCCGTCGACCGCGGCGGAGAGCGAGTTCGGGCCGCTGGTGACCAAGGAGCATCTGGCCAAGGTCACCGGCTATGTCGAGCAGGGCCTGCGCGAAGGCGCCGAGCTCGTCGTCGACGGCCGCGGCACCAGGCTGCAGGGTTACGAGAACGGCTACTACATGGCCGGCTGCCTGTTTGACCGCGTCACCCCGGACATGACGATCTACAAGGAAGAGATCTTCGGCCCCGTGCTGTCCGTGGTCCGCGCGCCGGACTTCGACGCCGCCGCCCGCCTGCCGACCGAGCATGAGTTCGGCAACGGCGTCGCCATCTTCACCCGCGACGGCGATGCCGCCCGCGACTTCGTCAACAAGGTCCAGGTCGGCATGGTCGGCGTCAACGTGCCGATCCCGGTGCCGCTCGCCTTCCACACCTTCGGCGGCTGGAAGAATTCAGCCTTCGGCGACACCAACCAGCACGGCCCCGAAGGCATCCGCTTCTTCACCAAGATCAAGACCGTCACCTCGCGCTGGCCCACCGGCATCCGCGCCGGCGCCGAGTTCAACATCCCGACCCTGAAGTAAGCGGAGGCAGGAGGTCATGGCCGCCATCGCCTTCATCGGCGTCGGCAACATGGGCGGGCCGATGGCCCGCAACCTCGTCGCGTCAGGCCACCAGGTCACCGTCTTCGACCTGGCGCCCGGCAACATGGCCGCGGTGACGGGGGCGATCCCGGCCCCGTCGCCGGTCGCGGCCGCCCGCGGCGCCGAGGTCGTCGTCACCATGCTGCCGGCGGGCGATCCGGTGCGCGAGGTCTATGTCGATCAGGGCGTGATCGCGGCGTCGGCCGGGAATGCCGTGCTGATCGATTGCTCGACGATCGATGTCGCGACCGCGCGCACCGTGGCCGCAGCGGCAGCGTCTGCCGGCCGGCTGATGGTCGACGCGCCGGTCTCCGGCGGCACCGGCGGGGCCGAGGCCGGCACCTTGACCTTCATGGTCGGCGGCCCCGACGCGGCCTTCGCCGCGGCCCGGCCGATCCTGGAAAAGATGGGCCGCAGCATCGTCCATGCCGGCCCGGCCGGCACGGGCCAGGCTGCCAAGATCTGCAACAACATGCTGCTCGGCATCTCGATGATCGGCACCTGCGAGGCCTTCGTCCTCGCGGAAAAGCTCGGCCTCGACCCGCAGAAGCTGTTCGACATTTCCTCGACCTCGTCGGGCCAGAACTGGTCGCTGACCACCTACTGTCCCGTCCCCGGCCCGGTGCCGACCTCGCCGGCCAATCGCGATTATCGCGCAGGCTTCGCCGCCGCGATGATGCTGAAGGACCTGCGGCTGGCCCAGGCGGCGGCGGCCGAAACCGGCACCACCACGCCGCTCGGCGCCGAGGCGGCCGCGCTCTACGGCGAATTCATCGGCGCCGGCAAGGGTTCTGCCGATTTCTCCGGCATCATCGACCTGCTGCGCAGCATCGGCTGGCAGCGCTGATAGGAATGTCGTCATTCCCGCGAAAGCGGGAATTCAGGGCAAGGGCGTCGCAACCTGCACCGCGCCTTCCCTGGATTCCGGGTCTCCGCTTCGCTTCGCCCGGAATGACGCGGATTTGCCTTAAGCCGCCAGCCGCCCGTAGCGCTCGACGCCGAGACCCGACATATCGATTTCGGGCTTGGTGCCGCTGATCAGGTCGGCGATGACGCGGCCCGAGCCGCAGGCCATCGTCCAGCCCAGCGTGCCGTGGCCGGTATTGAGGAACAGGTTCCCATAGGGCGTGCCGCCGACGATCGGGGTGCCATCAGGCGTCATCGGGCGCAGGCCCGACCAGAATTCGGCGCGGCCGACATCGCCGCCCCGGGGGAACAGGTCGGTCACCGAATGTTCGAGCGTGGCCCGGCGGTCGTCGTGCAGGCGCAGGTCGAAGCCGGTCAGTTCGGCGGTGCCGCCGACGCGGATGCGGTCGCCCAGCCGGGTGATGGCGACCTTGTAGGTCTCGTCCATCACCGTCGAGGCCGGGGCCATCTCCGTATCGGTGATCGGCACGGTGATCGAATAGCCCTTCACCGGATAGATCGGCAGGTCGAGACCGAGCGGCCGGGCCAGGAACGGCGAATAGCTGCCCAGCGCCAGGACGTAGCGATCGGCGGTCATCAGTCCGCGATCGGTCGCGATGCCGGTGACCTGGCCGCCGGCCGTCTCGATGCGGTCGATGCGGGTGCCGTACTTGAACTCGACCCCGATATCCGCCGCGATCCTGGCCAGCGCATTGGTGAACTTGAAGCAGTCGCCGGTCTCGTCGCCGGGCAGGCGCAGGCCGCCGGCGATCTTGTCGGTGACGAGCTTCAGGCCGGGCTCGACCGCGACGCAGCCGGCGACGTCGAGCACCTCGTAGGGTACGCCGGATTCGGCCAGCACGGCGATGTCCTTGGCGGCGCCGTCGACCTGCTTCTGCGTGCGGAACAGCTGCAGCGTCCCCATCGTGCGCTCGTCATAGGCGATGCCGGTATCGGTCCGCAGGTCGCGCAGCACGTCGCGGCTGTACTCCGCGATGCGCACCATGCGCTCCTTGTTCACCGCATAGCGCGCCTCGGTGCAGTTGCGCAGCATCTGGGCCAGCCACAGCCACTGGCGCGGATCGAGCTTGGGGCGCAGCACGAACGGCGAATGCTGCATCATCATCCACTTGATCGCCTTCAGCGGCACGCCGGGCGCGGCCCAGGGGGCCGAATAGCCGGGCGAGACCTCGCCGGCATTGGCAAACGAGGTTTCCAGCGCGGGGCCGGGCTGGCGGTCGATGACCGTGACCTGGTGGCCAGCACGGGCGAGATAATACGCCGTGGCGACGCCGATGACGCCGGAACCGAGAACCAGGACCTTCATGATGCCGCTCCTGCGACCTTCTGCTGCGGGGAGATGCCGCCGGCATAGTGGCGGTGATAGCGCCGGCCGAGGCCGGTGAGGATTTCGTAGGCGATGGTGCCGGCGCGGCCCGCCGCCTCGTCGACCGTCTGGTGCGGGCCGATCAGGTCGATCAGCGTGCCGGGCTGGACCCGGCCCTCGGGTAGGGCCGAGATGTCGAGCGTGACGCTGTCCATCGAGACGATGCCGGCCTGGGGCAGGGCCACGCCGTCGAGATGGCCGACGGCGCGGTTGGAGAAGGCGCGGAGATAGCCGTCGGCATAACCGACGCCGAGCGTGGCGATGCGCGTGGGCCCCTTGGCCTCGAAGGTCAGGCCGTAGCCGACCGCGTCGCCCGCGCCGATCTCGCGCACCTGCACGACCTTGCCCTGCAGGTGGATGACGGGGTTCATAGGGTTGGCGGCGCCGGCGACCGGCGCGATGCCGTAGAGCGCCGCGCCCGGGCGGACGAGATCGAAGTGATAGCGGGGCCCGAGGAAGATGCCCGACGAATTGGCGAACGACGCCGGCGCCGCCGGCAGGCGGGCGCGGCCGGCCTCGAAAGCGGCCAACTGGCGCTCGTTGGCCGGATGATCCTGGCGCTCGGCGACCGCCAGATGGCTCATGACGGCGCGCAAGCCGATGCCGCCGAGGCGGGCGGGATCGGCGACCAGGCGGTCGAGGTCGCGGGGCTGCAGGCCGAGCCGGGCCATGCCGCTGTCGAGCTGGATGAAGGCGGGCAGGGCGCGCTGCTCGCGCCGGGCGAGCGCGGTCCAGCCGTCGACCTGCTCCAGGCTGTTCAGCACGGGAATCAGACCATGGGCCAGCGCGGCGCGCTCGGCCTTCGGCGCCAGGCCGTTCAGTACGACGATGTCGCAGCCGGCCGGCAGATGCGGGCGCAAGGCGATGCCTTCGTCGAGCAGGGCGACGAAGAAGGTGGTGCAGCCGGCGGCGGCCAGCACGGGGGCGACGGTCGCGGCGCCCAGGCCGTAGGCATCGGCCTTGACCACGGCGCCGGCGCGCGCGCCGGTTTTCAGCCTGGCTTGCAGCAGGCGGTAATTCGCGACGATAGCGTCGAGATCGATCGTCAGTACGGCACCGGCGCGGTCGGCGGGATCGGTCATCGCGAAGGACCCTCAAGGAGGCTCAGCTGCACTGCCAATATGTTACCGTCGAACGACCTGCCGATCATTGCGTATGATCGAACGATCGACTAACGATATGCTGGCATTTTCGCAGAATCTGTTGGGTGACCGCAGGAAATTGCATGGACCAGACGGATCGCCGGATCATCAGCCTGCTGCGCGCCGACGGGCGGATGTCGAATGCCGACCTGGCGGCGGCGGTCGGGCTGTCGCCGTCGGCCTGCCTGCGCCGGCGGCAGTTGCTCGAACATGACGGGGTAATCCGTGGCTATACCGCGCTGATCGACGAGCCGGATGCCGAGACGCCGACCACGGTGATCGTGCAGATCACGCTGGAGCGGCAGACCGAGGAATTCCTGAACCGCTTCGAGGTGGCGGTGCGCAAATGCGCCGAGGTGCGCGAATGCTATCTGATGTCGGGCATGGCCGACTATTTGCTGCGCGTCGAGGTGCGCGACGCCGCCGACTACGAGCGCGTCCACAAGGAAATCCTGTCGCGCATGCCGGGCGTGGCCCGCATCCAGTCGAGCTTTGCGATCCGCGGCGTCATCCGCGCCGCCGGGCGTTAGGCCGAGCGGCGCTCCGGCGCGGCCATGCCCGTCATCGCGCGGGCCACCGCCTCGGCGACCCTGATGCCGTCGACGCCGGCCGAGAGGATGCCGCCGGCATAACCCGCGCCCTCGCCGGCGGGATAGAGGCCCGTGGTATTCACGCTCTGGCAATCCGCGCCGCGCGGAATGCGCAGCGGCGAGGAGGTGCGGGCCTCGACGCCGGTCAGCACCGCATCGTCCATCGAGAAGCCGCGGATCTGGCGTTCGAAGGCCGGCAGCGCCTCGCGGATCGCGGCGATGGCATAGTCGGGCAGGCAGGTCGACAGGTCGGTCGGCTTGACGCCCGGGCGGTAGGACGGGACCACCGAGCCGAGCTCGGTCGACGGCCGCCCGGCGATGAAATCGCCGACGCGCTGGGCCGGGGCGATATAGCCGCCGCCGCCCGCAATGTAGGCCTGCTCTTCCCAATGGCGCTGGAACTCGATGCCGGCAAGCGGCCCGCCGGGATAATCGGCCGGGGTGATGCCCACCACGATCCCGGCATTGGCGTTGCGCTCGGCCCGCGAATACTGGCTCATCCCGTTGGTGCAGAGGCGGCCGGATTCGGAGGCGGCGGCGACCACCGTGCCGCCCGGGCACATGCAGAAGGAATAGACGTCGCGGCCGTTCGAGGCGTGGTGGACGAGCTTGTAGTCGGCCGCGCCGAGGAGCTTGTTGCCGGCGTTCTGCCCGAACCGGCAGCGATCGATCAGCGATTGCGGGTGTTCGATGCGGAAGCCGATCGAGAAAGGCTTGGCCACCATCGCGACGCCGCAGGCATCGAGCATCGCGAAGGTATCGCGCGCCGAGTGGCCGACCGCCAGCACGACGTGGTTGGACGCCAGCCGCTGGCCGTCGGCCAGGACGACGCCGCGGATGCGGCGCCGGCCGTCCGGCGCGGTCTCGATGTCGAGGCCGGCGACCTTGGCGCCGAAGCGGTATTCGCCGCCGAGGCCCTCGATCGTCTCGCGCAGCGATTCTACCATCGTCACCAGGCGGAAGGTGCCGACATGGGGCTTGGAGACGGTCAGGATTTCCTCCGGCGCGCCGGCCTTGACGAATTCGGTCAGGACCTTGCGGCCGTAATGGTTGGGATCCTTGATCTGGCTGTAGAGCTTGCCATCGGAGAAGGTGCCGGCCCCGCCCTCGCCGAACTGGACGTTCGATTCCGGGTTCAGCACCGACTTGCGCCACAGCCCCCAGGTATCCTTGGTCCGTTCGCGCACCACCTTGCCGCGTTCCAGGATGATCGGCCGGAAGCCGCTCTGGGCCAGGATCAGCGCGGCCAGGAGGCCGCAGGGGCCGGCGCCGACGACGATCGGGCGCTCCTCCAGCCCCTCGGGCGCGCGGGCGACGACCTTGTAGGCGGTATCCGGGGCCGGGTTGATGTTGCGGTCGCGCTTGCCGATCAGCGCCGCCTCGTCCCGCACCTCGAAATCGATGGTGTAGATCAGGGCGATCGCCGAAGCCTTGCGCGCGTCATAGCCGCGCCGGAACACCGACCAGCGCAGGAGGTCGCGCTTCTTCAGCCCCAAGCGGCTCAGGATCGCCCCTTCCAGCGCATCCTCGGCGTGGTCGAGCGGCAATTTCAATTCGGTCAGGCGCAGCATGATGACGGTGATTTAGCATCCCGGCCGCCCGCCGTCCAACCTAGCGCAGGATCCGGTAGGCCAGCGGCGGGCAGAGCCGGTCGAGGAAACGGATCACCCAGGTCGGTCCGACCCAGGTTTCCCGACGGCGCCGGGCGATCGCCGCCATCACCGCCGCGGCAGCCTTTTCCGGGCTGATCTTGGCCTTTCCGCCGCGGCCCGCGGTCATGGCGGTATCGACCAGGGTCATCACCACGTCGAGCACGGCGACGCCCGTCCGCTCGTCCTCGCACTGGTAGCGCAAGGCGCGCGAGAAGTTGCGCAAGGCCGCCTTGGTCGCACCGTAGACCGGAGCGGCCGCCTTCGGCGCGACGGCCAGCGCCGAGGTGATGTTGACCACGGCGGCATCCGGATGGCGCGCCAGTACCGGCAGCAGCCCGGCGGCCAGGGCGACCGGCGCGGCCAGGTTGATCGCAATTTCGGCCCGCAGCGCGGGCAGCGACGCCTGCATCAGCCGCATCGGCACCTGGACGGCGGCATTGTTGATCAGCAGCGACAGGCCCGGGTGGTCGCGCGTCACCGTATCGATCAGCGCATCGACCGCCGCGGGATCGGCCAGATCGGCGGGCAGGGCGGTGATCATGCCGGGATGTTCGGCCGCCACTGCTTCCAGCCGGGCACGGTCGCGACCCACGATCAGGACCGGCGTGCCGGCCGCGGCGAGCTGGCGGGCCAGCGCCCGGCCGATCCCGGTACCGCCGCCGGTGACCAGTGCCGTGCTCATGCTGCCAGCCGGTTTTCGATCGCCGGCAGCATCTCGTCGCGACCCAGGTGGAGCCAGGCCGGGGTGGTCTTGAGCAGCATGAAGATCGTGAACTCGGTCATCTTTCACCTCCATCGGGACGTGAGGTAGGATAGGGCCGCCCCCATCCGTTCCTTACTCGCATCCGATGACAGGACTGCAGACCGCCACGACCCCCCGCAAAACGCCGCGCCAGGCCCGCGCCGCGGCGACCATCGAGATCATCCTGGAGGGGGCGGCTCACATTCTGCGCCGGGACGGGCTGGGCGGCCTGACCACCAACCACATCGCCGACCGGGCGGGGGTGTCGATCGGCTCGCTCTATCAATATTTTCCTGGCAAGGAAGCGATCCTGGCCGAGCTGATCCGGCGCAAGCGTTCGGCCATGCTCGACGCCTTCCGCGCCGCCGCCGCCGATGAAAGTCTGGACCTCGCCCGGGCGGTCGACGGCTTCATCGGCGCCGGCATCGCCCACCAGCTGGCCGATCCCGTGCTGTCGCTGGCGCTGGAATATGCCGAGACGACGTTGCCGCTGCAGGCCGAAACCGCTGATCTCAAGGCCGCGCTGGTCGGGGTCGTGGCGGCGGTGCTGACGCGGCACGGCATCGACGGACCCACGCTCGCCGCCCGCGATCTGGTCGCCCTGGCCCGCGGCATGATCGACAATGCCGGGCTTTATGGCGAGCAGGATGCGGCCAGCCTCGCGCCCCGGGTGCGGCGCGCCGTGCTCGGTTACCTCGGGGCCGGGCCCTTCAGTTCGACGCCATTGCCTTCAGGGTCCTTCAGGTAGAGCGACGGGCCCTCGCCCTCGGCCCCATAGCGGTTGGCGAGCGAGCCGGGTTCGACGCCATGCGCCGCGAGGTGGGCGGCAATCGCCTCCGGCTCGAACGGTTCCACGATCAGGCAGAAATGCTCCATGTTGCGGCCCTCGGGCCCGGCGGCCGCGCCGCCTTCGCGGCCGATCGGGCCGGCGATGTCGACGAGGTCGATCAGCGAGCGGCCGGCGCGCAATTGCGTCAGGCCGATATGGGCCTGCACCTTCTCGAGCGTGCAGCCGAGCACGCCTTCGTAGAAGGCGCGCATCTTCGCGACGTCGCCGACCCGCAGCACCACATGGTCGATGTCGCGCAGCCGGAACGGCGGGGCCATGGTCACGAGGGCGGCAGGCGACATGGGAGATCCCTTCCCTGAATTCTGCCCCTTAATACCACGGCCGGGGCGGATCGGGCGGCGGATCGGGCAGCATCAGGTCGCGTCGGGCCGCGGCCGACAGGCCGTCGACGTGCAGCCGCGCCCGCCGGTTGGGCAGCAATTTCTTGAGGATGGCGATCAGGCGGGCAAACCCGCCCACGCGGCCGCAGATCCCCTGCACCGTGGTCGACATGGCTGATTTCCTGTAGATTTTCGTATCCGCGACGGCAGAGTGCAAGGCGACGGCAAAAGTCGCAAACCGGATATTCAGAGCCACATGACCAAGAATTTATTGGCCAAATCGCGCCGCCTGCCGCCGCTGACCGCGGTCCGCGCCTTCGAGGCCGCGGGCCGCCATGGCGGCATCCAGGCCGCGGCGGCCGAACTCAACGTCAGCGCGACCGCGATCAGCCAGCAGGTGCGCCTGCTGGAAGAATGGCTCGAGCGCCCGTTGTTCGAACGCCACAGCCGCGGCGTCACCCTGACCCCGCTGGGGGCGAGCCTGTGGCCGGAATTCGAGGCGATCCTGGACCGCCTCGACGTGATCGCGCGCCAGGCGCGGACGCGCCCGGCACCGCAGACCCTGACGATCGCCACCCTGCATTCCTTCGCCGTCTGCTGGCTGATGCCCCGCCTGCCGCAGCTGCGCGAGGCGCTGGGCGGCGTCGAGATCCGCCTGGTGACGTCGGTCGGCATCCAGCCGTTCGAGCCCGGCGGACCCGACATCTCGATCCGCTTCTGTGCCGGGGCAGCCCCGGGCCTGGTCGCCGAACTGCTGTGTCCCGGCGCGTTGATGGCCCTGGCCAGCCCCGCCTTGCTGGCGGCCGGCCCGCCGATCACGACACCCGACGACCTGCGCCACCATCTGCTGATCCATGAGCAGCACTTCCTGGTTGGCGGCCTGCCGGAACTGGACTGGGCGGAATGGCTGCGGCTGGCGGGGGGATCGGGGGTGGCGGTTCGCAGCGGGGCGGCGTTCACCTTCGCCCATCTCTGCCTGCAGGCGGCCGAATCCGGCTACGGCGTCGCGCTGGCGAGCCTCGCGCTCGCCGCCGACCAGCTGATTTCAGGCCGGCTGGTGCCGGCCCTGCCCCATCTGATCGAACAGCCCGGCGGCTATCGCCTGGTCTATCCGCAGGAACGCGGCCAGGAGCCGCTGATCCGCCGCTTCCATGAGTGGATCATGGCGGAGATGCCGCGCTCGATTGCTGCCGCTCGAGCCGCAGCAGATAGAAGCCGCTGAGGCAGACGACCAGCGCGCCGCCGAGCATCCAGGGATCGGGCCGGTCGCCGAAGATGGTCCAGCCGAAGACGATACCCCACAGCAGCAGCGAATACTGGTAGGGCACGACGACCGCGGCGGGCGCCAGCTTCAGCGAATGGTTGACGCAGACATGGGCGAGCGTCGCGGCAAAGCCGAGCGAGCCGAGCAGCAGCGCGTCGATCACTGTCGGCGGCACCCAGGCGAACGGCACGGTCGCCGCCCCGGCGATCAGCGTGGCGAGCGTCTGCCAGACGATCAGCGTCATGCCGTTGGTCGTCCTGAGCGAGCGGGTGATCAGCATGATGAAGGCGAAGGTCAGGCTGCCGCCCAGCGCCACCAGCGCCGGCAGGCTGAACGCCTGGCTCGACGGCCGCAGGATGATCATGACGCCGATGAAACCGATGATCACGGCGATCCAGCGGGCGCGTCCCAGCCGCTCGCCCAGCAGCGGCGCCGACAGCGCCGCGACGAACAGGGGCGAAGCCATGTAATAGGCGACGACGTCGGCCAGCGGCAGGTAGCGCACCGACCAGTAGAAGGCCGCGACCTCGGTGACGACCAGGACGACGCGCAGCACATGCATCCACGGCCGCTCGACCTTCAAGGTGCGGAAGAGCCCGCCCGACCGCACGATCATCGGCGACAGCGCGACCAGCGCGGCGATCGAGCGCAGCAGCAGGATCTGGCCGACGGTGAAGCCGGCGACCAGCCATTTGCCGAGGGTGTCGTTGAGCGAGAAGAGGAACATGCCGACCAGCATCAACAGGATGCCGCCGGCCGTGCCGTGGAAGCGGAAGGTTGCGGGCATGATGCCCGCAACCTAGACGAAAGAGGCCGGATCCTACAAGCCGAGCAGCTTCTTGACCGCGGGCAGACCGTCCTTGCCATCGCGGGTGGTGACGCCGGCCAGCCAGACGCCGAGCAGGTTCGGACGCGCCTTCAGCTCGGCCTTCGCCGCTTCCTTGGCGTTCTGCCCCTTGTCGAGGATCTGGTCCATGATCCGGTTCTCGGCATCGACGGTGAAGCGCACCTGCTTCAGGAGCTTGCCGAGGTTCGGGCAATCGGCCGAGAACCCCTTGCGGGTAACGGTCTGCACCGAGGCTGCGCCGAAGTTCGGCCCGAAATAGGCGTCGCCGCCGGCCAGATAGGTCGGCGCATATTTCATGTTCATCGGATGCGGTTCCCAGGCCAGGAAGACGATCCACTTCTTGGCCCGCTTGGCGCGGTCGACCTGGGACAGCATCGCCTGTTCCGAGGATTCGACGACCGACCAGCCGTTGAGGCCGAAATCCTTGGCATCGATCATCTTCTGGATGTTCTGGTTGGCCGGGGCGCCCGGTTCGATGCCGTAGATCTTCTTCTCGAACTTGTCGGCATGCTTGGCCAGGTCGGCAAAGTTCTTGATGCCGCCTTCCTTGGCGACGTAGTCGGGCACGGCGAGCGTGAAGCGGATATCCTTCAGGTTCGTCGCAATCACCTCGATCGAGCCCGATTCGGTCAGGGGTTCGATGAAGCGCTTCTGGGCCGGCATCCAATTGCCCAGGAAGACGTCGATCTGCTTGTTCTTCAGCGATTCGAAGGTGACCGGTACGGCCAGCGTGTCGACCTTCTGGTCATAGCCCAGGCCCTGCAGCACCACGCCGAGCATGGCGTTGGTCGAGGTGATGTCGGTCCAGCCGGGATCGGACATGCGGACGAGACGGCAGCTTTCGGCATCGGCCGCGCGGGCCGCGCCGGCGACGAGCAGGCTCAAGGCGGCCAGGGCCGGGACAAGACGCTTCATCAGTTCAACCCCCTGTTTTTCATGATTGATGGACCCGCGGGTAGCGTGCCCGCGCTTCCAGGTCGTCGAGATCCATGTGATTGCGGATATAGTCGCGTGACGCGGCGCGCGGCGGGGTGTAGTCCCAGGGCGCATTGGCGCCCAGCCCCAGCGCGCCCACCACCATGTGGCGGCGATGCTGGCTGTCGCGCACCGCGGCGTCGATGCGGGCGAGGTCCCAGCGCCCGGCGACCTCGCGGCGGAGATCGTCGGCAGCGGCCGAGGCGCCGAGATTCGTGCGCTCGTCGGGATCGGCCCGGAGATCGTAGAGCTGGTCGGGATCGGCCGGGCTGTGGATGAATTTCCTGCCCCCGCGGCGGATCATCACCACCGGCGCGATGGCGCCCTCGGCCAGATATTCGCCGATCACCTCGTCATGGCCGCCGGTGCCCTGCAGATGGGGCAACAGGCTGCGCCCGTCGATCGGGGTGACGTAGTTGCCCGCCGCGCCGTCGCCGGCGATCTCGACCAATGTCGGCAGCAGGTCGACCAGCGAGACGGCGGCGCCGACGCGGCGCGCGGCGAAGCGGCCGGGGGCGGCAACCACCAGCGGCACGCGCGAGGCCCCTTCCAGGAAGCTCATCTTGTACCAGCCGCCGCGCTCGCCCAGCATCTCGCCGTGGTCGGACGTCAGGATGACCACGGTATCCTCGGCCAGGCCGGTGGCGCGCAGGGCGGCCATCAGCCGGCCGAGCTTGTCGTCGACATAGGAGATGGCGCCGAGATAGGCGCGGCGGGCGCGGGCGACATCGGCGTCGGTCACCAGGGCGCCGTCCATCGCGCAGACGTGGCGCAGCCGCAATTCCTGCGGGGTCGCCACGGCCGGATCGAAGGCGAAGCGCGGCGCCGGGATGGCGGCGCCCTCATACATGCCCCACCAGGGATCGGGGATGGCGAAGGGGTCGTGGGGATGGGTGAAGGAGGCGACGAGGCAGAACGGCCGGTCGTCGGACGACCGGACATGGTCGTAGATCGCGCGCTCGGCGGCGAAGGCCACCTCGTCGTCGAAATCGATCTGGTTGGTGCGCACGCAGTGCCCGGCATCGGTCACCGAACTCATGTTGTGATACCAGCTCGGCCGCTCGTGCGGGCGGTCCCAGTCCGGCGTCCAGCCGAAATCGGCCGGGTAGATGTCGGTGGTCAGCCGCTGCTCGAAGCCGTGCAACTGGTCGGCGCCGCAGAAATGCATCTTGCCCGACAGAACGGTGCGATAGCCCGCCTGGCGCAGGTAATGGGCGAAGGTCGGGATGTCCGAACGGAATTCGGCGGCATTGTCATAAACGCCGGTGGCCGAGGGCAACCGGCCCGACATCAGCACGGCGCGGGCGGGCGAACACAGCGGGCTGTTGGAATAGGCTGCGTCGAACACGACGCCGCGCTCGGCCAGCGCGGCCATGGCCGGCGCCCGGGTCACGGCCTGGCCATGGAACGGCAGCATGGCCGGATTCATCTGGTCTGCCATGACGAGAAGTATGTTCAGACGCCGCCCCACCGAACGCTCCCATTGTTTGTCATTCCGCCGATTGTTCGGTCGTCATGCATCGGTGTAAAGTCAGTCCGGCATCATGACCTCATGAGTATTGCTCATGGCAAACGACCTGCTGCGGCGCCTGTTGCATGAATTGTCGGTATTCGAGCTGGCCGGTCGCAGCGGCAGCTTCAGCGCGGCGGGGCGCGAGCTGGGCATGACCCAGTCGGCGGTCAGCCATCACATGGCCAATCTCGAGGCGGCGCTGGGCGTGCGGCTGTTCGAGCGGGTCTGGCGCGGCGTCAGCCTGACGCCGGAGGCGCGCGTGCTGCACGATGCGGTGCGCCGCGGCCTTGATGCGATGGCCGCCGGCCTCGACGAGATGCGGCGGGTGGCGGACCGGCGGCACCTGACCGTGCTGACCGATTTCGGCTTCGCCGCCTTCTACCTGATGCCGCGGCTCGAGGCGCTGCGCCGGGCGATGCCCGATACCGACATTCACATCATCACCACCCAGGATATCGACGGTGCCGACCTCTCGGCGATCGATGCCGCGATCCTGTTCGGCGCGACGCCGCCGCCCGGCGCGGAAATCCTGCGGCTGGTCGACGAGCGGGTGATCGCGGTGGCAAGCCCCGCGCTCGCCCCGATCGAGGTGCCGGCCGACCTGCGCCAGCGCACGCTGCTGCATCTCGACGTGCCGCGCGGCGGCAAATGGTCCAGCTGGGCCGATCATGCCCGGCGGCTCAGGGTCGGCGCGCGGCGCCAGGCGGCCGACCTGACCTTCAACAATTACCAGTTCGTGATCCAGGCCGCGATCGCCGGCCAGGGCGTGGCGCTGGGCTGGCGCCCGCTGGTCGACGACCTGATCGACAAGCGCCTGCTGGTGCCGGTGCTGGACGAGATCCACGAACCCGGCCGCGGCTACGATTTCCTGTCGTTCCCCGACCGCCCGGGCAATGCCGCGCTAGGTCAGTTCAGGGACTGGCTGGTGGCGGATATCGGCGGAAAATAATCCGCCAGTCGTCAATCCGGCTTGCCCTTGCGCAGGCCGAGATTGGCGAGGTAGACGGCGAGCGTCTCCAGCGCGCGTTCCGTATCGTCCAAACTGCGCAGGATCTTGTCGTGCAGGTCCTCCTCCATCTCCGCCTGGCCGCGGTTCCAGGTGGCCAACGCCTCGCGGATCGCGGTGGTCGCGGCCGGCCGGTCGGTCACCGATTCCAGGCCGAAGCGCACCGTGCCGTCGTCGATGGTGACGAGATGGACGCGGGCGACGACCTCGGTGTTGTGCTCGCGCACGAAGAAATAGATTTCGTGCCGGCCGGTCAGCCGCCGGCGGGCCCAGGCGCCGCTGTCGGTCCAGGACACCGCCTCGTTCTGCATCTCCTCGACCAGCTGGTTCAGCTTGGCCGCCAGCGCCTGGCGCAGCGGGTTCGATTGGTGGGCCGCGCTGATCTGCGCGTAATGCGTCGAGATGGTGGCGCTGAGCGAGTCCATGCGATCCCTCCGAGGCAATTTTTTACACAGCATAGGCCACCCGCCGAGGCTGTGCGACCGCTTTCCCCTTGACTTCGCAGTTGCGAAAGCGCATTTGGAAGAGGCCGCCAGACAGCGGCGATTGAGCGCCAAGGCCGCGTGAACCGTATCGATGCCTCTTGCATCCGGGAACGCCTGACGCATCCGATCCCAGAACAACATGGTCGCCCAGGACACGCGGGGCGTCAGTCCCGAAACACCGCGAGCGCGCTGAATCCGCGCCGTGGCGTCATGAAAGTTTGTCCTTTGACCGATTTCAAATCCCTTGGCCTGTCCGAACAGCTGCTGCAGGCCGTGGCCGCCGAAAACCATGTGACCCCGACGCCGATCCAGGCGCAGGCGATCCCGCATGTGCTGGCCGGCCGCGACCTCGTCGGCCTGGCCCAGACCGGCACCGGCAAGACCGCCGCCTTCGCGCTGCCGATGATGCAGCGCCTGGCGGAGTCGGGCAAGAAGCCGCAGCGCCGCGGCTGCCGCGCGCTGATCCTGAGCCCGACGCGTGAACTGGCCGCCCAGATCGCCACCCGTTCCCGCGCCTACGGCAAGTTCTACAAGTTCTCCGTCGCCACCGCCTTCGGCGGCGTCTCGATCGGGCCGCAGCGCAATGCGCTGGCCCAGGGCGTCGACCTGCTGGTCGCCACCCCCGGCCGCCTGCTCGACCTGATCGGCGAAGGTTTCGTCACGCTGGGCAACGTCGAGGTGCTGGTGCTGGACGAAGCCGACCAGATGCTCGACCTCGGCTTCTTCCCGGCGATCCGCAAGGTCGTCGCCCTGGTGCCGAAGGAGCGGCAGACGCTGTTCTTCTCGGCGACCATGCCGCCCTCGATCGCCGAGTTGTCGAAGGGCATGCTGCGCGATCCGGTGCAGGTTTCGGTCACCCCGGCCGCCACCACCGCCGAGCGCGTGGCCCAGCAGGTGATCTTCGCCGACCAGGCGTCCAAGCGGAACGTGCTGGCCGACCTCCTGGCCGACGAGACCATCGGCCGGACGCTCGTGTTCACCCGCACCAAGCACGGTGCCGACCGCGTCGTCCGCCAGCTCGAGGATGCCGGCATCGAGGCCGCCGCGATCCACGGCAACAAGAGCCAGAGCCAGCGCGAGCGCGCGCTGGGCGCCTTCCGTCAGGGCACCTGCAAGGTGCTGGTCGCCACCGACATCGCCGCCCGCGGCATCGACGTACCGGGCGTGACCCATGTCATCAACTACGAGTTGCCGAACGTGCCGGAGGCTTATGTCCATCGCATCGGCCGCACCGCGCGCGCCGGCGCCGAGGGCCTGGCCATCTCGCTCTGCGCCGGCGACGAGAAGGCCTACCTGCGCGACATCGAGCGGCTGATCCGCCAGAAGATCGACGTGCTCGACCATCCGAAGGCCGTCATCGGCGGCCCGCGCGACACCACCGAGCAGCGTCCCGACCGTCGCCACGGCCGCCCGCAGGGCCATGGCCACGGCCGGCCGCAGGGTGCGCAGGCCCAGAACCAGGGCGGTCGCCCGCAGGGTCACGGCCAGGGCCGGCCCCAGGGGCAGCAGGCCCGGCCGCAGGGCCAGGGTCGTCCCGGTGGCGGCCAGCGCCAGGGCGGTCGCCCCAGCGGCCAGCGCCACAGCGGCACCCGCTAAGCCGCAATAACGACGTCGCCGACCGGCACCGCGCAGCATAACAGCGCCGTGCCGGTCGAGACCGGCAAGGCCGGGTCCAGCGTCATCGCCACTTCTCCTTTGACGATCGTCTGACGGCAGCTGCCGCACGTGCCGCTGCGGCAATGCGACGTCAGGCTGAGGCCCGACGTCTCGGCCAAATCAAGCAGGCTGCCGGCCGCCCGGGTCCATTCCGCATCGATATCTGAGCGTGCGAAGCGCACGCGGAACGGGCCGGCTTGCGGCGGCTCGACCGCGCCGGCCGCGCCGGTATCAGGCTAGACGAAGTTTTCGGCGTGCAGCCGCGCCTCGGCCAGGCCCGCCGCGGTGAAGGCCGCGACCGCTTCCCGCAGGAAGCCGCGCGGCCCGCAGAGATAGACGTCGGCGTCGCCGATCGCGGCGGCCAGCGCCGGCCAGTCCGGCCGCCCCGCCACGGCCTGCCAGCGGGAGAGATCGCCTGGGCCGGGTTGTGTCAGGTGCAGCACCAGTTCCGCCGCATGCGCGGCGTCACGCAGTTCGCGCCACAGCGCGAGATCGTCGCCGCGGCGCGCCACGTGGATGACCCGCACCGAACGGCCGGCGAAATCGCGCGCCATCGCCACGACCGGCGTGATGCCGATGCCGGCGCTGATCAGCGCCACCGGGCGGCGCGCCACGTCCGGCAGGACGAAGTCGCCGGACGGGCCGGACAAGGTGACCGCATCACCGACGGCAAGGCCATGCAGCCAGGCCGAGAATCCTTGCCCCCGCCGCACGCTGATCCGCCAGCCGCCCTCGGTGCCCGACACGGTGTAGCAGCGCCAGCCCAGGCCATCGGGATGATGCAGCCGGACATGCTGGCCCGGCCGCAGCCGCGGGCCCAGCCCGGCGGCGGCGAGCGAAGCGGCGATGGTCAGCGAGATCACGTCCGCGGTCTCCCGGGCGCGCGCCACGATGCGCCCGGCCCGCGGCCAGTCGGCCGGCAGCGGCGCGGTATCGACCGCGGCCGCGCCCAGCGCTGCGAGCGCGGGGCCGATATCGGCAATCGTATCGCCGGGTGCGACGCGACCGCCTTGCACCACCCGGGCATAGACGCCGCAGAAGGCATGGCCGAAATGGCGGGTCAGCAGCGCCGGGACGTTGGCGTCGGCCCGGCCGGTCGCCGGGTCGATCGAGGTCGCCTTGCAGCGGTCGATCGGCCGCAGGATCTCGATCTCGGCCGCGCCGATGCACAGCCGGCGGCCGACCCAGGCCAGTTCGGCCCAGGCCGGCAGCCCGTCGAGCAGGACATTGCCGCGGAAGCGGGCGACGTCGAGCTGTTTTCCCGACACGGCGCCCAAGGCCGCGACCGACGCCGGATTGATCAGCGAGATCTGGGCGTCGCGATGGTCCCAATAGCCGCCTTCGGCCGTAACGAGGCGCGCGGCGCCGGAGAACCAGATGGCCAGCGCGGCATCGAGGCGGTCGAGGCCTTCTGGCTGCGTCGGATCGCCGGCGACGCTGCGTCCGTCCGGGTGGCGCAGGCGCAACTCGGCGCCGAGGTAGTCGAGCCCGAACAGCGGCAGGGCCGGGTTACGGGTCATGCGCATGAAGCCTTGCGCCGGCGCCCAGCGGCCGTCCGCCGGCACCGCGCCCTCGCCGTTGGCGACGGCGAAACGCCGGTCGCCGGACAGGCCGCGGCCTTCGGCCAGCATGGCATCGGTCAGGGCTTGCGGCCCGAATCCCTTGACGGGATAGCGCAGCAGCCGGGCAACGGTGGCGGACATCGCAGGAAACTCCGGTTCGTGATCGCTGGAAATTTATTGCGTCAGCCCCGAGCCAGGCGCTCTATCTAGCGCCTCTGAACGAAACATTTGTGCGCCAAACCATGGAGCTCGACGAGTTCGATCGCAAGATCCTGGCGATCCTGCAGCGGGACAACCGCACGCCGCAGCGCGAGATCGGCGCGGCGGTGAACCTGTCGGCCCCGGCGGTGCAGCGGCGCATCCGCCGGATGGAAGCCGAAGGGGTGATCACCGCCAATGTCGCGGTGGTATCGCCGCCGGCGGTCGGCCGGCCGCTGACCATCGTCATCGAGGTCGAAATGGAGAGCGAGCGGCCCGACCTGCTCGACGCGATGAAAGCGACGATCCTGGCGGCGCCCGAGGTGCAGCAATGCTATTTCGTCACCGGTCAGGTCGACATCATCCTGGTGGTGACGGTGCCCGACATGGCCGGGTACGAAGACCTGACCCGCCGGCTGTTCCTGGGCAACCCGAACCTGCGCAAGTTCAAGACGCTGGTGGTGATGAACGCGCTGAAGACGGGGCAGAGCGTGCCGATATGACGATGTCATCGAACCGTCACAATACGACAATTTGACCCTGGACATCCGTCAGCCTTATCTGCGGCCTCGTCCCGGCCCGGATACCGGTGAGTCGTTGTCCGCGATCGCATGAGGCGCCGCGAAAAGTCGGGACTTGCGGCGCGCTCGATCCCTCGGCGTATCAGTACAGGGCGGCGCGGCGCACGGGTTCGTCGCGCCGTCGCTGGTGCTGTCGCGCGCATCTTCGTCATGCCCGCCATGCGCAAAACGCGCGTTTCGACAAAGCGGTATGGCGCGATCCTGGCGCGATGTCGAACGACCTGGCTGGGGGCGCGGCCGGGTCCGCGCAACCCCGGAATTTCCGTATCACGGCGCTGATCATCGCCAGCGCGCTGTTCATGGAACAGCTCGATTCCACCGTGCTGACCACGGCGCTGCCGGCGATGGCGGAAACGTTCGGCGTGCCCGCCCTGCACATGTCGCTGGCGCTGACCTCCTATCTCCTCAGCCTCGCGGTGTTCATCCCGGCCTCCGGCAAGGTCGCCGACAAGTTCGGCGCCCGGCGGGTGTTCTGCTGGGCGATCGCCATCTTCACCGTCGGCTCGATCCTCTGCGCCCAGTCGAATTCGCTGGGCTTCCTCGTCTTCGCCCGCATGCTGCAGGGCTTAGGGGGCGCGATGATGGTGCCGGTCGGGCGCCTCGTGATGCTGCGCACCGTGCCCAAGGCCGATTTCGTCGCGGCGATGGCCTGGCTGCTGATTCCCGCGCTGATCGGCCCGATCCTCGGGCCGCCTCTGGGCGGCATGATGGTTTCCTACCTGTCGTGGCGCTGGATCTTCTACATCAACGTGCCGATCGGCATCGTCGGCATCGGCCTGGCCTTGATGTTCATCGACGACGTGCGCGAGACCACGACCACCCGCTTCGACTTCGTCGGGCTGGCGCTGGCCGGCATCTCGCTGGTCTGCCTGACCTTCGGGCTGGAAATGTCGGGGCGCGGCGTCGCCTCGCTGACCACCATGTCGCTGATCATCCTGGCGGGCGTCATCGCCGGGCTGCTCTATCTCCAGCATGCCCGCCGCCACCCCGATCCGATCCTCGATTTCCGGCTGATGCGCATCCCGACCTTCCGGCTGTCGGTGATCGCAGGGTCCCTGAGCCGCATCATGGCGGGCTCGGCCCCGTTCCTGCTGCCCCTGATGCTGCAGATCGGCTTCGGCATGTCGGCGGTGGAAAGCGGCATGATCACCTTCCTCGGCGCCGTCGGCTCGATGGCGATGAAGGCCGGGGCCTCGCCGGTGCTGCGCCGCTACGGCTTTCGCACCACGATGATCTGGAACGGCATCACCGCGACGCTGTCGGTCGCCGCGATGGCGGCTTTCCGCCCGGACTGGCCGCTGTGGACGATCTATGCGGTGCTGCTGATCGGCGGGTTCTTCCAGTCGCTGCAGTTCGTCGCCTACAACACCATCGCCTATGCCGACGTGCCGCGCGACCGCATGTCGGCCGCGACCTCGTTCTACACGACGTTCCAGCAGTTGACCCTGTCGCTCGGCATCTGCATCGCCTCGGCGACGCTTGCCGCCACCGTCTATCTCGGCGGCCATGCCCATGCCACCAACGACGACTTCTCGATCGCCATCCTGGTCGTCGCCGGCATCTCGATGCTGGCGATCCCGATGTGCGCCCGCCTGCCGCGCGACGCCGGCGCCGACATGAGCGGCCATCGGCTGAAGCCGGCGGCCAAGCCCGCCGAGTGACGGCTTGACGGACCGGCTTTATTGAACCATAAGGTTATTTAACCTAATGGTTCGAGGTCGTGATGGAATTGACGATCACCCGCCTGTTCGATGCCCCGCCGGCGCTGGTGTTCCAGGCCTTCGTCGAACCGCGCCGCCTGCTGCAATGGATGGGGCCGCATGCCCGGCCCGTCGTCGAATCCGACACCGATCCGCGACCCGGCGGCAAATGGCGTGCCCGGCTGGCCGGCCCCGGCGACCTGCGCCAGCACGGCGTCTATCGCGAGGTCGTGCCGGGCAAGCGGCTGGTCTACACCTTCGCCTGGGAGGATGACGGCGAGGTCGGCCCGGAAACCCTGATCACCGTGACCTTCGCGGACCAGGACGGCCGGACGCTGATGACCTTCCATCAGGCGCCGTTCGCGACGGTCTCGGCGCTCGAGGGCCATCGAGCCGGCTGGGGCGAGACGTTCGACCGGCTGGTCGCCCATCTCGCCCGGCAGTCTCCTTAGGCGGTACCCCAGACGTCCTCGGCGATCTTCACGATCATGCCGAGCTTGGCCCACTGCTCGTCCTCGGCCAGCACGTTGCCTTCCTCGGTCGAGGCGAAGCCGCATTGCGGGCTCAGGCAGAGCTGGTCGCCGTCGACGAACTTCGTCGCCTGGTCGATGCGGCCCTTGATCTCGTCGGGGCTTTCCAGGACGCCGGTCTTGGACGTGACCAGCCCCAGCACCACCATCTTGCCCTTCGGCACGAAGCGCAGCGGTTCGAAGCCGCCGGCGCGCTCGGTGTCGTACTCCATGAAATAGCCGTTGACGCCGATCTTGTTGAACAGCGTGTCGGCCACCGGCTCGTAGCCGCCCTGCGCGATCCACATCGAGCGGAAATTGCCGCGGCAGAGATGCATGGTGATGACCATGTCGGCCGGCCGGTCGGAGATCGCGGTGTTGATCATGTCGGCATAGACGCCCAACAGCTTGTCCGGATCCTCGCCGCGGTCCTTCAGCATCTGGCGCTGCTCAGGGTCGCAAAGATAGGCGAGGTTGGTTTCGTCGAGCTGCAGATAGCGGCAGCCGGCGGCGGCGAAGGCCTGGACCGCGCCCTTATAGGCCTGGCCCAGATCCTTGTAGAACCCGTCCATGTCCGGATAGACGGCCGGATCGACCGCCTTGCGACCGCCGCGGAAATGCAGCACCGATGGCGACGGGATCGTCATCTTCGGCATCGCCGGCGCGTTCACGTGGCTGGCGACGAACTTGAAGTGGTCGAGCATCGGATGGCCGGAAAAGCCGAGCTTGCCGGTGACCTTCAGGCCCTTGGCCTTGGTCTGGCCACCCTTGAACTGGATGCCCTGCTCGGCGACGTAACCCTCGACGCCGTCGAGGCGCTCCAGGAAATCGAAATGCCACATCGCCCGGCGGTATTCGCCATCGGTGATCGACTTCAGCCCGACCTTTTCCTGCTTGGCGATGACCGCGGCGATCTCGCGGTCCTCGATCTCGCGCAGGGCGTCGGCGTCGATCTCGCCGGCTTCGCGTTTCGCCCGAGCCTCCTTCAGGGCGGCCGAGCGCAGCAGGCTGCCGACGTGATCGGCGCGGAACGGCGGCTTGGTGGTCATGGGAGTCCTCCCGGTAAAATTTGTTATGAGACAGACCTAGATGGTAGGCCGCGGGCAACCGGATCGTCCAGCGTGCTTCGCATGCCATTTTGGCCTAAGCAGGAGGCATGCGCATTCTCGCCATATCGGGCAGCCTCAGGGCAGGCTCGGGCAATGCCGCCGCCGCGATCCGGCCATAAACGCGTTCCGCAATCCGCCATAAACCGCCACGATCCTGATTTCCACGCCCTGTGGCGTCGGAGGGAGGACAATGTTTCTCGCGCGGTCCCGGGTTTTCGCGGGCGGCATCGCCCTGTCGTTGCTGTTTGCCGGGGGCTGTGCCCCGACGGGATGGGGGGCTCGGGCGGAAGCCGAGGAGATCGACGACAAGCTGACCGTTTCCGGCGACATCTTCGACCGGCCCGGCCAGGACAATCCCTGCCATGGCCGCGAGATCACCATCACGCGGCGGCAGGACAACGAGGCCGAGATCGCCCGCGGGCTGATCGAGCAGTGCCGGCTCGGCCTCACCTACGAGGAATTGCTCTATCGCTACGCCCTGGCCGCCGCCGAGCGCGACGAAGCGCGCGGCCAGCTGCAGGCGCTGGCGACGATGCCGCCCCCGGTGACCGAGGCGCCGCCCGAACCGCCGCCGCCGCCGGTGATTTCGCAGCCCGCCGCCGATCCCTATCCCGCCTATTCCTCGGGCTCGGCCCATCCGGCGGCGCCGGTGATCTTCGAGCAGGACATGTTCGAGCCGCCGGTGGTCCAGCCCGTGCCGGTGGCCCCGATCGTGATTCAGCCGACGCCGGTCTATGTCAGCCCGCCGCCGGCCATCATCGTGGCGCCGCCGCGCCCGCGGCCACCGCATTACCGGCCGCCGCCGAACAATTTCGTGCCGGCCCCGCCCGTCGTCCATCGGCCGCCGCCGAGCTATCAGCGCCCGCCGGCATACACGCCGCCGATCGTGCACACATCGCCGCCACCCGTCGTGCATCGCCCGCCGCCGGTGCCGACCGTGCCGGTGGTGCAGCCTCCCCCCGTCGTCCATCGGCCGCCGCCGGTGGTGCATCAGCCGCCGCCGACCGTCTATCGGCCGCCCCCGGCACCGTCAGCG
>JAEYTW010000684.1 GCA_023433835.1 Pseudomonadota bacterium | reverse complement strand
GGCATCGGCCGCGCCACGGCAGAGCGCTTCGCCGCCGAAGGGGCCAGGATTGCGGCATTCGATCGCGATGATGCCGCGCTGGCCGCATTGGGCGCGGCACTGCCGGATATCGTGACGCTTCGCGGCGACGTCGCCGATCCCGTTTCCGTGGCCGCGGCGGCGGCGGCGGCGGCAACCGCGCTGGGCGGCATCGACGGCGTGGTCAATGCCGCCGGCATCGATCTGGTCGCCGACATCGAAACGATGTCGCTGGCCGACTGGCAGCGGATCGTCGCGGTCAATCTGACCGGGCCGGTCCTGGTGATGCAGGCGGCCTATCCCCATCTGAAGGCGGCCGGCGGCGGCACGATCGTCAATGTATCGTCCGCCGCCGGGCTGTCGCCGCTGGGGCATCGCACTGCCTATTGCGCCTCGAAGGCGGGGTTGCAGATGGCGACGAAGTCGCTGGCGATCGAGGCGGCGGCCTTCGGCATCCGGGTCAACGCGGTCTGTCCCGGCGCGGTCGAAACCGACCTGTTCCGTTCCAGCATCGAGGCGGCCGCCGACCCGCAGGCCGCCTACGAGGCCGTGCGCGCGCGCTATGCCCTGCGGCGCGTGGCCGAACCCGCCGAGATCGCCGCGGCGATCCTGTGGCTGACCGGCGGCGAGTCGTCCTACGTCACGGGAACGTCGATCGCCGTCGATGGCGGACGCAGCTTTCACTGAGGGATAAGGCGATGGGCGAGACGCGTTTTGCGGGGAAGGTGGTGGTGATCACGGGCGGGGCGAACGGCATCGGCGCCGCCACCGTTTCCCGCTTCCTCGACGAAGGGGCACGGGTCGCGGCGATCGATCGCGAGACGGCGGGTTTCGCCGTGCTTCTCGCCGACCGCCCCGCGGCCAGCCTGCTGACGATGGCGGGCGATTGCACCGATGCCGCGGTGCTGGCCGACTTCCACCGGCAAGCCGTCGCCGCCTTCGGGGCGATCGACATCCTGTTCAACAATGTCGGGCAAAGCGGCCGCGAGCGCGCCACCGAGTTCCATGAATCAGCCGAGGAGGTCTGGCGCTTCGTTATCGAGGTCTCGCTTCTGACCACGATGCGCATGTCGCGCCTGGTGGCGCCGGCGATGCGCGAACGCGGCGGCCGGATCATCAACATGTCAAGCGACGCGGCCTTCGTCGGCGATGCGCGGCTGGCCGACTATGCGGCGGCCAAGATGGGCGTCGTCGGGTTCACCCGCGCGCTGGCGCGCGAACTGGCGCCGCACGGCGTCACCGTCAATGCCGTCGCCCCCGGGGCGATCCGCACCCGCGCCCACGACCGGCTGTCGCCGGAGGTGGTGGCGCGGATCCGCGCGGCGACCCCTGCCGGCTTCATCGCCGAGCCGGAGGATGTCGCGGGCTGCGTCGCGTTCCTGGCCAGCGACGATGCCCGCTACGTCACCGGCCAGACGCTGCTGATCGACGGCGGCCGCTGGATGAACTGAGGAGGGGCCGATGGCCGCCATTGCCGATCTTGCCGCCGTCGATCTCGCCGCGGCCATTCGCGGCCGGTCGGTCTCGCCGGTGGAGGCGGTGAGCGCCGCCCTGTCGCGCATCGAGCAGGGCGCGTCCCTCAACGCCTTCATGGCCGTCTGCGCCGACCGCGCCCGGGCCGCGGCGCGGGCGGCCGAGGCGCGGATCATGCGGGGCGAGGGGCTCGGCCCGCTGGAAGGCGTGCCGTTCTCGGTCAAGGACCTGACCAATACCGAGGGGGTGGCGACGACCCAGGGCTGCGCGCTGTTTGCCGGCAACCTGCCGAAAGCGGATGCGGTCGCCGTGGCCCGGGCGCGTGCCGCCGGCGCGATCCTGATCGGCAAGACGACGACGCCGGAGTTCGGGCATAAGCCCTTCACCGAAGGGCCCTTCTTCGGGCGCACGCTGAACCCTTACGACCCTGCCCATACCTGCGGCGGCTCATCGGGCGGGGCGGCCGTGGCCGTGGCGGCCGGCATGGGGCCGCTGGCGCTGGGCAGCGACGGTGGCGGCTCGATCCGCATTCCCGCGGCCTGCTGCGGGGTGGTCGGGCTCAAGGCGACCCTTGGCGCCATACCGAACCTGCAGGCACCGGACCTGTTCGGTGCCAATTCCTATGTCGGGCCGATGGCGCGCGACGTGGCCGGCGTCAGGGCCCTGTTCGAGGTGCTGGCGGGGCCGGATCGCCGTGATCCCTATGGGCAGGTCGGCGCCTTTCCGCGCCGGGCCCCCGATCCGGCGGCGCGCCCGCGCATAGCCTTCCTCCTGCGTTGCGGCAACATCCTGGATCCGGAAGTCGAGGGCGCCGTCGTGGCCGCGATGCGGCGGGCCGAGGCGCAGGGCATGATCGTCGAACCGATCGACCTCGACCTCGTCGCGCTCGAACCCCATTTCCTCGTCTTCCTGCGATCGATGCTGCTGGCCCGGCTCGGCGGCCATCTCGCCCGCTCGCCCGATCGTCTCGACCCGACGCTGGCGGCGACGATCGAGGCCGGGCGCGGCTACAGCGCGGCCGATCTGTGCCAGGCCCAGTTCGCCCGCACCGACTGCTTTGCCCGGATCCAGGAAATCCTGGCGACCCACGACGTCATCGCCTCGCCCACACTGTCCGCGCCGGCCTTGCCCGTCGGCCTCGATCCGCTCGGCACCGTCGAGATCGCGGGCCGGCCGGCCGGCACGATCCGCGGCGCGTGGTACCCTTACACGTTTCCGTTCAACCTGACCGGCCATCCCGCGGTATCGCTGCCCTGCGGTTTTTCGCGTTCCGGCCTGCCGATCGGCCTGCAAATCGTCGGCCGCTGGCACGAGGACGACTATCTGCTCGATATCGCCGGCAGGCTCGAGATCGGCCCGACGGAACAAATCCAGCATATGTATAGATGAATTCAGGATTGATCCGGCCCTGGATATTATTAGGCCCGACGCCCTGACGATTTGGTGACGGTCGGCCAAGTTCTCGGCCGACACATAATTGAAATCATTCCAAAATAATTGCGTCATCGGGCGCTGTTAGAACCCGCTCAGCAGCGATCTGAGCGAGGTCCCCGATGAATGCCGCCATGCCGGTGGACAAGCCCGCGATCACGGTGCGCAGCCTGTCCAAGACCTTCAAGGGCTGCAAGGCGCTTGCAACCGTCAGCCTGGACATCGGCCGCGGCGAGATGGTGGCGCTGATCGGCGCCTCGGGTTCAGGCAAATCCACCTTGCTGCGCCATCTTTCCGGCCTGGCGCTGGCAGATCAGGGCGGCGGCGATGTGGAGATACTGGGCGGCTGCGTCCAGGCGGGCGGGCGGCTGGCCCCGGATATCCGCCGCACGCGGTCCCGCATCGGTTTCGTGTTCCAGCAGTTCAATCTGGTCGGCCGGCTGCCGGTGATGACCAACGTGCTGACCGGCGCTCTCGGCCGGGTGCCGCTGTGGCGGTCGCTGACCGGCCGCTTTACCGTGGCCGAGCGGCGGCAGGCATTGGCGGCCCTCGAACGCGTCGGCATCGCCGACAAGGCCTGGGCGCGCGCCTCGGCGCTCTCGGGCGGACAGCAGCAGCGCGCCGCCATCGCCCGCACCCTGGTGCAGGAGGCCGAGGTCATCCTGGCCGACGAACCGATCGCCTCGCTCGATCCGGTCTCGTCGCGCCGCGTGATGGAAACGCTGGCGCGGATCAACGCCGAGGATGGCGTCACCGTGGTGGTGTCGCTGCACCAGGTCGATTTTGCCATCCGCTATTGCCCGCGCACCGTTGCGCTCAAGGCCGGCCAGATAGTCTACGACGGCCCGTCGGCCGCGCTGACCCCGGCGCTGCTGCGCGACCTCTACGGCGCCCAAGCCGAGGAGTTCGAGCACGGCGTTTCGGCCGCGGCCTCGTTCGTGACCGGCGGGGGCCCCGAAATGGCGCTCGCTGCCCAAGCCTGACGACAGCCCCCACCCCAGGAGATCATCAGATGAAGATCGCGACCCTTGCCGCCGCCGTGCTGCTGGCCGCCGGCGCCGCGCTGCCTGCCGCCGCGCAGGAAGCGTTGAACTTCGGCATCATCTCGACCGAATCGACCCAGAACCTCAAGTCGCAGTGGGAACCGTTCCTGGCCGACATGGGCAAGGCGACCGGCCTGACGATCAAGCCGTTCTTCGCCTCCGACTATGCCGGCATCATCGAGGGCATGCGCTTCAACAAGGTGCAGGTGGCCTGGTACGGCAACAAGGCGGCGATGGAGGCGGTCGATCGCTCCAGCGGCGAAATCTTCGTCCAGTCTTCGGACACGGAAGGCAATAACGGCTACTATTCCTACGTGCTGGCCCAGAAGGACAGCCCGATCAATTCGATCCAGGACATGCTGAAAAATGCCGGCAGCCTGGCCTTCAGCAACGGCGATCCGAACTCGACCTCGGGCTATCTGGTACCGGGCTACTACGTGTTCGCGGTGAACGGCGTCGACGATCCCAAGAAGGTCTTCAAGCGCGTCATCAACGCCAACCACGAAACCAACGCCATGGCTGTGGCCAACAAGCAGGTCGACGTCGCCACCTGCAATTCCGAGGTGCTGCCGCGCATCAAGGAGCGCCAGCCGGAGAAGTTCGCCCAGATCAAGGTGATCTGGACCTCGCCGCTGATTCCGTCGGACCCGATCGTCTGGCGCACCGATCTCGATGCGAAGTCCAAGCAGAAGCTGAAGGCCTTCTTCCTCGACTACGGCGTCGCCACGCCGGGCAAGGCGCCTGAGCAGTTGAAGCAGGAAGCCGCCGTGCTGGCCGCGCTGAAATGGGGCCCGTTCCGCGAATCGACCAACGACCAGCTGGTGCCGATCCGCCAGCTGGAGCTGTTCAAGACCCGCACGAAGTACGAGACCGACGCGGCGATGCCGGAAGCGGAGAAGAAGGCCAAGATCGCCGAGATCGACGCCAGGCTGGCCGAGCTGAAGAGCAAGGTCGCCGGCAATTGATTGATGGAACGGGAGGGGGGCGCCGCCGAGGCGCCCCTTCGACCAGAGGCGGAAAATGACGACTGCCGACCACGCCCACCTGCTTCATCCGCCGAAGACGTCGCTGGTCAAGCTCGGCGTCTATGGCCTCGCCATCGCGCTGCTGGCCTGGTCGTGGCGGGGCGCCGAAATCCGGCCGGACATCCTGTTCAGGGATGCCGGCAACATGGGTACCTTCCTCGCCGATTTCTTCCCGCCGAACTTCAAGGATTGGCGCTTCTACCTGCAGGAGATGCTGATCACCATCCAGATCGCGATCTGGGGCACGGTGCTGGCGGTGGTGGCGGCGATTCCCTTCGGCCTGGCCGCGGCCGAGAACGTCTCGCCGGTCTGGCTGCGCCAGCCGGTGCGCCGGCTGATGGATGCCTTGCGCGCCATCAACGAGATGGTCTTCGCCATGCTGTTCGTGGTGGCCGTCGGCCTCGGCCCCTTCGCCGGCGTGCTGGCGCTGTTCGTGCACACGACCGGCGTGCTGGCCAAGCTGTTCTCCGAATCGGTCGAGGCGATCGATCCGCGCCCTGTCGAGGGTATCAGGGCCACCGGCGCCAACCCGCTGGAGGAGATCGTCTACGGCGTCATCCCCCAGGTGCTGCCGCTGTGGATTTCCTATGCGCTCTACCGCTTCGAATCGAACGTGCGTTCGGCCTCGGTCGTCGGCATGGTCGGGGCGGGTGGCATCGGCGTGGTGCTGTGGGAAATCATCCGCGGCTTCTATTTCGCCGAGACCTGCGCGGTCATGATCATCATCGTCGTCTCGGTCTCGGTGATCGACGTCGTCTCGGCGCAATTGCGCAAGCTGTTCATCTGAGGCCGCCATGCTGATCAATTGCGGCGAGGGGCGCGATCCCTGGACGGCCGGCCGGGTCCTGACCGAAACCCCGGAGATCGACCCGACCGCGGTGGTACGGAATTCCGATTTCGGCCGCTACACCTATCTCGGGCCCCATTCGATGGTGGCGAACGCCGAGATCGGCGATTACGGTTACGCCATGGGCCAGAACCAGATCGCCCATGCCCGGATCGGCAAGTTCGCCAACCTCGCCACCGGTGTGCGGATCAACCCGAGCAACCATCCCTGGTGGCGCGCGACCTTGCACCATTTCACCTATCGCTCCGTCTCCTACGGTTTCGGCCTGCCCGACGACGAGGAAATCTTCGCCTGGCGGCGTGAGGACCAGGTGGTGATCGGCCCGGATGTCTGGCTTGGCCACAACGCCATCGTCATGCCCGGCGTCACCGTCGGTGCCGGCGCCGCCATCGGCTCGGGCGCAGTGGTCACCAAGGATGTCGCGCCCTTCGCCATCGTCGTCGGCGTGCCGGCGAAGCCGCTGCGCCAGCGCTTCGATGACCGCACCGTCGTGAAGCTGATGCGTATTGCCTGGTGGGACTGGCCGCATGAGCGGATCGACGCCGCGCTGGCCGATTTCCGGGGCTTGAGCGCCGAAGCCTTCGCCGAGAAATACGACGGATGACGGGGCGGCTGATCCTGGTGGTGGGGCCGAGCGGCGCCGGCAAGGACAGCCTGATGGAAGGGGCAAGGGCGCGCCTCACCGATATCCATTTCGCGCGCCGCGTGGTGACGCGGCCGTCGGTCGCGGGCGCCGAGATCCACGACACGCTCGATCTCGATGCGTTCGAGGGGCAGGAAGCCGCGGGCCGTTTCATGCTTTCCTGGCGCGCCCATGGTCTGGCCTATGGCGTGCCGGCGAGCCTCGACCGATTGCGCGCCGAGGGCACCGCCGTCGTCGTCAATGTCTCGCGCGCCGTCGTCGATGACGCGCGCAGCCGCCTGGCCCCGGTTGGCATCGTCGTCGTCACTGCGCCGGTGGCGGTGCTGGCCGCCCGCCTCGCCGCCCGCGGACGCGAGCGGGAAGAAGATATCCGCCAGCGGCTGGAGCGCGCCATCGCTGGCATGCCCGCAGGCGACGACGTGCGTACCGTGGTCAATGACGGCGAGCTGGAGGCGGGAATCGCGGCCTTCGTCGCCGCGCTGCGCGATCTCGCCTAAACGACCCGCCGCCCCAGCCGCCAGACTTCGCGCACGATCGGCATCTCGTCGGTCGGGCGCACGCGCACCAGGTCGGCGCGCTTGTCCACGGCGATGACACCGCGGTCTTCCAGCCCCGCGGCCCTGGCCGGGTTGCGGCTGACCGTGTTGATCGCGGCCGGCAGGGTGAAGCCGAGCGGCCCCTGGTGCAGCTGGAAGGCCGCGGCCATCAGGCTGACCGGCACGTAGTCGGAGGACAGCAGATCCAGGTCGCCGCCCGCGGCCAGCTCGGCCGCGGCGATGTTGCCGGAATGCGAGCCGCCGCGGATCAGGTTGGGCGCGCCCATCATCACCGCCATGCCGGCGGCGCGGGAGGCCTTCGCCGCCGCGATCGTGGTCGGGAATTCGGCGAGGCGGGTGCCGAGATCGGCGGCTTCCGTGACATGTGCCGCGGTCGCGTCGTCGTGGCTGGCCAGGGTGAAGCCGCGCTGCCGGCTGATCGCGGCGATGGCGCGGCGATGCGGATCGGAGAAGCGGGCGGCATTCTCGCGCTGATGCTGGGCGAACTCGTCCATCTCGGCGTGGCTGAAGCCGTATTTGCCCATGAAGTAGATGCGGTACTGCTCCTCGTGCACGAACTGGCGCTGGCCGGGCGTGTGGTCCATCAGGCTGACGATGCCGACCAGCTTGTTGTCGGCGAGCGAGGTGAACATCTCGACCGCCGTGGCGGTCGAGACTTCGCAGCGCAGATGCAGCCGGTGCTCGGCCCGCAGGTAGCCGGCGGCCGCGCCGGCGGTGACCGCCGCGACCATGTCGCGCAGGGTCGCCATGCGCGACGACCCGTCGATGATGTCGCCGACGGCCAGCGCGTCGAACACCGTGGTGATGCCGGCCGCCGCCATCTGCGCGTCATGCGCCATCAGGGCCGAGCCGGCATGCCAGCGCACCTTGGGCCGCGGCGTGACATGGCGGTCGAGGTTGTCGGTATGCAGCTCGACCAGCCCGGGCACGACGAAGTCGCCCTCGCAGTCGAAGGCGCCGGGGGTGAGGCTAGCGCCGCGGTCGATGGCGGCGATCAGACCGTCCCGCACCGTCAGGCTGCCGGTGAAGACGTCGGCGTCGGTGACGATGCGCGCATTGCCGAGGATGAGGTCGGCCATGGATCAGCCCTGCATCAGATGGATACGGGTGGAGACCGCCTCGCGCACCTCGTCGTCGTGGAACACGCCGACCAGGGCAGCGCCGGCCGCCTTGGCCTCGGCGATCAGCGCGATGACCACGGCGCGGTTCTTCTGGTCGAGCGAGGCTGTGGGCTCGTCGAGCAGCAGGATCGGATAGTTGGCGGCAAAGCCGCGGGCGATGTTGACGCGCTGCTGCTCGCCGCCCGAGAACGTGGCCGGCGCCAGCGCCCACAGCCGTTCGGGGATACGCAGGCGGGCCAGCAGGTCGCCGGCCCGCGCCCGCGCCGCCTCGACCGGTACGCCCAGCGCGCGCAGCGGTTCGGCGACGACGTCGAGGGCCGGCACGCGCGGGATGGCGCGCAGGAACTGGCTGACGTAACCCAGCGTGCGGCGCCGCACGTCGAGCACAACGCGGGGGGCCGCGGATGCGATATCGACGCTATCCCCGCCATGGCGCACATGGATCGCGCCGGCGTCCGGCTTGCAGTTGCCGTAGAGACAGCGCAGCAAGGTCGACTTGCCGGTGCCGGATGGTCCGTGCAGGGTCACGCATTCGCCGGCGGCGACCGTCAATGCGGCGTCGGCGAATACCGGGATCTCGATGCCGCCCTGGGTGTGCAGCACGTAGGTCTTGGACAGCGCTTCGACGCGGATCATGGCTGCAGCACCGAGGAAACCAGCAACTGGGTGTAGGGATGGTGCGGATCGTCCAGCACCTGGTCGGTCAGGCCGGTCTCGACCACCTCGCCGCGGCGCATGACCATCAGGCGATGCGCCAGCAGCCGCGCGACCGCCAGGTCGTGCGTCACCACGATCGCGGCGAGGCCGAGATCGGTCACCAGCCGGCGCAGCAGGTCGAGCAGCCGGGCCTGCACCGAGACGTCGAGGCCGCCGGTCGGCTCGTCCATGAACACCAGCCGCGGATGGGTGACGAGGTTGCGGGCGATCTGCAGGCGCTGCAGCATGCCGCCGGAGAAGGTCAGCGGCAGGTCGTCGATGCGTTCCCGGTCGATCTCGACCTTGCGCAGCCACTCGTCGGCCTGGGCGCGGATCTCGCCGTAATGGCGGGCACCGACGGCCATCAGCCGCTCGCCGACATTGGCGCCGGCCGAGACGCCCATGCGCAGGCCGTCGCGCGGGTTCTGGTGGACGATGCCCCAGTCGGTGCGCATCAGCAGGCGCCGCCGGGGCTCGCTCATGCCATAGATGTCGACCGGGCCGTCGTTGCGGGTGTCATAGATCACGCGGCCCGCGCTCGGCTCCAGCCGCGCCGAGAGGCAGTTCAGCAGCGTGGTCTTGCCCGAGCCGGATTCGCCGACGATGCCCATGACCTCGCCGGGCCACAGCGCGAAGGAGACGTCGCGGCAGCCGACGCGGCTGCCGTACATCCGGGTCAGGCCGTCGACCGTCAGCAACGGGTCGGTCATTCCGCGGCCTCCTGCGCCGCATCCCGGCGCGCCGTGCAATGGTCGGTGTCGGAACAGACGAACATGCGGCCGCCGTGATCGTCGGTCACAACCTCGTCGAGGAAGCTGTCGGTCGATCCGCAGAGGGCGCAGGGGCGATCCCAGGACTGGACCTCGAACGGATGGTCCTTGAAATCGAGGCTCCGGACCCGGGTATGGGGCGGCACGGCGTAGATGCGCTTCTCGCGGCCGGCGCCGAACAGCTGCAGCGCCGGGCTCATGTCCATCTTGGGATTGTCGAACTTCGGGATCGGCGACGGGCGCATCAGATAGCGGTCGTTGACCAGCACCGGGTAATCGTAGGTCGTGGCGATGCGGCCATAGCGGGCGATATCCTCGTAGAGCTTGACGTGCATCGCGCCGTAATCGGCCAGGGCGTGCATCCGCCGCGTCTCGGTCTCGCGCGGCTCCAGCCAGCGCAACGGTTCGGGGATCGGCACCTGGTAGACCAGGATCTGGCCTTCGGTCAGCGGCGTCTCGGGGATGCGGTGGCGGGTCTGGATCACCGTCGCCGCCGTCGTCCGCTCGGTGGTCGCCACGCCGGCGGTGCGGGCGAAGAAGCGGCGGATCGACACCGCATTGGTGGTGTCATCAGCGCCCTGGTCGATCACCTTGAGCACGTCGTCCCGGCCGAGCACCGCCGCCGTGACCTGGATCCCGCCCGTGCCCCAGCCATAGGGCAGCGGCATGTCGCGGCTGGCGAACGGCACCTGGTAGCCAGGGATCGCCACCGCCTTCAGGAGCGCCCGGCGCAGCATCCGCTTGGTC
>JAEYTW010000662.1 GCA_023433835.1 Pseudomonadota bacterium | reverse complement strand
GCGCGGCGCTTGCCGCCGTCGACGATATCGCCCGGCTGGGCCGGGCGCCGGTCACGGGCACGGTGCGGCTTGCCCTGGTCGGCAGTGCCTCGGTCCGGATCGCGCCGGCCGTGCTGACCCAGGCCCGGGCCTGGCCCGGGCTGGCGATCCGGCTGCTGGTCGGGACCGACGCCGAAGTTTCCGACTGGGTCGCCAATGGCGCGGCCGATCTCGGCCTGGCCTTCGACAGCGCGCCGGGCGAGGCGGTGCTGGACGACCGCTTCCATGCCATCGCGGCACGCCAGGGCAGCCTGCGCCCGGCGAAACCGGCGGACTTTGCCGGCCTGCCGTTCATCATGCCGGCATCGGGCTGCGAGCCGATGATCCGGCGGATATTGGGCATTGCGGGCGTCGAGCCCCAAGTGGTGCTGACCGCCCACGATACCGCGACGCTGTTCGCCCTGGTCGGCGCCGGCCACGGCGTCGCCATGGTGCCCGGCCTGTGCTTCCCCGCCGGCTGGGAGGCGAGCATCGCCCGCCGCGACCTCGGTCCGGAGGCCGACCAGCCGCTGCGGCTGACCGGCGATACCGCGCCGCCGGCGGCCGCGGTCGTCGCCCGGCTGGTCCGCCAGGCGGCGGCGGAGGCGGCGGTCAGCCTGCCTTCACGCCGCGCACCAGAAGGATCACGCCCTCGGTCCCCGCTTCGCGATCGACCGAAATCTGCCGGTATTCCGCGGAATTCATCCAGCGCTCAAATGCCTCGCGGTCGGCAAACGACAGCACGATGACCTTGGAGCCGGACCAGTTGCCCTCCACCACTTCGGGCTTTTCGTCCGCCACCAGCAGCCGGCCGCCATGCTGGATCAGCACCGGCATGAAACCGGCGAGGTAGCGGTCGTAGGCCGCCCGGTCGTGGATGGTGATCTGGCCGATAACGTAAACAGTCATTCTCTCCTCCCTGGCTCGACTCACCCCTTCCCTGCCAGCTAGCCTATGCCCAGATCAAGGGGCGTAACGCGCCATGAAGGACAGCCGATGACCGACGCCAAGCCGAACCGCATGCCGACCCTGTTCATCCCGCACGGCGGCGGCCCCTGCTTCTTCATGGACGACCCGCGCGGCACCTGGACGCGGATGGCCGACTACCTGAAGGGCATCGCCGCCACCCTGCCCGAACGTCCGAAGGCGATCGTGGTGATCTCCGGCCATTGGGCGACCGACCGCTTCGCCATCGGGTCCGGCGCCCACCCGGCGCTGATCTTCGACTATTATGGCTTTCCGCCGCATACCTACCAGCTGACCTATCCGGCACCGGGCGACCCTAGGCTCGCCGATCGCATCCAGGCCCTGCTGGCCGACGCCGGCATCGCCACCGGGGAAGACCCGCAGCGCGGCTACGACCACGGCGTCTTCGTGCCGCTGAAGCTGGTGTTTCCCGATGCCGACATCCCGGTCCTGCCGCTGTCGCTGCGCGGCGACCTCGACCCGGCAGCCCATCTGGCCGCCGGCCGGGCGCTGGCGCCCTTGCGCGACGAAGGGGTGCTGATCGTCGGCAGCGGCATGAGCTTCCACAACATGCGCGGCTACGGCGACCCGCGCTACACGCCGGTGTCGGAAGCGTTCGACGGCTGGCTGAGCGCGGCGGTCGAGGCCGAACCCGCGACGCGCAACGAGGCGCTGGCCCATTGGGAACAGGCGCCGGGCGCCCGCCACTGCCATCCGCCGCGGGCCGAGGAACACCTGATCCCGCTGATGGTCGCCGCCGGCGCCGCCTGGGACGGCACGGGCAGGAAGGTCTTCAACGACCGGGTGATGGAAACGGCGATCTCCGGCTTCCGCTTCGACTGATAAAGAACAAGGCCCGGCATCGCTGCCGGGCCTCGTCTTTTTTGCGGCGGTGCGCCGTCCTCAGCGGGTCGGGACGGGATGCTCGCCGCGATAGTCGTAGAAACCGCGATTGGTCTTGCGGCCGAGCCAGCCGGCCTCGACGTACTTCACCAGCAGCGGGCACGGGCGGTACTTGGAGTCGGCGAGACCCTCGTACAGCACCTGCATCACCGCCAGGCAGGTATCGAGGCCGATGAAGTCGGCCAGCTGCAGCGGGCCCATCGGGTGATTGGCGCCGAGCCGCATCGCCGTGTCGATCGCCTCGACCGAACCGACACCCTCGTACAGGGTGTAGACGGCCTCGTTGATCATCGGCAGCAGGATGCGGTTGACGATGAAGGCCGGGAAATCCTCGGCATTGGCCGGGGACTTGCCGAGCTTGATCGTCAGCTCGCGGATTTCGCGGAAGGTGGTTTCCTCGGTGGCGATGCCGCGGATCAGCTCGACCAGCTGCATCACCGGCACCGGGTTCATGAAATGCATGCCCATGAACCGTTCCGGGCGGTCGGTCGAGGCGGCAAGCCGCGTGACCGAAATCGACGACGTGTTGGTCGCGATCAGCGCGTCGGGACGCAGGACCGGGCAGACCGCCTGGAAGATCTTCTTCTTCAGGCTCTCTTCCTCGGTCGCCGCCTCGATCACGAGATCGACGTCGGCCAGGGCCTTCAAGTCGGTCGAGGTCTCGATCAGGGCGAGTGCCGTATCCCGCGCCTCCTCCGAGATCTTGCCACGGGCCACCTGACGGGTGAGGTTGCCCTCGATCACCGACACGGCCTTGGCCAGCTGCGCCTCGGAAATGTCGTTCAGGACCACGGGATAGCCCGCGACCGCACAGACATGGGCGATACCGTTACCCATCTGCCCGGCGCCGATCACGCCGATCTTCTTGATCATCGTCCTGATCCCCTAACCGACCGACCCGCGGTCACTTGGACAGTTCCGCCTCGAGCTCCGGCACGAGCTTGAACAGATCGCCCACGATGCCGTAGTCGGCCACCTGGAAGATCGGCGCCTCCTCGTCCTTGTTGATCGCGACGATGACCTTGGAGTCCTTCATGCCGGCGAGATGCTGGATCGCGCCCGAGATGCCCACCGCGATGTAGAGCTGCGGGGCGACGATCTTGCCGGTCTGGCCGACCTGGTAGTCGTTCGGCACGAAGCCGGCATCGACCGCCGCGCGGCTGGCGCCGACGGCGGCGCCGAGCTTGTCGGCGACCTTGTCGAGCAGGTGGAAATTATCGCCCGACTGCATGCCGCGGCCGCCCGAGATGATGATCTTGGCCGAGGTCAGTTCCGGCCGGTCGGACTTCTGCAATTCCTGGCCGACATAGGTCGAGATCCCGGTGTCGCCCGCCGCCGCCAGCGTCTCGACCGCGGCCGAGCCGCCGGTCGCGGCCGCCGCCGGGAAACCGGTGCCGCGCACGGTGATGACCTTGACCGGATCGGCCGACTGCACCGTCGCCAGCGCGTTGCCGGCATAGATCGGGCGCACGAACGTGTCGGGCGAGACTACCTTGATGATGCCCGAGATCTGGGCGACGTCGATCAGGGCGGCGACGCGCGGCAGGTAGTTCTTGCCGTTGGTGGTCTCCGGCGCCAGCACGGCGCCGTAATTCTTGGCGATCCCTGAGATCAGCGCGGCCATCGGCTCGGCCAGGCAATGCTCGTAGGCGGCATCGTCGGCGTGCAGCACCTTGGTGACGCCGTCGATCTTGGCGGCGGCTTCGGCGGCCGCGGCCGAACCCTTGCCGGCCACGAGGACGTGGACGTCGGCATCGATCGCCTTGGCGGCGGAGACGGTGTTGAAGGTCGGCGCCTTGAGCGCCTGATTGTCGTGCTCGGCAATGACGAGGACGGCCATGATCAGATCACTCCCGCTTCGGTCTTCAGCTTCTCGACCAGTTCCTGGACGGTCTTCACCTTGATGCCGGCCTGGCGCTTCGGCGGCTCCTCGACCGAGAGCACCTTGAGGCGCGGCGCGGCGTCGACGCCGAGATCGGCCGGGGTCTTTTCGTCGATCGGCTTCTTCTTCGCCTTCATGATGTTGGGCAGCGAGGCGTAGCGCGGCTCGTTGAGGCGCAGGTCGGTGGTCACGATCGCCGGCAGCTTCAGCTCGACGGTCTGCAGGCCGCCGTCGACCTCGCGGGTCACGGTAGCCTTGCCGTCGGCCAGGGCGACCTTCGAGGCGAAGGTCGCCTGCGGCCAGCCCAGCAGGGCCGCCAGCATCTGGCCGGTCTGGTTGGAATCGTCGTCGATCGCCTGCTTGCCCAGGATCACGACCTGCGGGCCCTCGGCCTCGGCCAGGGCCTTCAGGATCTTGGCCACGGCCAGCGGCTGGACCTCGTCGTCGGTCTTTACCAGGATGCCGCGGGCGGCGCCCATGGCCAGCGCGGTACGGAGCGTCTCCTGCGCCTGGGCCGGGCCGATCGAGACGGCGACGACCTCGGTGGCGATGCCGGCTTCCTTCAGCCGTACGGCCTCTTCGACGGCGATCTCGTCGAACGGATTCATCGACATCTTGACGTTGGCGAGGTCGACCCCGGTCTTGTCCGCCTTGACACGGATCTTGACGTTGTAATCGACCACCCGCTTAACCGGGACCAGCACTTTCATGCGAGACGATCTCCCATCGGCGACCAAAACGGCGTCGCGATTGTCATAGTTGAGTGCATTTTGACGCGCCGCACAATAATTCCACGCCCCTACCCTGTCAACGAAGCGTCACGGGCGTGCAAATAGCTAGCGCTGATAAATACTTAGCAGATTTCGCCGATCCCGCGAGACTGTTTGCGTCATCGCGTGGCCCCGCCTGCGGACATCAACGGTTGGCGCCGGGCACCCACAGCACGTCGGCGCGGCCCTGGTCGTTCAAATGGCGGCCGAGCACGAACAGATGATCCGACAACCTGTTGAGATAGCGGATCGCCGCGCCGTTCACCGCCTCGGTTTCGGCCAATTTCCAGGCGAGCCTTTCGGCCGAGCGGACGATGGTGCGGGCGACATGCAGATGCGCCGCGGCCGGGCTGCCGCCGGGCAGGATGAACGAGGTCAGCGGCGCCAGCTCGGCATTCATCGCGTCGATTTCGTGCTCCAGCCGGTCGACCTGCGGGTCGGTGACGCGCAAAGGCGGCCATTTCGGATTTTCTTCCTCTGGTGTCGCCAGGTCGGCGCCGAGGTCGAACAGGTCGTTCTGGATGCGGCTCAGCATCGCGTCCTCAGGCTGGCCGGCCACATCCAGCCGCACCACGCCGATCGCGGCATTGGCCTCGTCGACCCGGCCATAGGCCTCGATGCGCAGGTCGAATTTCTTGCGCCGCTCGCCGTTCGACAGCGACGTCTCGCCCTTGTCGCCGCCGCGTGTATAGATTTTCGTCAGCTTGACCATGTCACTCTCTCCCGGAACGGCGCGGCATGGTAACCGCAACCGCGCCGCCAGGCGAGAGAGGTGGCGTCAGCCCTTCTTCGAGCCAATCATCGCCCAGCGCTGCCGCGACGGATCGACCACCTGGGCGTAGCGATCGCCCCAGAAGGCGTCGTGCGGGGCCAGCGTGCCCTCGGCGCCGGCCGCCACCGCCTTGTCATACCAGCCGTCGACATCGTCGACGGCGAGGTGGAGGGTGACGTTGCCGCGGCCCTCGACGAAGCCGAAGCCGTGCTCGGGAAACGGGTCGCAGATCAGCAGATCCGCGCCGTTGATCCGCAGATGGCAGTGCATGACCCGGCTGCCGTCATCGGTCGGCATGCGCATCACCTCGGTCGCGTCGAAGGCCTTCTAGTAGAACTCGACGGCCGCGGCGACGCTCGGCACCATCACATAGGCGGTGATGCCGTGCAGCTTGGGGGAGTCGGACATGGGGAACCTCCTGTTGGAACGATCCCCCCGAGGACGATGCCGCCCCCGCCGTCCCGACAGCGCCCCGCAGGAAAATCTCAGCGCGTCCGCATCTCGAAATGGCTGCGCAGGACCACATGGGTCGTGGCGGTCGCCACGCCCGAGGTTGCGGCCACCTGCTGGCGGATGCCGTCGAGGGCAGCGTTCGAGGGGCATTCGACCATCAGCATCAGGTCGACCGGCCCGGCCAGCGACAGGCAGGAGACGATTTCCGGGATATGGCCGAGCCGGGGCACGACATGGTCGCAATTGCGCCCGGCGACGAAAGTGACGGCGATCATCGCCCGCACCGCCGCGGGCTCGGCCGCCTCGCCGAGATCGACGGTATAGCCGCGGATCACCCCCGCGCGCTCGAGCCGGCGCAGCCGCCCCTCGGTCGCGCTGCGCGACAGCTCGATACGGCGGGCGAGTGCCACCAGCGGCTCCCGCGCGTTGCGGCGCAGCGCGGCGATCAGCGCACGGTCCTTGTCGTCCAGCGGTGTCATCGGCCGGCACTTTGCCGGAGGACACGGCATAATGTCGAGTGCGGCCGACAGGCAGTCGGGCCTAGAGAGGAGGCGTCAGCCATCCACCGGGAAATCACGCCATGCAACTCGCCCACAACGCCGTCCTGCTGCCGATCGACATGCAGCGCGCCTTCGACCAGGCGCCCTGGCCGCGGCGCTGGAACCAGCATCTCGACCGCAACGGCCTCGCCTTGCTTGCCGCCTGGCGCGCCGCCGGCCGGCCGATCATCCATGTCCGCCACGATTCGGTTCAGGAAGGCTCGACCCTGCGGCCGGGCCAGCCCGGCAATGCCCATCGCCCCGGCTTCGAGCCGGCCCCGGGCGAGCCGCTGGTGACCAAATCGGTCAACGCCGCCTTCATCGGCACCGACCTCGACCTGCGGCTGCGCCGGCTCGGGGCCGATACCATCGTCGTCTTCGGCGTCTCGACCGACATGTGCGTGTCGACGACGGTGCGGGTGGGGTCGAATCTCGGCTATCGCGTCATCGTCGTCGGCGATGCCTGCGACTGCTTCGACCTGCCCGACGGCGAAGGCGGCACGATCCCGGCAGAAACCGTGCATCGCACCCACCTCGCCACGCTCGGCTTCGAATTCGCGACGGTGGTGCCGACCGCGACCTTTGCTTAGTCCCACACCGGCGCCAGGCCCGGCGGGCTGACGATCCGCCCGTCGGGTCGGCGCAGGGCGTCGATCGCCGCCATGTCCTCGGCCGGCAGCGCGAAGTCGAAGATGGCGAGGTTGGCCGCCGCGCGGGCCTCGTCGACCGTCTTCGACAAGGCGACGACGCCGTCCTGCTGGACGAGCCAGCGCAGCACCACCTGGGCCGGGCTGCGGCCCAGCCGTTCGGCGATGGCCGCGATCGCCGGGTCGGTGAACACCCGGCCGTCGGCCATCGCGTAATAGGCGGTCAGCGACATGCCGGCGGCGCGCGCCGCAGCCAGCACCTTGGTCTGGTCGAGATAGGGGTCGTAT
>JAEYTW010000603.1 GCA_023433835.1 Pseudomonadota bacterium | reverse complement strand
CCGCGGCGGAGGAGCTCAGCCATCTCGCCGAAGGGCTGACCGACCAGGCGGCCTCGACCGCCGACCGTGTCGCGGCCGTCGAGGATGCGATGAAGCGCACGGCCGACAATGTCGAGACGGTGGCGGTGGCGACCGAGCAGCTGTCGGCGTCGGTCGGCGAGATCGACCGCCAGGTCGAGGTCTCGAGCCAGGTGGCGGCCCAGGCCTCGACCGACGCGGCGCGCACGAACAACCAGGTCAAGGGCCTGGCGACCTCGGCCCAGGCGATCGGCGAGGTGGTCGAGCTGATCCATGCCATCGCCGGCCAGACCAATCTGCTGGCCCTGAACGCCACCATCGAGGCGGCGCGCGCCGGCACGGCCGGCAAGGGCTTCGCCGTCGTGGCCTCGGAGGTCAAGAACCTGGCGGGCCAGACGACGGGGGCGACCGACCGCATCGCCCAGCAGGTCTCGGGCATTCAGGATTCGACCGGCGAGACGGTCAGCGCCATCGCCGCGATCGGCGATACCATCGCGCGGATGAACGGCATCGCCGCAACCATCTCGGCCGCGGTGCGCCAGCAATCGGCCGCCACCGCCGAGATCAGCCGCAGCGTCCGCCAGGCCGCCGACGGGGCCGAGACGGTCAACCGCAACATCGCGACCGTATCCGAGGCGGCCCGCGCCAACGGCGAGGCCGCGCGCCGCATGCGCTCGGCCAGCGAGACGCTGGCCCGCGACGCCCATGCGCTGCAGAGCGAGGTCGGCGCCTTCATCACCCGCGTGCGCGCCGGCTAAATCCTTGGAATTTCTTTGTTGCGCCGCAGTGGATCGCGTTGACATCGGGGGATGCGGCCGGTAGAAGAGGCGCCGCATACGCCGTGGAAGACAAAAACCCACTCATTGCGGAGGGGTGGCCGAGTGGCTGAAGGCGGCGGTTTGCTAAACCGTTATAGGGGCTTAAACCCCTATCGTGGGTTCGAATCCCATCCCCTCCGCCACTACCTTTTCAGATCAGTCTGAACTTATCCTATACGCGATCCTGGTGCCCCGAAGACGCTGGCCATCAAGCCGGGCAGCGACAGATCGACGTCGAGAATCTCCCACTGCAAACCATGGCCGCGGCCGAGGATTTCGACCTCGGCGAGCTGGTCGTCGGTCGCCGTTTCCAGGCCCTCGGCCAAGTGTGGGGGAAAGCGAAGGTGCATCCGTTCGTCAGCTCGATGACGATGCGGCCGGCCTGCCGGTCATAGCGGGCGGCGGCCGCCCGCGGTTCGCGCGCAGCGTCGATTACGGCATCGGTGAGATCATCAGCCATGGATACGCCTCTATCGGCTCACGATAGTCTGGTGCCGCTGTTCACGCCATTCATCGAATGATGCTAATATCCGTGCCTATGATATGGAGGCTCCCGATGCGGACAACATTGGCTCTCGATGATGATCTTCTTGCCCAGGCGCAGGCATTCACCGGGCTGAAAGAGAAATCTGCCCTGATCCGTGAAGCGCTGAAAGCCTTGATCGAGCGAGAAAGTGCCCGCCGGCTGGCGCGCCTTGGCGGTACTGAGCCAGATCTTGAGGCCGCGCCGCGTCGGCGGTCGGAACCAGCGTGATCCTGGTCGATACGTCGATCTGGATCGATCATCTCCGGGTCGGGGATCCCGCACTTGTTCGTCTGCTCGGAGCGAACGAAGTTCTTTCGCACCCCTTTGTTGTCGGTGAACTCGCGCTTGGCAATCTGCGTCAACGCGAAGGCGTATTGGCGGCGTTATCCAATTTGCCGCGTGCCGTCATGGCGACGGATGCCGAGGTGATGAGCCTCATCGATCGTCACACCCTGGCAGGTCGCGGCACAGGCTACGTCGACGCCCATCTTCTGGCTGCAGCGAAGCTCACGCCCGGCGCGGCGTTTTGGACCAGAGACAAGCGCCTCCAGATTGTTGCCATTCAGCTCGATGTAGCGTTCACCGCGTAGATCCGGCGGACACTCGGTGATTGATCCGAGCCTGGATCCGCCGAGCCTCCTCTGTCGTTACGCGTCCGGTTGCGTCACACTGCCGCCATTGCAGGGGAGGGTTTCGGATGATCGCTGCCGTGCGCGTGGTCCAGCTGGTGCTGACCGGCAGCATCGCGCTGTTCGCCCTGATCACCGGCTGGAACAACCTGATGGATTACGACAGCAACTGGCAGTTCGTTCGCCATGTGCTGAGCATGGACACGGCCTTCCCGCATACGACGCTGACCAGCCGGGCCATCACCTCGCCGCCGGCGCATGAAGCCGCGTACTGGCTGATCATTGCCGCCGAACTCGGCACCGGCCTTCTCACCACCTGCGGCTTCTTCACCATGGCCAAGCATTTCCGTGATGCCGGGCCGCGCTTCGAGAATGCCAAGGCGCCTGCCGTGCTCGGCATCGCGCTGGGATTATTGTTGTGGTTCACCGGCTTCTTCGTCGTCGCCGGCGAATGGTTTGCCATGTGGCAGTCGAGCCAGTGGAACGGCCGCCCTTCGGCCTTTCAATTCTGCGTCCTGCTGCTGCTGTCGCTGATCGTGCTGCTCAGGCGCGATCCGCGCTGATCACCTCATCGATCGCGAACCGTGTTCGGCGAAACGGCGAGACCGAGGAAAACAAGCACGGCACGGTTCAGCCGAACCGTGTCTTCGGCGCTGATCCGGCCGATCTGCTGGCCGAGCTTTGATTTGGGAACGGTGGAAATCTTGTCGACCATCAGCTGACACGGTGCGCGCAATCCATTCTGCGCGTCAGGCTCAAAGGGCAGGCGAAGCAACGGGATATCGTGCTCAGCCGTCGTGAACGGGCAAACAGTGATCGACGGCGTAACATCGAAGGCATCGTCCTGAAGTATGACGGCGGGGCGTGGTTTGCCGGCATAATCCTGCCCACCGGACACAGTCCAGATTTCGCCCCGCTTCATTCGTCATTCCAGTCGGTGATAGCGTCGACGAACGCTTGATCTTCAGCTTCGCTGGCGGCGGAAGCCAGGATGAGCGATTGACGATGGGCTTCAGCGCGGAATGACGGTGACCGGACGTCCGGAACCCAGATCTGGATCGGTCGCAGGCCTTGGCGGCGCAACCGTTCGCGATGTTCGCGCACCTTTAGTCGCGATGACTTGGGTGACGAGGTAGAGCTCATTCATACCTCCTAGGTTACATGTAACCTAACGCGGCGACGTCGGACGCGCAAGCTGAGGTCGTGTTATTTCTTCCGCACCGTTGTCTTGCGCTTCGCCGCCGCTTTCTTGCGCGGTGGCTTCGGCTTGTGGGCGGCGACGGCGGCCTGGTAGGCGCGTTCGGCCCAGCGGTTCAGCTCGTCGGGGTCGTCCAGCACGTCGACGGGGGCTTCGTAATAGGCCTGGATCGTCACTTCCTTGGTCCGGCCAGCATAGCTGAACGGTTCGGCGCCCATTGCCTCGTAGGCCGGGCGACTGTCGGCGTCGGTGCGGAAATAGAGCGTGCCGCGGATGACGAAGGCGAACTGGATGCCGTTGCGCGTCAGCCCGGCACCGCTGAAGAAGCGGGTGACCGTGATCGGCGCCGGCGTGTCCAATTGATCGGCGATCTCCTGGGCGCGGGCTTTATCGAGGCTCATCAGCGATGGCCCCCGCCGCCGCCGGGGCCACCGCCCGACCCGCCGCCACCCGGCCCACCGGGACCGCCACCGGGACCGCCGCTGCCTGGGCTGCCGCTGGCTGGGCCCGCACCCGGTCCAGGCC
>JAEYTW010000470.1 GCA_023433835.1 Pseudomonadota bacterium | reverse complement strand
GCGCAGGGCGGTCGGCGACAGGCCGAAGCGCGCCTTGAACTGCCGGCTGAAATGCGGGATGTCGTTGAAGCCCTGGCGCAGGGCGATCTCGGTCACCGTCAGATGGCCCGAGCGCGGATCGGCAAGGCTGGCATGCGCGCGCGTCAGCCGCTCCTCCCGGATCCAGGCGCCGAGCGTCGTATCGGTGCCAGCGAACAGCGCGTGCAGATAACGCTTGGAAATGCCGTGCTGCTCGGCGACCAGGCCGGGCGACAGCTCGGGGTCGGACAGGTGGCAGCGGATGAAGGCCTTGATCCGCGAGAGCAGCATGGTGCCCGAGCTGCGCGCCGCGGGTTCCGCGGCATTGATCTCGCCGGCATCGAGCGCCATGGCCAGGAGGTCGAGACAGGTCTCGGCCGATTGCAGCTGATGGCCTGAGCTCATCGAGCCGGCCTCGGACAGCAACAGCTTCAGGTATTCCGCCGCCATCCTGCCGATGCCGGCGAGCGTGGGCGCGGTCATGTGCAGATAGCGTCCGGGATCGTTCATCCGGCGGTCGAGCTGGTCGCGCGGAATGCAGACCAGGATGCGCTGGCTGCGGTCGAAGAAGGTGGTCTCGTAGGGCAGCGCCTTGTCGAGCAGGAAGAAGCTGTCGGGGCCGACCAGCACGGCCGTGCCGTCGTGGCGGATGACGGTGCGCCCGGTCATGTTCAGCCCGACGATGTAGTGCGAGCGCTGGTCGACCGAAATGCACTGGCGCGAACGTTCGATCATCACCGGGTCGGAGCAGATGTCGAGCAGTTGCAGACCGCCGACGCGCTGCTCGGCGATCGTGCAGTCGAAACGGCTGGGCCGCTCCGGCTGGACATCCATGCGCGCGATACGCCGCGAGATCGTCCGATGATACGCCTCGAACTGGCGCCGGCCTTCGACTTCCGTCGAGGCGAAGACGGTCGGCATGGCGGATCTCCCCTTCGGCCCGTGGACGGCATGTGACCGGATCATGTCAGCCTGCCCTGCCCCCGTCGAGCGCGATCCCGGTTGATCACGGGGCCGTGTCGGCAATGCACCACGGTGCAACGCGTGCTGCGCTGCCGCGCAAGCCGCGATCCCGCCCGCTGTCGATACTGATCCGATCGATATTCCGGCCGACAATTCGGGGGGCTAGCAACATGATCGGAAAAATCACCTGCGTCACCGTGGTGGTGGCGGCCCTTGCCGCCGGCGGCGGCGCGATGGCGCAGGAAACCGTGCGCATCGGCGTGCTGGGCCCCAATACCGGGCCCTATGCCGTGATCGGCGAGGAAGTGAAGAACGGCTTCGAGATGTTCTTCGCCGAGAAGGGCGGCAAGGCCGGCCAGGTCAAGGTCGAAGTCCTGTTCGAGGACGACCAGGCCAAGCCCGACGTGGGCATGACCAAGGCGCAGAAGCTGGTCGAGCGCGACAAGGTCGCCTTCCTCGGCGGCATCGTCTCGTCGTCGGTCGCCTATGCGCTGCGCGACTATGCGGTCAACCAGAACGTGCCGCTGGTGGTCACCGTCGCCTCGGCCGACGGCCTGACCCAGAAACAGGCGGCACCGGTGATCTTCCGCACCAATTCGTCGGGCAGCCAGGCCAGCCACCCGTTCGGCAAGTGGCTGGCCGACCAGGGCTACAAGCGCCTGGTGATGATGGCCCCGAACTACGCGATGGGCTACGAGCAGACCGGCGGCTTCGCCCGCACCTTCACCGCCGCCGGCGGCAAGATCGTGAAAAGCCTCTACCCGCCGCTGGGCGCCGCCGATTTCGGCCCCTTCCTGACCGCCTTCGATCCGAAGCAGGCCGACGCGGTGGCCGCCGTGTTCGCCGGCGCCGAGGCGATCAAGTACGTCAAGCAGTTCTCCGAATACGGCCTGAAGGGCACCATTCCGCTGGTCGGCACCAGCCTCCTGACCGACGACCTGATCCTGGCCCAGCAGGGCGACGCGGCGGTCGGCATCACCACGGCGATGCATTATTCCTCGGCCCTCGACAACCCGGAGAACAAGGCCTTCGTCGCCGCCTACCAGAAGCGCTACAACCGCACGCCGACCTTCTACTCCGAAGGCTCCTATGTCGGCGCCCGCGTGATCCACGACGCGCTGGTCGCGCGCAACGGCGACGTCAAGGACAAGCCCGCGCTGCTCAAGGCGATGCACGACGTCGATTTCGTGGCGCCGCGCGGCCGCTTCCGCTTCGACGAGCGCAACAGCCCGATCAACGACATCTACGTCTTCCGCGTCGAGAAGGAGGCCGGCAAGCTCGTCAACAAGCCGATCGCCAAGTTCGACAACATCTCGCAGTTCTATACCTGGACGCCGGAAGCCTTCATGGCGATGCCCGACTACGCCTCGGTCGCCAACGACTGGGCGAAGTAAGCCGACCATGACGTTCTGGTCGATCCAGATCCTGAACGGGCTGTCGCTGGCGATGCTGCTGTTCCTGCTGGCGTCGGGCCTGTCGGTGATCTTCGGGCTGATGCGGTTCATCAACCTGGCCCATGGGTCGTTCTACCTCTTGGGTGCCTATGCCGGGCTGTCGGTCATTCGCGTGACCGACAGCTTCTGGGCAGCCGTGGTGCTGGCGCCGCTGGCCGTCGCCATCGTCGGTGTGGCCTTGCAACGCCTGCTGTTGCATCGCGTGCAGTCGAACGAGCTGGCCCAGGTGCTCCTGACCTTCGGCATGCTGCTGGTCATCGGCGACCTGTCGCTGTGGCTGTGGGGCGGCCTGCCGCAAACCCTGAGCCGGCCGGCCATCCTCGAAGGCTCCTGGCGCTGGGGCGGGATCGTCTTCCCGATCTATCGCCTGGCCCTGACCGTCACCGGCATCGTCGTCGCCATCGCCATCTGGCTGTTCCTGGAGCGCACGAAGATCGGCGCGATCGTGCGCGCCGGCGTCGACGACGAGGAGATGGTGCGCGGCATCGGCGTCAACATCGGCGCCGTATTCTCGGCCGTGTTCGCGGTCGGCGCGGGGCTCGCCGGCCTCGCCGGCGTGCTGGGCGGCGCCATGCTGGGCGTCTATCCCGGTGCCGATTTCGAAGTGGTGCTGCAAGCCTTCGCGGTCGTCGTCATCGGCGGCCTCGGCAGCTTGCGCGGCGCCTTCATCGGCAGCCTGTTCATCGGCCTGGTCGACACGCTGGGCAAGTCGCTCATGCCCGACCTCGCCCTCTTCACCGTCTTCGTGCCGATGGTCGCCATGCTCGCCATCCGGCCGAGCGGCCTGTTCGGCCGGGCCTGAAAATCATGCGCAAATCCCATATCGCTGCCGGGCTGGCTGCGGCCGCCGTCGCCGGCTGGCTGCTGCCGCCCTATTATGCCGGCCTCGTCGTCGACGGGCTGATCTTCGCCGTGTTCGCGCTGGGCGTGAACCTGCTGCTCGGCCATACCGGCCTGCCCTCGCTGGGCCATGCCGCCTATTTCGGCATGGGTGCCTATGCCGCCGGGCTCGCCGCCATCCATGTCAGCCAGTCGTTCTGGATCGGCGCGGCTGCCGGCATCGGGGCTGCGCTGGCCCTGGGCGCCGTCTACGGCCTCCTGGCGCTGCGCACCACCGGCGTCTATTTCCTGATGATCACGCTCGCACTCGGGCAGATTGCCTGGGCCGTCGCCTTCTCCTGGCGGCGGGTGACCGGCGGCGACGACGGGCTGCGCGGCGTACCCCGCCCCGACCTCGGCATCAGCGGCCTGCTCGACGACCGCAATGCCTATTTCCTGTTCGCGCTGGCCGCCTGCATTCTGGCCGGCCTGCTGATGTCGGCGATCATCCGCTCACCCTTCGGCCGCGCCTTGCGCGGCATCCGCGAGAACCCGCAGCGCATGGCGGCGCTGGGCTATCGCGTCTGGCTCTACAAATACCTGGCCTTCGTGCTGTCGGCCGGTTTCTCGGGCTTCGCCGGGGTGCTGTTCGTCTACTACAAGGGCTTCGTCAGCCCCGAGGCCGCCTCGATCGTCATCTCGGCCGAGGCGATGCTGATGGTGATCGTCGGCGGCGCCGCGACCACCTTCGGCCCCGTGGTCGGCGCCTTCATCATCATCACGCTGAGCCACGTCGTCTCGGGCTATACCGACCGCTGGCCGCTGATCCTCGGGCTGCTCTACATCGCCGTCGTGCTGCTGGCGCCGCAGGGCGTGGTGGCGCTGGCGCGCAAGGCCCTGAACCGGGAGGCCGCGCGATGACCGCCCTGCGCGTCGAGAATGCGGTGATGCAGTTCGGCGGCCTGCGCGCCGTGGACGGCGTGTCGCTCACCGTCGAGACCGGCGAGCGGCGCGTGCTGCTCGGCCCGAACGGCGCCGGCAAGTCGACCTTGTTTGCGATGATCGGCGGCCAGCTGAGGCCGACCGCGGGCCGCATCGCGCTGTTCGATACCGACGTCACCGCCCTGCGCCCGGATGCCCGGGCCAAGGCGGGGCTGGCGCGCACGTTCCAGATCACCTCGCTGTTCCCGACCCTGACCGTGGCCGACAACATCCATCTCGCGGTCCAGGCGCATGCGCCGGGCGCGCTGGACATGCTGCGCCCGGCCGAGGCGCGCAAGGACGTGATGGCCCGCCTCGACGGCCTGCTGGCCGACTGGCGGCTCGACGCGTCGCGCGGCTCGATCGTGGGCGACCTGTCCTATGGCGAGCAGCGCAAGCTGGAGATCGCCATGGCGCTGGCCCATCGCCCGCGCCTCCTCTTGCTCGACGAACCGACGCAAGGGTTGTCGACGGCCGAAACCGAGAACGTCGTCGCCCTGATCCGCGAGCTGCCGCGCGACATCACCGTCGTTGCCATCGAGCACGACATGGACGTCGCCTTCGGCATCGCCGACCGCTTCACCATCCTGCACCAGGGCCGCGTGCTGACCGAGGGCAGCCCGGACGAGATCCGCGGCAACGCCGAAATCCAGGCGATCTATTTCGGCGAGGAACACTGACCGATGCTGGTCATCGACGACATCCACACCTATTACGGCCATTCCTACGTGCTGCAGGGCGTGAGCCTGGCGGTCCGGCCGGGCGAGATCGTCGCCGTGCTCGGCCGCAACGGCGTGGGCAAGACCACGCTGATGCGCTCGATCGTCGGCTTCACCCCCGCCCGCCGCGGCCGCATCGGCTTTGCCGGCGGCGACATCGCCGCCGCCAGCCCGCAGGCGATCGCGCGCAAGGGCCTGGCCCTGGTGCCGCAGGGCCGGCGCATCTTCCGTTCGCTGTCGGTCGAGGAAACGCTGCGCATCGCCGCGCGGCCGCCGGCCACCGGCACCGGCACCGGCTGGTCGATCGAACGCGCCTATGACGCCTTTCCCCGCCTGCGCGAACGGCGCCAGCAGCGCGCCGGCAACCTGTCGGGCGGCGAGCAGCAGATGCTGGCCACCGCCCGCGCCCTGGTCGCCAACCCCCAGCTGATGCTGCTGGACGAACCGACCGAGGGCTTGTCGCCGCTGCTGGTGCGCGAACTGCAGGCCGTGCTGCGCCGGCTGAAGGATGAGGGCGCGACGCTGCTGATGGTCGAGCAGCGCGTCGGCTTTGCCCTGGCGCTGGCCGACCGCGTCTACCTGATGAACAAGGGCCGCATTGCGATGGAGACCACGCCGGAGGAACTGCGCGCCGACGAGGCGCTGCGCCACCGCTATCTCGGCGTCTGAGCTTTCCAAGCCGGCGGCGGCTTCCTATGCTTGCCCCGGATGGAGGGGTAGGCCATGGCAAAGCTTCTGCGATGGGTGCTGCCGATCTTGCTGGCCTGCGGACCGGCGGCGGCTTTCGAGGTGGACAAGTTCCGCTCCGGCATGACCGAAGCCGAGGTCATGGACATCGCCCAGGCCGATGGGCTGCAGCGCCGGACCGAAGACAACGACGTCACGCTCTATCGTGATGGCAAGCGGCAATACGCTTTCGAATTCTGCGACGACCGCCTGAACGCGTTCGGCAAATATTACGAACCGACGCTCGATACGCTGATGACGCTCGTCTTCGAAAATTCGAAGCTCTACATGGAGCCGGAGGCGCGCTCGGAGGTCGAGAAGGATGGGACGGGCAAGAAGTCGCTGATCTTCGAATTCCCGCTGTGGGAGCGCGACATCACCACGGTCAGGCTGGTGACAGCCCCCGGGGTCCAGGCGCTGATGCTGTCGAAATTCGACGAGACGATCTGCGGGCCCAAGATCAACCCGTCGCTCTATCGCCGAACCCGACATAGCGGCTGAACCCGATATCCTCGGCCCAGATGCGGCGGTCGGCCGCGGCGATGTAGGCGCGCAGCGGCGCGGTGCGGGCGAACACCGCCGCGGCGTCGCGGCGGAAGCCCGGCATCAGGTCATCGAGTTCGGCGCGCAAGGCCCCCTCGTCGATGGTGACGAGCTTGCGGTCGCGCATGACGACACGGCCGCCGACGATCACCGTCTCGACCGACCGGCCGCTTTCGCCGTAGACGATCTGGCGCACCGCGCTGTTCAGCGGCTGGTAGACCGGGTCGGCCAGGTCGAGCAGCACGAGATCGGCGGCCATGCCCGGTGCGATGCGACCGACGGGCAGGCCAAGCGCCCTGGCGCCCCCGGTCGTCGCGGCGCGGAAGGCATCGATCGCATCGGGCGGACCGTCGGCAGGATCGCTGATCGCGGCGAGGAAGGTCAGCGTCTTCATCGCCTGGAACATGTTCTGCGCATCCGAGCAGCTGCAATTGTCGCAACCGATGCCGAGATTGACGCCGGCGTCCATCAGCTTGCGGATCGGCGCCGCGCCATTCTTGGTCTTGAGGTTGCTGAGCGGGTTGATCGCGAGCGAAACGCCCGCGGCCGCGAGGTCGGCGATCTCGGCGTCGTCGAGCCAGACGCCGTGGGCCAGGGTCAGCCGGCGGTTGAGCAGGCCGCGCGCGGCAAGGTGGCGGACGAGCGAACCGCCGTCGTTTTGATAGTTGCGCCGGGCGCCCACCACCTCGGCCCGCGAGATGTAGATATGGGCGCAGACCGGCACGTCATGGCGGGCGGCAAGGGCTGCGAGTCGGTCAAGCAGCGCCGGGCTGCAGCGATCCGGGCTGGACGGGCAGATCGCCCAGCGCACGAGGTCACTGTTGCCGCCGGCGAGGATCTCGTCCATCACCGCCAGCGGGTCCGGGGCATCGGCCGGCGCCGACGGCCCGGCGAGATTGCCGTGCAGGTCGGGCGGAATGGTTTCGCGCCAGAACGGTGTCGTGTCGAGGGGTGAGACATCGGCGACCTGCAGGCCGAGCACCGCGCGCAGGCCGGCCTCCTCATAGGCCTGCCGCACCACCTCGACCTGGCGGGCGGTCAGTGGGAACAGGGTCAGCATGTCCTGAACCGCGGTGATGCCGCCGCGCAGGCATTCGGCCGCGCCCAGCAGGGTGCGCAGGCGCAGCTCGGCATCGCCGCGCGGCGGATAGGCGCGCGGCAGCGCATTGATCGCCCAGTATTCGAGCCCGGTGACATCGAAGGCGCCGCGCAGCAGCAGGTCGTGGGAATGGTAGTGGGCGTTGACGAAGCCTGGCACCACCAGCCGGCCGGCGGCCTCGATCACCTCGGCGCCGGGCGCATCGATCCGGGGCGCGACCGCGGCGATACGACCTTTGCCGACAAGGATGTCGACGACGGGCGGCCGGTGCGGATCGCCGTCGAGATCGACGAGGCGGCCGCCGCGGACCAGCAGGTCAGCCATGGGGGAACGGCGCCGGCTCGCCATCGAAGCGGAAGGCGAAATGATCGTGGTGGCGCAGGACGTGGCCGCAGCTGGGCGCGGGGAAATGCGCCGGCAGGATCAGGGTGTCGCGATCGGCCCAGGCGTTCAGCAGGCGCAGCCGGGTGGCGCGCGCCGCCTCCTGGTCGGCGCAGAACCGCGTCGACCAATGGGGATAGCGCAGCTGCAGCGGATGATGGAACAGGTCGCCGGACAGGATGGCCTTGCCCGCCAGATGCGTGACGAAATGACCCGGCGTGTGGCCCGCCGCGGCCTCGAGCCACAGCTCGGGGCCGAGGGCGAAATCCTCGTCGATCATTTCGGCCTGGCCGGCCGCGACGACGGGCAGCACGCTGTCGGCGACGTAGTCGCCGGTGCGCGGCAGGCCGTCGCGGGCCGATTCCGCCCGCCAGTAGTCCCATTCGCGGCGCGAGAACAGATAGCGTGCCCGGGGAAAGGTCGGCACCCAGCGGCCGTTCATCGCCCGCGTGTTCCAGCCGACATGGTCGACATGGAGATGCGAGCACATGACGATGTCGACGTCTTCGGGCCGCACCCCGGCCGCGGCGAGACGGTCGAGCCAGGGCCATTCCCGCCCGTCGAAATCGGCCCGCGCCCGCCGCTTGTGATTGCCGGCGCAGGTGTCGACCAGGATGGTCAGGCCGGGGCGGCGGATCAGGAAGCTCTGGATGGTGATGGTCAGGAGGCCGGTAGCGGGATCGCGGAAGCGCGGCCCCAGCCAGCGGCGCTCGGCCGCCAGGTGATCGGGCGTCGCATCGGGAAAGATCTCGAAGGGCGACAGCAACGGGCCGTCCGATTCGACGATGCGCTCGACCGACAGGCCACCGAACCGCCAGCTCATGACAGCGCCGGATCGTCGCGGCCGGCCGGATCGCCGGCGGCGTGGCAGACCACGTCGAGATGCATGGTCATGCGCCGCGACGGCTCGTAGGCGGGCCAGGCCGGCAGCCCCGCGTGATCGGGCCGGCCGGTGCGGGCGAAGGCGGTGATCGCCCCGCGGATCGCCGATGACAGGGCCTCGACCGCCGCCGGGTCGGCGCCCGCCAGCATCGGCGCCTCGGCCCAGCCCCGGCCGGGGCCGAAGAAGAACGGCAGCTCCAGGCAATGGCAGGATTGCAGCCGCGGATCGGGCGATTGCCAGTCGAACTGGTAGACGAACGCCATGCCGGCCCGGGTGGCGAAATCGAGGCTGCCGAGCAGGAAGAGGTCTTCGTTGGCAATATCGCCGTAGAGCGCCACCGGCGCGGCGCCGGGCCGGCGGCGGCGCACGCGATCGAGGCGGGCTTCGGCCGCCGCGCCGTGGCTGTCGCGCAGTCGCGCCAGCAGTTCGTCCCCGGTCAGGGCCTGCAGCACGGGATCGAAGGCATAGAACGCCTGCATCTCCTCGCGGTTGGTGCCGATGATCATCCGGATATCGGCGGCGGCACGGCCGAGTGCTGCGGGAAAATCGTCATGCGACGGCAGGAAATCGCCGTCGCCCACGGGCAGGAACGGCGGCGCGGTATCGCCCGAACGCATCACCGCCCGCACCGCCGCGCCCTGGGCCTGGCGCAAGATATCGAGCGGCGCGGCGCGCAAGGCATCGAGGGCATCGGGCGCGTCCGGATCGATGCCGGCGGCCGCGACGAACAGCCGGCCGATCGTCGTCGCCGCCTCGACCGTCTGCACCGCCAGTCCCATCGGCGGGCTCTGGATGATCGCCCGGCGGAACTGCGCGCGCGAATCCGGCAGCGTCATCAGGCAGGCGATCGAATGGCCGCCGGCCGACTGGCCGATCAGCGTGACGTTATCGGCATCGCCGCCGAAGGCCGCGACATGCCGCGCCACCCAGTCGAGCGCCAGTTGCTGGTCGCGCAGGCCGAGATTGCCGGGCACCAGCCCGGGCAGGTGGAGATAGCCGAGCGGACCCAGGCGATAATTGACGCCGACCACGACGACGTCGCCCTCGCGCGCCAGCCGCGCGCCGTCATACCAGGCGAGCGAACCGCCGCCCGACGAATAGCCGCCGCCATGCAGCCAGACCAGCACCGGGCGCCGGGCGCCGTCGGCCGCCGGCGTGAAGATCGTCAGGTTGAGGCAATCCTCGCCTTGCAGCGGATCGATGTCGCCCATC